>JACPCX010000185.1:0-80882 GCA_016184305.1 Candidatus Rokuibacteriota bacterium | reverse complement strand
GCGAACAGGATGGACTGGAAGCGCCCCAGCGCCAGCTCCCCGCCGCTGATCCCGACGGCCACGCTCCGCCCCAAGAGGGCGGCCCGCAGGTGGGAGGAGGCGTTCCCGCGCTCGCAGTCGGAGTAGCGCGGGTCATCGTGGCGGTAGCCCCGGCTGTCGGGCACCAGCCTGTCCACCATGGCCTTGAAATCCTCGACGAGCGCCCCCTGGAACTCGTTGACGAAGAGGGCGCAGGTGGTATGGAGCGAATTGACCAGCAGAATGCCTTCCTTGACGTCGGCGGCGAGCATGAGGTCCCGGATCTGCTTGGTGATGTCCAGGACCTCCGTGCGCTTCTCACTCAGCATCGTGAAAGTCTTCCGCACCACCTTGAGCGTCTTCACGGTGACTCTCCCTCCATGGACTCTGGAGTCAGGGTACGCTCCTTTGTTGGTGCCGAGGGAGGGAATCGAACCCCCACGGCCCGGTAGGGCCAGCGGATTTTAAGTCCGCTGCGTCTCCCAGTTCCGCCACCCCGGCCTGAGACTGACTGCCACCACCGGCTATGTCTGGAGGCGGCGAGCGGATTCGAACCGCTGAATAGAGGTTTTGCAGACCTCCGCCTTAACCACTTGGCTACGCCGCCTTATAATCCGAAGGGGCCCGCGATCCGAGCCCCTGTATTGACACATGGAGCGGGAAACGGGATTCGAACCCGCGACCCCAACCTTGGCAAGGTTGTGCTCTACCACTGAGCTATTCCCGCCCTTCAGCCTGCGACACCGCGACACACTCTAACAAGCGCCTGGAATGGTGTCAACTTACGGGCGATCCGGGCACCTCGCCCCTGAGGTACTGGACGGCCTCCTCCGGAGGGATCGGGTTGATGAAGAACCCGGTTCCCCACTCGAAGCCCGCCACGCGGGTGAGCTTGGGGATGATCTCCAGGTGCCAGTGGAAGTGGTCGAGGGTCCCGCTGCGGAGCGGTGCGCTGTGGAGCATGTAGTTGAATGGCGGATCGCCGAGGACCCGCCCCATGCGCCGCAGGATCTCGCCAAGAAGCCGCGCCAGCGGGGCGAGCTCCCGCGCTTCCGTCTCCTCGTAGGCGGAACGATGGCCGCTGGGGAGGATCCAGGTCTCGAAGGGAAAGCGCGGGGCGAAGGGGGCCAGGGCCACGAAGCCGTCGCCTTCGAGGATGATTCGCCCGCCGCGACGGCGCTCCTGGCGGATGATGTCGCACCAGATGCAGCGCTTCTTGAGCCGGTAGTGCCGCTCGCCCCCCTCGATCTCCTCGGTCAGCATGATGGGCACGATGGGGGTCGCGATGAGCTGCGAGTGCGGATGCTCGAGGGAGGCCCCGGCGGCCTCGCCGTGGTTCTTGAACACCATCACGTACTGGAAGCGGCGGTCCTTGCCGAGATCCGCCATCCGCTCGCGATAGGCCCACAGGATGTCCGCGACGGCGGCCTCGCTGAGCGTGGCGAGGGTGCCTGCGTGGTCGGGCGTCTCGACGATCACCTCGTGGGCCCCGACGCCGCTCATCCGGTCATAGAGCCCCTCCCCCGAGGGCTCCATCTCCCCCTCGATGCGCAGGGCCGGGAACTTGTTGGGGACGACCCGCAGGGTCCACCCGGGGGCATTGGCCTGGCTCTCCGGGCTGCGCACCGCGAGGATCTCGTCGGGTGTGTGCGACTCCTGCCCGGGACAGAATACGCAATCCCCGCCGGCGCGCAGGACGGGCTGGGGGGAGAAGTCCGAGGGGCGGCGCGCCCGCTCGGTGGAGATGATCACCCAGCGTCCGACCACGGGGTCCTTGCGCAGCTCAGCCATCGCCGCCCTCGTCCTCCGGTTGAAGCGGTCGCGCCAGGAGCGCCGCGAGGGCCTGGGCCGCCGGGGTGCCGCCATGGAGCACGGAGGCCACGGCCTCGCAGATCGGCATGCTGACGGAGGCGGCGGCAGCCACGCGCAGTGCCGAGTCAACCGTGCGCGCGCCCTCGGCCACCGTGCGGTTGGCGCCCTCGGCGTCAGCGAGACTCCTGCCCTGCCCCACCGCGAGCCCCAGCGCCCGGTTCCGACTGAGCGAGCCCGTGGCGGTGAGGACGAGGTCGCCGACGCCCGCCAGGCCAAGAAAGGTCCGCGCCGAGGCGCCCAGCGCCACGCCGAGCCTCACCATCTCCGCCAGCCCGCGGGTGACGAGGGCGGCCCGGGCGTTCTCGCCGAGATGCAGGCTGTCCGAGAGCCCGGCCGCGATCGCCACCACGTTCTTGAGTGCGCCGGCGATCTCGACGCCGATGACATCCCGGCTGGTGTAGAGCCTGAACGCGGGGGCGGTAAGTGCCTGCTGGACCAGGCGCGCGACCTCCCCGTCCTCCGAGGCCACCACGAGCGCCGTGGGGAGCCCCAGCGCCACCTCGCGGGCGAAGGAGGGGCCCGACAGCACGGCCACGGGGTGCCCGGGCAGGAGCTCGGACAGGAGGCAGGAGATGCGCCCACCCCGCTCGGGCTCGAGGCCCTTGGTGGCGGAGACGATGATCGCCCCCGGCGGAACCGCGTGCGCAAGGGTGCCCACCACCGCCCTCACGAACTCGGACGGAACGGCCACGATGACGATCCTGGTGCCCGCAAGCGCCGGCGCGGGCTCCGAGGTCACCTCGACGCCGGGGGGGATCGCGAGCCCGGCGAGGTAGCGGGCGTTCTGGCCGGTCTTGCGCATCTCTGCCGCCAGCGCCGGGTCGCGAGCCCAGAGCCTCGCGCGCCCGCCACGGCGGGCGAGGTGGACGGCGAGCGCCGTCCCCCAGGCCCCGGCGCCGATGAGGGCGACGGCCGCGGCCGGGTGGCCGCTCGCGCGGCTCATGCCCTCCCGCCGCTCATGGCGAGGGTGCCCGCTCGCCGAACTTGCGCTCCGTGCCATTCATCAGGCGTTCCAGGTTCTCGCGGTGCCGCAGGACGATGATGGCCGCGGCCGCGCCGGCAGCAACGGCCGACTGCCACGGGTAGCCGAGCAGCGCAACGCCGACTGGCAGGCCGAGGCAGGCCAGCACCGAGGCCAGAGACACGTAGCGAAAGGACGCGGCGAGCGCGATCCAGACTACCGCCGAGGGGGCAATCGCCCAGGGGGCCAGCGCCAGGAAGGCTCCGAGCCCCGTGGCGACGCCCTTGCCGCCGTGCAAGCGCAGGAAGATGGACCAGCAATTGCCCACGACGGCCAGAAGCGCGCCGAGCGCCGCCCAGGCGGGTCCGGCGCCGAGCCAGCCAGCGACCGTGACCGCCCCGTAGCCCTTGGCCACATCCCCGAGGAGGGTGACAATCCCCGGGAGCGGGCCCAGGGTGCGGAGCACGTTGGTGGCGCCGATATTGCCGCTGCCCCGGCGGCGGATGTCCACGCCGCCCGCCGCCCGCGCCACGAGCCACCCCACGGGAATGGCGCCGATCAGGTAGGCGAGGAGCGCGCCGAGACCCCTCACGGCCAGCGCTCCCGGTCCTTGACGAGAGCGCCCGAGCCCGTCTTGAGGAAGAAGGCATAGAAGTAGTGGCCGCCGGAGATGACCGTCACGGCCAGCGCCAGCCAGAGCGCCGCCGTCGAGATGCGGTGGAACGGGACCAGATCGGCCGGCACGCCCTTCTCGAGGATCAGGATCGTGATGGCCACGTACTGGGTGACGGTCTTCCACTTCCCGATCCTGGAGGCCGGAACGACGACGCCCATGGAGAGCGCGACCCCGCGCAGCCCGGTCACCGCCAGCTCGCGTCCGATGATCACCACGGCCACCCAGGCGGCCACCATCTCCACCTGCACGAGCGACACCAGGGCGGCCGCGACGAGGAGCTTGTCGGCCACCGGATCCAGCAGCGTGCCGAGCCGAGTCACCTGGTTCCACCGGCGCGCGATGCTCCCATCCAGCCAGTCGGTGAGCGAGGCCAGCACGAAGATCACCGCCGCGATCAGCACGCTGACCCGCTCGGAGGAGATGAGGAAGACGATGAGCAGCGGGACGAGCACGATGCGGACGAGGGTCAGCGCGATGGGGACGTTCATCAGAGGCCGTCCGCGCGGCTCGTCACCCGGCCAGGCACGATGGCGCCGTCGTCGAATACCGGTACCTCGTCCACCGTGGACAGGGCGAGGCAGGCCGCCAGGTCCGCCGCGCGGCCGGCGCGGGCCAGCGTCCGCGCCCACGTCGAGTCCTCGAGGAGGAGGCCGAGCCGACCCGCGTAGTGCGCCCCCAGGCGCCGGGCGGCCACGGCGGCATCGGAGACCTCCACCGATCGGCCGTCCCGACCCGCCCCTGCCACGATCCGCTCCACCAGGATCCCCGCGCACACCGCATCCTCCAGGGAGAACCCGCCCTGCGCGCCGGCGCAGAGCACGGTGGCGTCCTGCCCGTGCGCGCGCACCCAGCGCGCCACCGCGTCCACGTTGGTGAGCGCGGCCACGGCGGTCGCGGCGGCACCCCGGGCGGCGAACATGGCGGCGGTGCCGTTGGTGGTGGTGAGCAGGAGGGTGCGGCCGCGCACGCGCTCGGGCGTGTACTCCAGCGGCGAGTTGCCGAGGTCGAAGCCGGAGATGGGATCGCCTCCACGCTCGCCTGCCAGCAGCATCTCCCCCGGAGGAAGGCCACTCGCCCGCAGGTGCGCCCGTGCGGCGGCCGCGTCGGCCACGGGAATCACGCGCCGGCAGCCGGCGGCGCAGGCCGCGACCACGGTGGTCGTCGCCCGCATCACGTCCACGACGACGGCCGTGCGTCCGGACAGGCCCAGCCCCGCGAACTCGGCCGGGCTGAGCGCGACATGGAGACGCATGGCGGGAGCGGAGTCCCGCCTCAGCGGGCGCGGTCGCGGAGGGCGCGGATCTTCAGGCGCAGGGCGTTGAGGGCGATGAAGCCTTCCGCGTCCTTCTGCCGGTAGACCCGGTCAGCCTCGAAGGTCACGAAGTCCGTCCGGTACAGCGAGCGCGGCGAGCGGCGGCCCGTGACGGTGATCGTCCCCTTGTAGAGCTTGAGCCTCACCGTGCCCGTGACGTCCGTCTGGATGGCATCCATCAGGGTCTGGAGCGCCTCCCGCTCCGGCGCGAACCAGAAGCCGTAGTAGATCATCTCGGCGTAGCGCGGGATGAGCGAGTCGCGCAGGTGCAGGGCCTCCCGGTCCAGCGTGAGCGACTCCAGCGCGCGGTGCGCGGAGTGAAGGATCGTGCCGCCGGGCGTCTCGTACACCCCGCGCGACTTCATGCCGACGTAGCGGTTCTCCACCAGGTCCACGCGCCCGATGCCGTGCTCGCCTCCCAGCCGGTTGAGACGCTCGAGGAGCGCCACCGGCCCGAGGCGGCTGCCGTCCACCGCCACGGGGTTGCCGGCCTCGTAGTCGATCTCCACGTGGACCGGCACATCCGGCGCCGACTCCGGCGAGTTGGTCAGCAGGAACATCTTCGGCGGCGGCTCGGCCCACGGGTCCTCGAGGATCCCGCCCTCGTAGGAGATGTGGAAGAGGTTGCGGTCCGTGGAGTACGGGCGCTCGGCCGTCACCGGCACCGGGATGTCGTGGCGCTTGGCGTATTCCATGAGCGCCGTGCGCGAGTTCAAGTCCCACTCCCGCCACGGCGCGATCACGGTCAGCTCCGGCCCGAGCGCGGCGTAGGTCAGCTCGAAGCGCACCTGGTCGTTGCCCTTGCCCGTGGCCCCGTGGCTCACGGCATCGGCGCCCGTCTCGCGGGCGATGTCCACCTGCGCCTTGGCAATGAGCGGCCGCGCGATGGAGGTGCCCATGAGGTAGGCCCCCTCGTAGATCGCGCTGGCCCGCAGCATGGGGAAGATGAAGTCGCGCACGAACTCCTCGCGCAGGTCCCGGATATGCACCTGGGAGGCGCCGGTCCGGAGCGCCTTCTCGCGGACGGGGATCAATTCCTCCCCCTGCCCCAGATCGGCGCAGTACGCCACGACCTCGCAGCGGTAGGTCTCGATGAGCCAGGTGAGAATCACGGACGTGTCGAGTCCTCCGGAGTAGGCCAGCACGACTTTCTTGACGGGTGTGCTCATGCGTCCTCTATCCGCCTCCCAGGAGGTGCAGGATGATGCCCTTCTGCGCGTGGAGCCGGTTCTCCGCCTGATCGAACACCACGCTCTGCGGCCCGTCGAGGACCGCATCCGTGATCTCCTCCCCGCGATGCGCCGGCAGGCAGTGCATGACGAGCGCCTTCCCACCGGCGAAGCGGAGCAGCGAGTCGTTGACCTGGTAGCGCTGGAAGGCCTCCTGCCGCCGCTCGCGCTCGGCCTCCTGCCCCATGCTGATCCAGACATCGGTGTAGATGACGTCGGCGCCCTCGACGGCCTCCCGGGCCTCCACCGTGAGGCGGACCCGCCCGCCGAGGGCCCGGCAGGCGTCCAGCACGGCCGGGCTCGGCTCGTACCCCGGCGGCGTGGCCACCACCACGGTGGTGCCGGTGAGGGCGGCCAGAAGCAGCACCGAGTGGCAGACATTGTTGCCGTCGCCCACCCAGGCCAGCCGCGTGCGCGACAGATCGAGCCCCCGCTCCCACAGGGTGAAGAAGTCGGCCATGGCCTGGCAGGGATGCTCGAGGTCCGATAAGCCGTTGATCACGGGGACGGAGGCGTGGCGCGCCAGCTCCTCAACGGTCCGGTGGGAGAAGACGCGCGCGGTCACGATGTCCACCCAGCGCGAGAGGTTCCGGGCGATGTCGGGCACCGACTCCCGCTTGCCGAAGCCGATCTCCTGAGCGGCCAGGTACACGCATGATCCGCCCAGCTGCACCATGCCGACCTCGAAGGTGACGCGCGTCCTGAGCGACGGCTTCTCGAAGATGAGGGCCATGGTGCGGCCCGCGAGCGCCGCCCCTCCCTCGCGCGCCTTCTGGCGAGCCTTGAGCTCGGCGGTGAGGCGGAAGAGGCGCTGCACCTCGTCCCCCTCGAGATCGCGGATGGACAGGAAGTGCTTCACCGCGCGAGGCCCCCCAGCGCGTCCCCGACAATCCCCACCGCCCGGTTCACCTCGGCCTCGCTGACGATGAGCGGCGGCGCGAGCCGCATCATGTTGTCCCCCGCGGTCAGCACGAGGAGACCCCGCTCGCGGCACGCCGTGACCACGTCGCCGATCGGCGGCACCATATCCATCCCGATGAGGAGACCCCGGCCGCGGACCTCCTTGACCAGGCCGGGGGCACGGGTCCGCACCACCTCCAGACGCTCCAGCAAGAGGCGTCCCATGCGGCCCGCTTTGTCGGGGAGGTTCTCCTCCAGGAGCGTCGTCAGCACGGTCAGCCCCACGGCCGTCGCCAGCGGGTTGCCCCCGAAGGTGGTCCCGTGGCTGCCGGGAGTGAAGACGCGCGCCACCTCTTCCGTCGCCAGCGTGGCGCCGATGGGCACGCCGTTGGCGAGGGCCTTGGCCACCGTCATGATGTCCGGGGTGATCCCCGCGTGCTCGTAGCACCAGAGCCGGCCCGTCCGGCCCATGCCGGTCTGGATCTCGTCGAGAATCAGCGCGATGCCGGCCTCGTCGCAGAGCTTCCGGAGCCCGGGCAGATAGCCGTCGTCGGGAATGTTCACCCCGCCCTCGCCCTGGATGGGCTCCACCAGCACGCCGGCGGTCCGGCTGTCGATGGCCCGCTCCAGCGCCGTGAGGTCGTTGAAGGCGACGTACTTGAAGCCCGCGGGGAGCGGCTCGAAGCCGTGGTGGTACTTGTCCTGGGCCGTGGCCGTCACCGTGGCGAGCGTGCGCCCGTGGAAACCCCCGCGCATGCTGATGATGTCGCCCCGGTCGCTGCTGCCATGCTCCTTGGCCCACTTGCGGCAGAGCTTGATGGCGGTCTCGTTGGCCTCGGCGCCGGAGTTGGAGAAGAAGACGCGGTCGGCGAAGGAGTGGTCGCAGAGGAGCTTCGCGAGGTGGATCTGCTGCGGGATGTGGAAGTAGTTGGAGACGTGGAGCAGCGCCGTCGCCTGTTCCCGCATGGTCCCGACGACCCTGGGGTGCGAGTGCCCGAGCGCCGTCACGGCGATGCCGCCGGTGAAGTCGAGATACTCCTTGCCGTCGGTGTCCCAGACGCGCACGCCCTCGCCGCGCACCAGCGCCACGGGGTACCGCTTGGCGAACGCCATCAGGTACTTGTCCGACCACTCCAGCAGCTGTTTGGTGTCCACGCGACGCTCCTGCTCCTAAAGGGTGATTTCGGTGCCGACGCCTTCGCGGGTGAAGATCTCGAGCAGGAGGGCATGCGGCACGCGGCCGTCGATGATGTGCGCCTTCGCCGCCCCGCCTTCCAGCGCGCGCAGCGCCGACTCCACCTTGGGCAGCATGCCCCCGTCGATGACGCTGGCCTTGATCAGCCGCGCGGCGTCCTCGCGGGTGAGCGTCGAGATGAGCTGGCCGTCCTCGCCCGCGATCCCCTTCACGTCCGTCAGGTGCACCAGCTTCTCGGCCCGCAGTGCCGCCGCCACCTCGCCGGCCACGAGGTCTGCGTTGATGTTGTAGGTCTCGCCCTCGGCGCCGACGCCCACGGGCGCGATCACCGGGATGAGGCCGTTGTCCTCGAGCAGCGCGATCACCTCCGGGTTGATCGCCTCCACCTCGCCCACGAGCCCGATGTCCACCAGGCTGCCGTCGGGGGCGCGGTGCATCCGCTTCCGCGCGCGGATCAGGTTCCCGTCCTTGCCCGACAGCCCCACCGCCCGGCCGCCGTGCAGGTTGATGAGCCCCACGATCTCCTTGTTGATCTTGCCGACGAGCACCATCTCGACGATCTCGACGGTCTCGGCGTCCGTGACGCGCATGCCGCCCACGAACCGGGGCTCCTTGCCGAGCCGCTTCATGAACGCCCCGATCTGCGGCCCGCCGCCGTGCACGATCACGGGCCGGATGCCGACCAGGCGCAGCAGCAGCACGTCCCGGGCGAAGTGCTCCTTGAGGGGCCCCTGCTCCATGGCCGCCCCGCCGTACTTGATGACGACGCTCTTGCCCTGGAACTCGCGGATATAGGGCAGGGCCTCGAGGAGGATCTCGGCCCGCTGGATGATGCCGGCCATCTCGTGCATGGGCATGGTTGTGCCTAGAGGATGTAGCGCGACAGGTCCTCGTCCTGGAGGACCTCGGCCAGCCGCGCCTGCACGTAGTCCGCGTCGATGACGATCTCCTTGCCTGCCATGTCCGGAGCCGAGAACGAGATCTCGTCCAGGACCTTCTCCATGATCGTGTAGAGCCGCCGCGCCCCGATGTTCTCCGTCCGCTGGTTTACCAGGGAGGCGATCTCGGCCACGGCCTCCACGGCGTCGGGCTTGAACTGGAGCGAGACGCCCTCCGTCTTCAGCAGCTCCACGTACTGGCGGGTCAGGGCGTTCTCCGGCTCGCTCAGAATGCGGACAAAGTCCCCGCGCGTCAAGGGCTCAAGCTCCACCCGGATGGGGAAGCGGCCCTGCAGCTCCGGGATGAGGTCGGAGGGCTTCGCCACGTGGAAGGCGCCCGCGGCGATGAACAGGATGTGGTCCGTGCGCACCATCCCGTACTTGGTCGTCACCGTGGAGCCCTCCACGATGGGCAGGAGATCCCGCTGCACCCCCTGCCGGGAGACCTCCGGCCCGTGCCCGCCCTCGCGCCCCGCGATCTTGTCCAGCTCGTCCAGGAAGATGATCCCGGAGTTCTCCACGCGCACGATGGCCTGCGCCACGGCCTCCTCCGCGTCCACGAGCTTCTGGGCCTCCTCCTGCTCGAGGAGCCGGCGGGCCTCCCCGATCTTGAGCCGGCGCCGCCGGGTCCGGCCGGGGAGGATCTGGGACAGCATGTCCTTGAGGTTGATGCCGACCTCCTCCATCCCCTGCCCCGAGAAGACCTGGAGCATCGGGTTCGACTGGTCGGACACGTCCATCTCGATGGCGCGATCGTCGAGCTTGCCTGCCCGCAGCTGGGCCCGGAGCTTCTCCCGCGTGGCGTCCCGGGAGGCGTCCTGGGACACCTCCTCGAGGGTGCTACTCGTGAAGGCCTCGCCGGGCCGGCGCGGCAGCAGGAGGTCCAGCAGCCGCTCCTCGGCCTGGGCCTCGGCTTTTTCCCGCACCGCCGCCGCCATCTCGGCCTTCACCATGGTCACCGAGAGCTCCGTCAGGTCGCGGATCATGGACTCCACGTCCCGGCCCACGTAACCCACCTCGGTGTACTTGGAGGCCTCGACCTTGAGGAAGGGCGCCTGGGAGAGCTTGGCGAGCCGCCGGGCGATCTCCGTCTTCCCGACGCCCGTGGGCCCGATCATGATGATGTTCTTCGGCGCCACCTCGTCCCGCAGCCCCGGCGGCAGGTTCTGGCGGCGCCAGCGGTTCCTGAGCGCGATGGCCACGGCGCGCTTGGCCCGCTCCTGGCCCACGATGTACCGGTCCAGCTCGGTGACGATCTGGGCGGGCGTGAGCGCGTTCATCCGGGTCGCCTGAATGTGGATGACTTCACCTCGCGGCTGGGCTTCTTCGCGCAAGCGCTCATCCGGGTCGCCTGAATGTGGATGACTTCACCTTGCGGCTGGGCTTCTTCGCGCAAGCGCTCATCCGGGTCGCCTGAATGTGGATGACTTCACCTTGCGGCTGGGCTTCTTCGCGCAAGCGCTCATTCGAGCACCTCGACCGTGATGTGGTCGTTGGTGTAGACGCAGATCTCCGCCGCGATGCGGAGGGCCTGCTCGGCGATGGCCGTGGCATCCAGCTCGGAGTGCGCGCAGAGAGCGCGCGCGGCGGCCAGCGCATAGGGCCCGCCGGAGCCGATGCCGATCAGCCCGTCGTCGGGCTCGATGACGTCGCCCGTGCCCGAGATGATGAAGGACGACTCGGCGTCCGCCACCGCCAGCAAGGCCTCGAGGCGGCGCAGCACGCGGTCGAGTCGCCAGTCCTTGGCCAGCTCCACGGCCGCCCGCGGCAGGTTCCCGCGATGCTCCTCGAGCTTGGACTCGAACTTGCCGAAGAGCGTGAAGGCGTCCGCCGCCGCGCCGGCGAAGCCGGCGAGCACCCGGCCGTGGTGGATCTTCCGGACCTTCCGCGCCGCGGCCTTGACCACCGTCTGCCCGATGGACACCTGCCCGTCTCCGCCGATGGCCACATGGCCCCGGTGGCGGACGCAGAGCACCGTCGTGGCGTGGAAGCGCGAGAGCCCGTCGAGGTCCCTCATGTCGCCCTCGGATGCGCCCTGTCGTACACCTTCATCAGATGTTCGGGGCTCACATGGGTGTACCGCTGGGTGGTGGACAGGCGGCGATGCCCCAGGAGCTCCTGGATGAGCCGCAGGTCGGCCCCCTCGCCCAGCATGTGGGTGGCGAAGGTGTGGCGCAAGGTGTGAGGCGACACGCGCCGGGTGATCCCGGCGGCGCGGGCCAGCCGCTTCACGATCCGGTGGACGCTGCGCGTCGTGAGCCGGCCTCCCCTGTGGTTCCGGAACAGCGCCCCCCGCCCCTCCCCGCGAAGGGCCAGGTAGGCGTCGAGCGCGGCGAGCGCCTCATCGCCGACGGGCACCACCCGCTCCTTGTCTCCCTTGCCGAGGACCCGGACCGTCGCGCGGTGCCGATCCAGGTCATCGAGATCGAGACCGCAGCACTCGGCGACGCGCAGTCCGCTCGCGTAGAGCAGTTCCAGGAGCGCGTGGTCCCGGCGTCCGGCCCCGGAGGCGTCCACGGGCCGGTCCAGCAGCTCCTTCGACTCGTCCTTGGGGAGGAAGGACGGCAGCCGGCGCGGCGCGCTCGGCGTCCGCACCTGTCGGGCGGGGTTGCTCTCGAGGAGCCCGCGGCGCGTGAGGAACCGGAAGCAGCTCCTCACCGAGGCGAGCTTGCGCGCGATGCTGCTCTTGGCGAGCCGCCGCTGATACAGCCGCACCAGATACGCCCGCAGGAGCCGCGCGTCCACCTCCGTGAGCCCGCGGACGCCCTGCTCCCGGAGGAAGTGCTGGAACTCCGCGAGGTCGGCCGCGTAGCCCCTGAGGGTGTGGGGCGAGGCGCCCCGCTCGGCCTCCAGATAGGCGAGGAAGGCCGCGACGGAATCGGATACCTGCTGGCTCACGGTGACTGGCGCGCGGCCCGTCAGGCGACAGCGGGGCCGACCTCCTGCTTGTACCCGCACTCGTCGCGAACACAGGCGCGCGTGGTCTTGCCGCCCCGGGCAATCCGTTCGGTCAGGAAGGGCGCGGCGCATTTAGGACAGGGCTCCGGGATGGGCCGGGTCCACACCGAGAAGGTGCATTGCGGGTAGTTGGTGCACGCGTAGAAGGTCCGGCCCTTCCGGGTCCGCCGCTCCACGAGCTGACCGCCGCAGGCCGGCTGGGGACAGCCGATCCCGAGCGGCACGGGCTTGGTGGTCTTGCAACCGGGATAGCCGGAGCACGCGATGAATTTCCCGAAGCGCCCATGCTTGATGACCATGGGCTTGCTGCAGGTGGGGCAGATCTCCTCCGTGGGCTCGTCGGCCACCTTCACCCGCCCGCCGCCGAGATCCTTCGTGTACTTGCACTCGGGATAGGCGGAGCACGCGAGGAACTTGCCGAAGCGCCCCCACTTCTCCACGATGGGCTTGCCGCAGTGGGGGCAGGCGTCGCCCGTCTCCGTGCCCTTCTTGACGTCGTCCATCTTCTTGCCGGCGCGAGCGAGGTCCTTGGAGAACTGCTTGTAGAAGGCGGCGACCGTCTCCACCCAGTCGGCCTCCCCCTCCTCGATCTTGTCCAGCGACTCCTCGAGCCCGGCCGTGAACTCCACGTCCATGACTTCAGGGAAATGCGGCACCAGCGAGTCGGTGACCAGCATGCCGAGCTCGCTCGGGAAGAGTGTCCCCTTCTCCCGCCTCGCGTACTCCCGCTCCTGAATGGTGGAGAGGATCTGCGCATACGTGGACGGCCGGCCGATGCCGCGCTCCTCGAGGGTCTTGACCAGCGAGGCCTCCGTGTAGCGCGGCGGCGGCTGCGTGAAGTGCTGCTTGGGATCCAGCGCGCGGAGACGGAGCCGCTCGCCCTCGACGAGCGGGGGCACCACGGCCTCCGTCTCGACCTCGTCCTCCTGCGTCTCGGGGACCTCCTCCCGCGACTCCACGTACACGGCCATGAAGCCCTGGAACTTCAGCGTCGAGCCCTGGGCGCGGAAGAGGCAGTCGTTGGCCCGGATGTCCGCCGCCACCGTGTCGTACACCGCCGGCAGCATCTGGCTCGCGAGGAAGCGCTCCCAGATCAGCCGGTAGAGCGCCAGCTGGTCTCGGCTGAGGAAGCGCGCCACGGCCTTGGGCTCCTGCTCGACGAACGCCGGGCGGATGGCCTCGTGGGCCTCCTGCGCGCTCTTCCTCGCCCGGTACACCGGCGGCGCGTCCGGGAGATACTCGCGCCCGAGCCGGCGCCCCACCCAGTCGCGCGCCTCCGCCTGCGCCTCCTGCGAGACGCGCACGGCATCGGTGCGCATGTAGGTGATGAGACCCACGCTGCCCTCGGCCCCGAGCTCGATGCCCTCGTAGAGCTGCTGGGCGAGCATCATGGTCTTCTTCGCCGTGAAGTGCAGCTTGCGGCCGGCCTCCTGCTGGAGCGTGGAGGTCGTGAAGGGCGCCGCCGGGTTCCGCCTCCGCTCGCCCCGCGTGACCGACTTGACCCGCCACTCGCAGCCGTGGAGCGCCGTCATCACCGCCATCGTCTCCCGCTCGGACGGCAGGCTCGCCTTCTCCCCGCGGACCTCCCGGAGCGTGGCCGTGAACTCCGGCGGGTGCGTGCCCAGGAGGCGTGCGTGCAGCGACCAGTACTCCACCGCCACGAAGGCCTGGATCTCGCGCTCGCGCTCGGTGAGGAGCCGCACCGCCACGGACTGGACGCGTCCGGCCGAGAGCCCGCGGCGGATCTTCTCCCAGAGAAGCGGGGAGAGCTTGTAGCCCACCAGGCGGTCCAGGATCCGGCGCGCCTGCTGCGCGTTCACCTTGTTCATGTCGATCTTGCCCGGATGCTGGAAGGCCGCCTTGACCGCGCGCTCGGTGATCTCGTTGAACATGATCCGGTAGGTCTTGGTCTTGCCGATCCCGAGCTCGGCGGCGAGGTGCCAGCCGATGGCCTCGCCCTCGCGGTCCGGGTCGGTCGCGATGTAGAGCGCATCCGCCTTCTCCGCGGCCTTCTTCAGCTCGTCCAGGACCTTCTTCTTCGCCGGCAGGACCTTGTAGTCCGGCTTGAAGCCCTTCTTCTCGTCCACGCCCAGCTTCGACTTGGGCAGATCGCGGATGTGGCCCATGGAGGCCTTGACGATGTACGTCGAGTCCAGGTACTTCTGGATCGTCTTGACCTTGGTGGGCGACTCCACCACCACCAGGGCGCGCTTCGCCACGCTCTCCCCTCGTCCTTTCACGATCGGCCCGCCCGGATGAACCGCGCGCCGGGCAATTGCCGCACCCAGCCATCGAGTGCGAGTGACTGCAGCAGTGCCGCCGCGCGGCCTGCCGGCAGCCCACTGCGCATGATCAGGTCGTCCATGCCCGCCGGCTCCTCTCCCAGGAGCGCGAGGAGCCGCCGCTCATCGTCCCCTGGCGCCGCGCCGGAGTCCGCGGAGGCGCCGCTCGCGGCCACCACCTTGACGCAATCACGGAAGCGCGCCGGCAGCTGGGCGATCACGTCCTCCCAGCCCTCCACCGGCGCCGCGCCGTCCTTGAGCAGGCGGTGCGCGCCCCGGCTCGTGGGGGAGGTGACCCGGCCCGGCACCGCCATGACCTCGCGCCCCAGCTCCGCGGCGTGCCCGGCCGTGATCAGCGCGCCGCTCCGCTCTGCCGCTTCCACCACGACCACGCCCAGCGCCAGGCCCGCGATCACCCGGTTCCGCTCGGGAAAATGGTGTGGCAGCGCGCGCGCATTCCGCGCGAACTGCGAGACCACCGCCCCGCGCTGCGCGATCCGCGCCGCCAGCCGCCGGTTCTCGGGCGGGTAAATCGCGTCGAGCCCCGAGCCCAGCACGGCGATGGTCCGCCCGCCCGCCTCGAGCGCGCCGCGGTGGGCCGCGCTGTCGATCCCGCGCGCGAGCCCGCTCACCACCGTCACGCCGCGCGTCGCAAGATCGAAGCCCAGCCGCTCGGCCACCTCGATCCCGTAGGGGGTCGCCTGGCGCGAGCCCACCACGGCCACCGCCAGCGCATCCTCGGCGAGGATGCGTCCCCAGACGTGCAGGCACGCCGGCGGATCCGGGATCTCGCCGAGGAGCCTCGGGAACGCGGCGTTCCCGGGGCTCACGACGCGCACCGAGGGCACCGCCTGGGCGCGGGCGATCTTCTCGCGCCACGCGGACGCGCGATGCCGCGCATCGCTCAGTGTCTCTGCATAGATACGTGTCGTCGTCATCATCGCTGGCTCATGAAAGAACGCGCTTCAGTATACCTTCGTGACGAGGGGCGTCAAGAAATGGACGCGCGCGACCCGTCGGTGGGATCAGCGCGAACGGCGCGCGGCGCCGCTTCGCACGTCAAGCAGGGCGCGCGCGCGGGCGGCGGCATCCGTCCGCGGATGCTCGCTCACGAGCCGGCGCCACGCGGCGGTGGCGCCACCCGGTTCTCCGAGCGAGCGGCGGCAGAGCCCGATCTTGAGGAGCGCGTCCGGGACCTGGGCGCTCCCGGGGTAGCCCTCCACCACTTTCCCCAGCTCCACGAGCGCCTGGCGACAATCGCCTTGCTGGTAGTACGCTTCGCCGATCCCGAGCTGTGCCGCAGCGGCCAGCGGATGTCGCGGGAACCGCGCGATGAGATCGGTGAGCTCCAGCACAGCCTGTCCGGGCTCGCGCGCCCGGACATTCGCCATCGCGCTGGCGTGGAGCCGCTCGGGGGTCGGCTCGGTGGCGGGCGCGGCTCTCGCGGCGGACGCCACCCCCGGCGCTTGCGCAGGCGCCGGCTCGGGAGGAGCGCTCCGGGTCACGCGGGCCCGCAGGGCCGCGTCGGCCTCCTCCAGCGCCGCGCGCGCCCGGGTCAGCTCGGGAGCCGCGCTCCTGATCTCCGTCGCCAGGCCCGCCACCTCGCTCTCGAGCCCGCGCATCCGCGACCCGAGCTCGGCGAGCTCCCGCGTGTTCCCCTGGTGCATCGTCCGCATCTCCGCGAGCTCTCTCTGCACAGAGGCGATCTCGGCGACGGCGCGGCGCGCGCTCTCGTCCGACGCGCAGCCCCACGTCGCTCCCGCGACGAGCGCGCAACCGGCGAGCCGGCGGAACTTGGGATGGAAGAGGACGCGCGGCATGACAGCCGGACGGTAGCACCCGCCCCGAAGACAAGTCAAACTTCGGGGTCGCCTGACTGTGGAGGACCTCGCGTCGCGGTTGGGCCTCTTCGCGCAAGCGCTCATCGGACTGCTTTACACCCCGGCGGGCGCGGGCTAGCATGCGCCCATGGACGACTTCAACTGGGCCCTGTACGTCTCGGCGCTGCTCACCGGCCTCCTCTTCGGGTACGTGCTCCAGCGAGGCGGCTTCTGTCTCACGCGCGCGCTGTCCAACGCCGTCCTCATGGGAGACACCACGATCCTCCGCGCCTACGTGCTGGCGCTCCTGGTCGCCATGATCGGCGTGCACACGCTCATGGCGCTCGGACTCATCGAGGTGCCCATCCGGCCGTTCCGCTGGGTCGCCAACATCCTGGGCGGGGGGCTCTTCGGCGTGGGCATGATCCTCTCCGGCGGCTGCTCGGGGAGCACGTGGTATCGCGTCGGCGAGGGCGCCATCGGAGCCTGCGTCGTGCTCCTCGGCTTCGCCATGGGCGCGACCACCGTCAGCGTCGGCGTGCTGGCCCCGGTGCGGACGTGGCTGCAAGCGCCGGCCGTCACCCTCGGCGGTGCGGCGCCGACGCTCCACGGGCTCGTCGGCGTCTCGCCGTGGGTCGTCATCGCGGTGCTCGCAGCCTCCGCCGCCGTCTGGCTGGCGCGGCCACTGCCTGGCCAGCTGAGCGGCGGCCGCCGCGGCGAGGCGGGCGGATATGGGAATCCGGGCGAGCGTGAGCGAGCCCAACCCGAGCACGGCAAGTGGTCGTGGCCGATGACGGGGATCGCGGTCGGGGTGATGATCGCAGCGGGCTGGTGGGCGTCCGGCTTCGGGAGCCGTCCCGCCGGCATCACGTTCGCGTCCAACACGGGTTACCTGCTCACCTACCCGCTCGTCGGATACCCGACCCAGGTCACCTGGAGCATGGTGATGCTGCTCGGCGTGCCTGTGGGCGCCTTCGCGGGAGCCTGGCGGGCGGGCGACTTCCGCTTGAAGCTGCCTCCGGGGTGGAGCCTCCTGAAGATCTTCGGGGGAGGGCTCTTGATGGGCGGCGCGGCCCTTCTCGCCGAGGGGTGCAATATCAATCAGGGACTGACCAACTCCGCCACGCTCAGCGTCGGCAGCCTCGTCACCTTCGCCTCGATGGCGCTCGGCGCCTGGCTGGCCCTCTGGGCGCTCTTCCTCAGAGCTCCCTGAGCAGCATGACCTGGACGTCCTCGCCCCGCCCCACCGTCGTATCCCCGGGGACGATGGCCAGACCGTCGGCGGCGACCATGGAGCGCAGGATCCCCGAGCCCTGGTCGCCCGTGAGCCGCGCGCCGTATCCGCCGTCCCCTCGCGTCACCGTCACCCGCAGATAGCCGCGGCGGCGCCCCGGATTGGGGATCGGCAGGAGCGCGCGCGAGGAGATCACGGGACGCGACAGACGCGCGTGACCACCCACCCGCAGGATGGCCGGACGGACGAAGAGCTCGAAGGTGACCATGGCGGACACCGGGTTGCCCGGCAGGCCGAACACCGGCAAGGCGCCCTTGGCTCCCGCGGGGATGGTCCCGAACGTCACGGGCTTCCCCGGCCTCATGTTGACCAGCCACAGGTGCTGCTCGGCCCCGAGCCGCCCGAGCGCCGCCTTGACGAGATCGTGCTCGCCCACGGACACGCCCGCGGACGAGATGAGGAGATCGCAGCCGAGCCCCCAGGAGAGCCGCTCGACGATGTCGTCCAGCCGATCGCGCGCAATTCCCAGGCTCACGGGCTCGCCGCCGGCCTCGAGCACCTGCGCCATCAGCGCGTAGGTGTTCGAGTTCGGAATCTGGCCCGGGCCGAGTGCGCCCGGCAGATCCACGAGCTCGTCGCCCGTGGAGAGGATGCCCACGACGGGCCGCCGCACCACCCGCACCGGCTGATGCCCGAGCGTGGCGAGCAGGCCGATCTCGGCCGGCCCCAGCACGCGCCCGCGCTCGAGCACGATGTCACCGGCTCGCATGTCCTCGCCCCGGGGCCTCACGCACTCCCCGGGCGGCACGAGACGGCCGATCCCGACCGTGCCGCCATCCGCCGTCACGTCCTCCTGCGGGATGATGCTGTCGGCGCCCTCGGGAAGCGGCGCGCCGGTGAAGATGCGGAAGGCCTCGCCGGCCCGGAGCGCCCGCTCGGCCACGCCTCCCGCCGGCACGCGCCCCCCGAGCGTGAGCCGCGCGGGACGCTCGGAGGTCGCCCCCACCGTGTCGGCGCTGCGCACGGCGTAGCCGTCCATGGACGAGTTGGGCCAGGGCGGGATGTCGAGGCCCGCCGTCACCGGCTCGCCGAGGACCCTGTGGAGGGCTGCGAGCAGCGGCACGCGCTCGTCTCCGAGGACGGAGACGCGCGAGAGGATGCGATCGAGGGCCTCTTCGACGGAGATCACGCGCCCAGTGTAGCACCGGGCGCGAGGGGGTCAGGTCTTGCATTCCGACACCTAGCCCCGGCTCCATCGCTGTTGCGCTCGCAGCGGTACAGGATGACCAGTGCCCCGCCCACATCCCAAGGCAAGGCCGTACGCCTGCCGATGTCGGAATGCAAGACCTGACCCCTACAGGAGGGGCCCGTAGCGGGACAGGAAGCGGTTGCGGCCGAGCGCGAAGAGCGCGAAGAACCCCGCCGTGATGAGGATCTCCATCAGGCCGAACGGGAAGACGTCGTCCGGCGCGAGCGCCGGGAAGACCAGCAGGATCCGCTCGAGGAAGATGGCCGCCCATCCCATGAAGAGGATCACGACCAGCGGCTTGTGGGCCGTGGGCGGCCGTCCCGTGAGCCGCTTGAGCAGGTAGCCGAAGGGGACGAGCCAGCCCACGATGAAGATGACAAAGGCCATCGTCCGCCACGGGTCATTGAAGAAGCGCCGCAGGAAGAACTTGGTCTCCACGGGCACGTTGCCGTACCAGATCACGAGGTACTGCGAGAAGAAGAAGTACATCCACATGACGCACATGGCGAAGGTGAGCTTCGCCACATCCTGGATGGCGGACGGCGAGACGCTGGTGAGCCCGCGGGCGTTGGCGCGGATGGTGAGGAACGTCACGAGGCCGAAGCCCGTGTAGAGCGTGCTGACCACGTAGTAGCCGCCCAGGAGGCCGCTGAACCACCTGGGATCCAGGGACATCACCAGGTCGAAGCCCCAGAGCGACAGCACCACCACGAAGAGGACCAGGAGCGCGGTGGCCAGCCGGTTGCGGCGGTTGCGGGCCTCGGCGCTGTCGGCGGCGCCCGTCTGCTCGTCGAACACCGCCCGGGAGAAGCGAAGCGCCACCCAGTAGAGCAGCGCCACGCCGAGACCGATGCGGAGCGACATGAAGGGCACGTTGAGCCACGCCGCCTTCACCGGCACAGGCGTCGTCACCCACGGGTAGAGCACCGACCGACCGGCGAAGAGGATCAGGAAGAGGACGAACGAGATCGGCAGGAAGCCGGCCGTGGTCAGCGCGATCCGCTTCACGCTCGGGGACCAGCGCGCCTCGGTGAGCTGCATCATCCCGGCCAGCGCCGGTCCCGTGATGGCCAGGCTCGACCAGAAGAGGAGGTTGACCAGGTACATCCCCCAGGCGCGGGTCGGCTGAGGCTGCATGATGCCGTAGACGAAGGCGGCGGCGCCCGCCACGGCGAGCGCGACGAGGACCGCCTGCGACCCCTGCGGCGGTTGTGCGGTCGAGGCTGTCGGGGTCATTTCTGCGCCAGGCTCCTCACGTAGTTCACCACGTGCCAGCGCTCCTCGGGCGAGAGCGCCTCGCCGTAGGAGGGCATGATCGCGCCGCCCACGCCGAGATAGCTCTGCCAGTAGCCGTCGGTGCGGCCCTTCTGAAGGTCCGCGTTGGTGAGATCTGGCGGCGGCACGAACCTGGGCGTCACCAGCCCGTCGCCCTTGCCCGCGGCGCCGTGGCACGGGGTGCAGTAGACGACGTAGAGCGCGCCCCCCTTGTTCACCGACTCGAGGGTGGCCGGGACCGGGTTCTTCCGCGCAGCGGCCGCCTCCCGCTCTTCCTTGGGGTAGTACAGCTCGCCGCCTGAGCGCGGCACGCTGCTCGCGGGCATCGCGAAGGCCCGCTCGCCCGGCATGACCCGCGCCGTCTGCGTCATGTTGTCGTTCCAGCGCATCACGAGGACCCCGCCCTGCACGGCCACGACGCCGCCCACCACCAGCAACACCAGGCCGAACACGTACTTCATCATCGCCGGACCTCCTCCGCCCCGGATGCCGTCAGCAGCGACCCGACCGCCGCGGCCCTGTCGGGCGGGCACGCCACCGCGACACCGAAGCGGTCCAGCGTGAAGCGCGGGTCGTAGGTCGGCGACGGCCGGAGCCTCGGCAGGCGGCCCAGGATCAGCAGGGCCAGCAGGGTCGACAGCCCCCCGAACAGGATCGTCAGTTCGAAACCGATGATGACGAAGGGCGGGATCGAGACCGGGTGCTTGCCGCCGGTCACGAGGTCCCACTTGAGCGACGACCAGATGGTGAGGAAGAAGCCCGTGACGGTGCCCGTGAGCCCGCCGATCAGGGTGAACAGACGCACCCGGCTCAAGGGCCGGCCCTGCTCCACCTCCTCCTCGATCTCCTCCACCGGCACCGGCGTGTAGACGGTCAGCTCCGAGAAGCCCTGCTGCCGCAGCGCGCGGATGGCGTGCAGCGTGGTGTCCACGTGGGCGAAGACGCCCAGCACGTTCGCGCTCGCCGCCGCCATCCTAGTCCCCTCCCCCGTGGGCGCCGTGCTTCAGGGGATGCGGGAGCACCTCCTTCACCTCCACGATGGAGAGCGACGGCATGACCCGGATGAACCCGAGGAAGAGGAGGAAGAACCAGGCGAAGGAGCCCACGATGATCGCCGAGTCGGTCACGGTCGGCACGTAGGTGCCCCACGTGTACGGGTAGAAGTCGTGGGCCAGCCCCGGAACGATGATGTTGAAGCGCTCGAACCACATCCCGATCAGCACGAAGATGGACGCCACATAGAGGATGCCCACGTGGGTGCGCGCCTTCTTCCAGAAGAAGATCAGGGGGACCACGCTGTTGCAGAAGTACATGAGCCAGTAGGCCCAGGCGTACTGCTTGGTGGCCTTGGCGAACACCGAGGCCCGCTCGAAGTGGTCGCCGCTGTACCAGGCGGTGAAGACCTCGCAGGCGTAGAAGTACGTCAGCACGAGGCTCGTGACCAGGATGAGCTTGGCCATGGCGTCCAGGTGCTTGTCCGTGATGTAGGTGTACCAGTCGAAGACGTAGCGCATGGGCAGGATCAGGATCAGCACCATGGCGAAGCCGGAGAAGATGGCCCCGTCCACGAAGAAGGGGGCGAAGAGCGTCGAGTGCCAGCCCGGCACCAGCGCCATGGCGAAGTCGAAGGACACCACGCTGTGCACCGACAGCACCAGCGGCGTCGCCAGGGCGGCGAAGAGGCCGTAGGCGCGGCGGTAGTGCCGCCACTGGGAGTCCGATCCCTCCCAGCCGAGGGAGAGCACCGCATAGATCCGCTTCTTGACCCCCGTGGCGCTGTCGCGCAGGGCGGCGAGGTCGGGCACGAGCCCGATGATGAAGAACACCAGGCTGATGGTCAGGTAAGTCGAGATCGCGAAGACGTCCCAGACCAGCGGCGACTTGAAGTTGGGCCAGAGGTAGCGCTGGTTCGGGTAGGGCATCAGCCAGTAGGCGAACCACATGCGCCCGGCGTGGATGAGCGGGAAGAGGCCCGCGGTCATGACGGCGAAGATCGTCATGGCCTCCGCGGCGCGGTAGATCGAGGTCCGCCACTTCGCGCGAAAGAGGTACAGGACGGCCGAGATCAGCGTGCCGGCGTGCCCGATACCGATCCAGAACACAAAGGTGGTGATGTACATGGCCCACATCTGGGGGGACCGCTTGCCGGCGGCGCCCATGCCCACGTAGATCTGCCACGTCCACGCGGCGAAGCCCGCCGCCAGCGTGAGCCCCACCAGGCACATCCAGGCGAAGTACGTGTTGCCGGGCATGCCGACGGTGCGGATGACGTCGCGGTTGACGTCGGCCCAGGTGGGATCCGAGGTCCGAGTCTGGAGGCTCATGCCTTGTGGCCCTTCGCCGGCGGTAGCCCGGACTCCCGGACGACCTTTCTCAGGTACGTCACCGCCGGCTGCGTGCCGAGCTCCTCCAGCACGTGGTAGCCCCGCGGCGACCGGGAGAGTCTGGATACCGCCGCGCGGTCGTCCTTGAGATCGCCGAAGGTGATGGCCTGGGTCGGGCAGGTCTCCTGGCAAGCCGTCCGGATGTCGCCGTCCCGGACCGGCCGGCCCGCGTCCCTGGCCGCGTCCTTCCCGTGGATGATGCGCTGGACGCACATGGTGCACTTCTCCATGACGCCCAGCTGCCTCACCGTGACCTCGGGGTTGAGCTGCAGATCCAGCGGCGACGGGAACGTGTAGTAGAACCAGTTGAAGCGCCGCACGTGGTACGGGCAGTTGTTGCCGCAGTAGCGGGTGCCGACGCAGCGGTTGTAGATCTGCCCGTTGAGCCCCTCCTGGGTGTGGTAGGCCGCGTAGACCGGGCAAACCGGCTCGCAGGGCGCCACGCCGCAGTGCTGGCAGAACATCGGGAGGAAGATGTTCTCGGGGTGGCTCGCCTGGCCTTCCTCCCAGCGCTCGAGCCGCAGCCAGTGCTGGTCGCGGCCGTAGGCCACCTGCTCCTTGCCGACCACCGGCACGTTGTTCTCGGCCACGCAGGCGACGACGCAGGCCTGGCAGCCGATGCACGTGTCGAGGTCCACCGTCATCCCCCAGCGGTGCTCGGGGTACTTGACGGGCGGGTACATGCTCGGGTGGCTCGCCTGCTCCGGGGGCCGCCCGCGCAATTCCATCTCCTTGGCCGCGGCGAGGAACACGTGCTGGGCGATCTCGCGGTCGTCCTGGTCGTGCGTGGACTGCGGGATCGCCAGCGCGCGGCGCGCGCCCGTCCTGGCGAGGTCCACCATCACGGCCAGGTGGGGCAGGCCTCCGGAGGCGGCCTCCGGCGTCCCGCCCAGGAGCCGCATCGGGTTGGCGCCGGCATTGAGGCCGCGCTGCTTCGCGTAACGGCCGCCGTACTCGTGCCCCTGCCCCATGGCGACCGCCACGGCGCCCGGATGGAGCGACTCCGATGGGTACGCGGGCAGCTCGATCTTCCCGTGGGGCGACGTGAGCGCCACCAGATCACCCCGACTCACCCCCAGCGTCCTGGCGGTCTCGGCCGGGATCTCCACCCAGCCGTCCCAGGTGACCTGCGTCATGCTGTCAGGCGCCTCCTGCAGCCACGGGCTGTCGGCGCCGCGCCCATCGAAGAAGCGATGGGACGGGTACACGAGCAGCGCATGCGATCCCGAGCCCTCGAGTTTCGCGGGCTCGGCCTTGAGGCGCGCGGCCTCCGGTCTGAGCGCCACCGCTGGCGGCGGCGCCTGCCTGAAGACCCCGCCCTTGCGGAGCGACTGCTCCCAGAAGGAGGCGACGTCCTTGTCGCGGCCGGCCTGCTTGGCCAGCGCCTTCCACTGTTCCTTGACGAGATCCTCGACGCTCGCCCAGGGGAGGGGACCCTTGCCCTGCTCGCTGCCGAGGGCCTGGCGGCCCAGTGACAAGAGGATGTCGCCCGTGCTCTTGCCCTCCACCGGCTTCCCATCGATCTCCACGGGGCCCATGGTCGGCTGCATGAGCCCGACCACGCCCTCCTCGGCGGCGTAATCGCCCCACGACTCGAGCCAGTGCAGCACGGGCAGCACGACATGCGCCTTTGCGGTCGTCTCGGTGGGGCGGCCGGCCAGGCTCACCACCAGCGGCACCTTGGCCAGGGCCTCGGCAAATCCGGACTTGGCGGGCATGCTGTAGACGGGGTTCACGTCCCCGAGCACCAGAACCTCGATCTCGCCCTTCGCCATGGCCTGGGTGAGCGCGACCATGTCGGCATACGGGCTCGCCGTGCCGGCGACGGAATCGCTGCCGAACCGGATGCGCGTGCCGACGGCCCCGACGGCGGCGTTGAGCAGGTTGATCGCGACCTGGGTGTCGGTGGCGTTGCCGCCCGAGACGCCGATCCCGCCGCCGATGGCCAAGCCCCCCCTGGAGGCCGCGAAGTCGTGGGCGATCTGCTTGATGGTGGCGGCCTCCACCCCGGACGCCGCGGCAATGGCGGCCACTTCCACCCCTTGCACTGCGGCGCCCAGCGTCTTCGCGTCGGCCCCCGGCACCTGGAGCCCTTCCATCAGGATCACCTTGAGCATGCCGAGCGCGAGGAGCGCTTCCGTCCCGGGGGTGTTCCGCACCCACCGGTCGGCATTGGCGCCCGTCATGGACAGCCGCGGCTCCACGTGGACGAACGTGCCCGCCCGTCCGTGCGCGAAGGCGTGCATCCGCGAGAAGTCCGACGCATGGCCCACCGGCGAGAGCCACGTCTCGAGGAAGTCGGCGCCGAAGGAGACGAGATAGGTGGCGTCTCCGATGGCGTAGTCCGGGATCGCGTCTCGCCCGAAGGCGATCCGGTTCCCGGCGCGGAGGGCCTCGTAGCCGATGGGCTCGTAGGCGACGCGGGCGCGCGCGCCCAGCGCCCGGGTCCACTCGTCCATGAGCCGGGCGAGGCTGCCCGCCTCAAGCCCGCTCACGACGGCGATCCTGCTCCCCTGGCGCGCCTTGGCGAGCGCCGAGAGCTTGTCCACGACCGGCTTCTCGGCGTCCTCCCACCTGGCGGCCTTGCCTCCCACGAGGGCGCCGCGGAAACGGTCGGGATGGTAGAGCCCCTGCAGCGCCGCATGCCCGCGGATGCAGAGGGCGCCGGCATTGACGGGGTGATCGGGGTTGCCCTCGAGCTTGATCACGCGGCCGTCCCGGTTCTTGGCGACGACGCCGCAGCCGGCGGGGCACTCGCGGCAGACGGTCGAGAAGTAGGCGGCGATCCCGGGGACGATGTTCTCCGGGGGCGAGACGTACGGCAGGAGCGTTTCCGGCTCGCTCACGCTCGCCCGGATCTCCGGATCCGCTCACCTCGCCTCCGGCTCGGCTCGCCAAGCGGAGTACGCCTCGCTCGTCGCATCCCTCGCCGCCTCGCACCTGGACCTTTTTGAGCGCCCTGCGGAGTTTTTCCGCATCCTGCTCGTGGTGACAGCCCACACGCCAGCCCCTGGGTCAGCGCACGAGGCGCGGGCGCGAGGCTCGCGAGATCGTCGACCGGGCGCTGCCCGGTCCTGGCGACGACCACGGCCATCGTCTCAACAGGGCCATGGCATGTCTGGCACGTCGCTCCTGCCTGGATCCGGGTCTTGTGGGGGACGCTGACGTGCTCCGGCACCATGTATGTGCATCTGGAACTCCGGACGACCGGCTTACGCGGTCACTCGCCCAGGCAACCTTGCGAACCCTATCACGCGGGAAAACTTAGTGTCAATACGCTTCGAGCGTCAGACGAGGAACGCCATGGCCTCACGGCAGGCCTGCTCCACCTGAGCCAGATCCTCCTCGGTGTGCGCCAGCGAGACGAAGGCCGCCTCGAACTGCGAAGGGGCGAGGAAGACGCCGCGATCGAGCATGGCGTGGAAGTAGCGGGCGTAGCGCGCCGTGTCCGCGCGCTTGGCGGAGGCGTAATCCGTCACGGGGCCCTCGGTGAAGAAGCCGGTGAGCATGGAGCCGACGCGGTTCACCGTGACCGGCACCCGCGAGGCGGCCGCGGCTTCCCTGATTCCCCGCTCGAGCCGCGCGCCGAGCCGATCGAGCCGCTCGTACACCGACGGGTCCTGGAGCGCTCGCAGCGTCGCGAGCCCGGCCGCCACCGCCAGCGGGTTGCCCGAGAGCGTGCCTGCCTGGTACACGCCGCCCAGCGGCGACACCCGGCTCATCAGCTCGCGCGATCCGCCATAGGCGCCCACGGGCAGCCCGCCGCCGATGATCTTGCCGAGGCAGGTGAGGTCGGGACGCACCCCGTAGCGCGCCTGGGCCCCGCCGTACGCCACCCGGAAGCCCGTGATGACCTCGTCGAAGAGGAGGAGGGCGCCGTGCCGGGTGCAGATCTCGCGAAGCCCCTGGAGGTAGCCGGGCGCTGGCGGGACCACGCCCATGTTGCCGGCCACAGGCTCCACCACGACCGCCGCCACCTCGCGGCCCCGCTCCGTCATCACCCGCTCGACGGCCGGGAGATCGTTGAACGGTAGCGCGACCGTGAGCGCCGCCAGCGCCTGCGGCACACCCAGCGAATCCGGCACGCCGAAGGTGGCGCCGCCGGACCCCGCCTTGACGAGGAGGCTGTCGGCGTGGCCGTGATAGCAGCCGTCGAACTTGATGATCACGTCCCGCCCGGTGACCCCGCGGGCCAGGCGAATGGCGCTCATGGCGGCTTCCGTCCCCGAGGAGACGAGCCGCACCATCTCCATGGAGGGCACGGCGCGGCTGAGGCACTCCGCCATCTCCACCTCGGCGCCCGTGGGAGCTCCGTAACTCGTGCCCCGGCGCCCGGCGACCGCCAGCGCCTCGACAACCGCGGGCGCGGCGTGGCCGAGGATCAGCGGACCCCAGGAGCCGAGGAAGTCGATGTAGCCGCGGCCGTCCACGTCCACGATCCGTGCGCCCTCGGCGCGCGCCACGAAGAAGGGCGAACCGCCGACGCCGCGGAAGGCCCGCACGGGGCTGTTGACTCCTCCGGGGATCACCCGCTGCGCGCTCTCGAACAGTTTATCCGACTTCGCGCCTGCGGCGGTCTGTTCGGGTCGCCTGACTGTGGAGGATTTCGGGTTGCGGTTCGGCCTCTTCGCGCCTGCGGCGCTCATCGGGCACTCACCTGGGCTGGGAAGTCGGCCGGGACGAAGTCGCGGCGGGTGGGCTCCCAGGCGAAGGCGCCGGCGCCCGCCGCCTTCCCCTCCACGACGGAAAGGACCACGTAGACGGCGTCCGGGTAGGCCGGCTCCCCGTTGATCAGCGCGTTGCGCTTGTCGGTGTCGGAGAAGTACGCGCCCGTGTCGATGTGGGAGTGGTAGATGGTGGCCACGCGGTACCCCCCCGCCTCTCGGCGTCCAATGGTGAGGAGATCTCTCGGGTCGATGTAGTAGGCGGTCCGGGCATCACGAGGGTGCCGGGCCGGGTCCTTCGTGTGCAGCTCGTCCTGGATGTTGCGGCACGGCAGGAGCAAGCGATCCTCGGGTCGCGAGGGCCGGATCAGGAGGACGCCACAGCACTCGGCCGGGTACTCGGCAAGCGCCTGCGCCTGGACCTGGGTGAGCTCCTCCGGCGTCAGGATGACGCGGCTCAGCTCAGTCCCTCGTCGAGGGCGTGCCGCCCCCGGCGAGGGCCGGCCCGCCCCCGGCAAGGGCCGGAATGATGGAGACCTCGTCGCCGTCCTTGAGCGACGTCGCGAGCCCCGCGAGGGACTCGATGGCTTCGCTGTTCACGTAGATATTCACGTGGTGGTGCACCTCGCCCTGCTCATTCCTGACGAGGCCCCGCAGGCCCTCGAATCGCCTCCCTTCAGAACGGCACGCTGAGATAGCGCTCGCCAGTATCGCACAGCACCGTGACCACGACGCGATCCTGCGGCAAGCGCCCGGCCAGCTGGCAGGCGGCCCAGACATTGGCCCCGGCCGAGATCCCCACGAGGAGCCCTTCTTCCTGCGCGAGGCGGCGCGCCGTGGTGATGGCATCCTCGTCGCGCACGTGCACGATCTCGTCGAGGATCGCGCGGTTCAACACCGCGGGCACGAAGGAGGCGCCGATGCCCTGGATCGCGTGGGGGCGCGCCTTGCCACCGGAGAGCACTGGCGAGCGCGCCGGCTCCACGCCGACGACCCGTACGCCCGGGACCCGCTGCTTGAGCACCTCGCCGACCCCCGTCACCGTGCCGCCCGTGCCGATGCCGGCCAGGAAGACGTGGATCCGCTCCTCGGTGGCCTCGAGGATCTCGAGCGCCGTCGTGCGGCGGTGGATCTCCGGGTTCGCCGGGTTCTCGAACTGCAGCGGCATGAAGTACTCCGGGTGCTCGCGCAGGATCTCCTGGGCGGCGAACACGGCGCCCGTCATGCCTTCGAGGGCCGGCGTGAGGCGAAGCTCCGCCCCGTAGCGCGCCAGCAGCCGCTGCCGCTCGACGCTCATGTCATCGGGCATGGTGAGGATGAGGCGATACCCGCGGACGGCGCAGACCATGGCCAGCCCGATGCCCGTGTTCCCGCTGGTCGGCTCCACCACGGTGGCGCCGGGCTGGAGGAGTCCCCGGCGCTCAGCGTCCTCGACCATGGCCACCGCGATCCGGTCCTTGACGCTGCCCCCGGGATTGAGCGACTCCATCTTCGCCAGCACCGTGGCCCCATCGGGCCGGGGGAGGCGGTTGAGCCTCACCAGCGGCGTGCCCCCCACTACCTCGAGTACCGACCCCGCGATGCGCGGCCGGCCTCCGCTGCTCTGCCGCCTCTGCCCCATGGCTCCCATGTCTAGATGTGGTACATGGGTCGTCGCGCGCCCTGCCGCTCCGCGGCCCGGCGCTTGAGGTCGGCCAGCGTCGTCCTGTCCACGACCGACGACACGGCCTCGGCCACCTCCTGCCACAGCTCGGACAGATCGCCCGCCTGATCGCCCGGCCGGCCGCGCCCCGTCCGGCGAGGCGGCTCGATCCCCGCGAGGGAGCCCTCCACCGCCCGCAGCACGCTGCCCACCGTGATCTGGTCGGGAGGCCGGCTCAGCCGGTACCCGCCGGAAGAGCCGCGGCGCGAGACGAGAAACCCGGACCGCTTGAGCTGGAGAAGCACCTGCTCGAGGTAGCGCTGCGGGATGTCCTGGCGCGATGCGATCTCCTGGATGGGACGCAGCCCCTCGCTGTCCGACAGGGCCAGGTCGAGCATGGCCTTGATGGCGTACTCCCCCTTGGCCGAGATCCTCACGAGGCCGGCATCCTCACTGGCGCCCCTGCTCGATGAGCCGCGCGGCGTCCTTCGCGAAGTAGGTGATGATGATGTCGGCCCCCGCCCGCCGGATGCTCGTGAGGGCCTCCATGATCGTCCGCTCCTCGTCGAGCCACCCGAGCTGGCCCGCGGCGCGGATCATGGCGTACTCGCCGGACACCGAGTACGCGGCCACCGGCAGGCCGAAGTCGCTCTTCACGCGCGAGATGATGTCCAGGTACGGCAGCGCGGGCTTGACCATGACGATGTCGGCCCCTTCGTCCACGTCCAGCGCCACCTCGCGCATGGCCTCGAGCCCATTGGCCGGATCCATCTGGTAGGCGCGCCGGTCGCCGAACTGCGGCGTGGAGCCGGCGGCCTCGCGGAAAGGCCCGTAGAAGGCCGAGGCGTACTTCGCCGAGTACGCCATGATCGGCGTCTCCTCGTAGCCGGCCTCGTCGAGCGACTCCCGGATGGCGCCGACGCGGCCGTCCATCATGTCCGAGGGCGCCACCATGTCGGCACCGGCCTCGGCGTGGGACACCGCGGTCCGCGCGATGAGGTCGACGGTGGGATCGTTCCTCACCCGCCCATCCTCGACGATCCCGCAGTGGCCGTGGCTCGTGTACTCGCAGAGGCACACATCCGTGATGACCAGCAGGTCCGGGATCGTCTCCTTCACGGCGCGCACGGCCTGCTGGATGATGCCGTCCTCGGCGTAGGCCTCGCTGCCCCGTGGATCCTTCTCCTGCGGCAACCCGAAGAGGAGCACCGCCGGGATGCCCATGGAGGCCGCGTCCTTGCACTCCCTGAGCAGCTCGTCGATGGACAGGCGCGCCTGCCCCGGCATGGAGGAGATGGGCTCGCGGACCCCTCGGCCGTGGACGGCGAAGAGCGGCAGGACGAGATCATCGGTCCGCAGCACCGTCTCCCGGACCATCTTCCGCAAGAGGGCGGACTTGCGGAGCCGTCGAGGGCGATAGAAAGGGTACGGCATGGTTCAGCTCCTTTCATCCTGTCATCCGCAACACGCCTGCCGGCATGTTGACCGTGGGTCAGTCTGGCTGCGGCAGCCCGGCGCCTCCGGACCTCGCCGCCGGCGCATTGGCGAAGTGGAGCGCGATGGCCCGGGCCAGGGCGGGGATCGTGTACTCCGCGGGCGCGATGGCGGTCCTGAGCCCGTGCTCGGCCGCGGTGGAGGCGGTGACGGGGCCGATGCACGCCACGAGCACGCCCTGCATGAGCCGGGGGAGCTCGCCCGCCGCGAACAGCGCCGCGAAGTGCCGCACGGTGGAAGAGCTGGTGAAGGTCACGACGTCCACGCTGCCGGCCTCGAGGGCGGCCGTGAGCGCGGCGGCCCCTTCGACCGCGGGCCGTGTCCGGTAGACCGCCACCTCGTTCACGGCCGCGCCCATGGCGGAGAGCTCGCGGACCAGCACGTCCCGCGCCCCCGCGGCGCGCGGCAGCAGCACCCGGTCTCCGGAACGCACCAGCGCCCGCAGGCGCTCCACGAGTCCCTCGGCCACGTACTCGTCCGGCACGATCTCCGGGGCGAGGCCCCATCGGCGGATGGCCTCGGCCGTGGCCGGTCCGATGGCGGCGACGCGGGGACCGCGGAGCGCCCCGGCGCCGCGGCCCGTCTCGGCGAGCCGGCGCCGCACCATCTCCACGCCGTTGACGCTCGTGAAGATCACCCACTGGCAGGCGCCCGCCGCGGCGAGCGCGGCGTCGAGCGCCGCCCACGACGGAGGCGGCTCGATGGCAATGGTCGGCACGGACAGCACCCGGGCGCCGGCCTCCTCGAGGAGCGCGCCGAAGCGCCCCGCCTGCTCGAGCGCGCGCGTGACGACGATCACCCGGCCGCTGAGCGGCCTCGCCGCCCCGACTTCGGTCCTCGCCGTCACCGCGTTTCCTCCAGCACCCCGCGCGCGCCCCGCGCGAGGAGCTCGTCGGCCAGCTTCTCCCCCAGCAGGCGGGCCGTGGCGCTGGGCCCGCTCACCGCGGCCGACAGGACGGTGCGCCCATCCACGCTCGCCACCCAGCCGTCCACCGTGAGCGCATCACCGTCGAGCCGCGCCAGTCCCGCCACCGCGGTGTGGCAGCCGGCGCCCAGCCGCGCCAGGAAGGCACGCTCCGCCTCCGCCTGCACCCGCGTCTCAGTGTGATCGAGCCCCGAGAGAAGTTCAAGCAGCGCCCGGTCCGACTCCCGCGCCTCGATCCCAAGGATCCCCTGCCCCACGGCTGGAAGGAAGTCGTGGGCGGGGAGCGGCCAAGCGCTCACGGGCTCGATCCCCAGCCGGCGGAGCCCCGCGCGCGCCATGACGAGGGCATCGTAATCGCCGGCGGCGAGCTTGCGGAGCCGCGTGTCCACATTGCCGCGGATGGGCTCGATCCGAAGATCCGGGCGGTGGCTCAGGAGCATGACGCGCCGGCGCAGGCTGGACGTGCCCACCACGGCGCCGTGGCGCAGGTCGCGGAGCGTCTCCCCACCCCGGGTCAGCAGCACGTCGCGGGGATCCTCGCGGCGGGGATAGGCGGCCAGACAGAGCCCCGCGGGCAGGATGGCGGGCATGTCCTTGAGGCTGTGCACCCCCATGTCCGCGCGCCCGCCGAGGAGCGCCTCCTCGATCTCCTTGACGAAGAGCGCCTTGCCGCCGAAGTCGGCCAGCGCCACCTGGGCCAGGCGGTCCCCCGACGTCTTGATCGCCAGGAGCTCGACGTCGGCGCCAAGGGCGCGGAGGGCCGCCGCGACGCCTTCCGACTGGACGCGGGCCAGCCGGCTGCCCCGCGTCCCGAGCCGGATCTTCACGGCTCGCGCTCCCGCGGGGAGCGCTTCAGCCCGAACAGCTCGGAGATCAGCTCCGTGAAGCGCGCGTGGTGGCCTTCGCGCGAGGAGTTCTTCAGCTTCACGATGGGGGCGTGAAGAACCTTGTTGACGATGGCCTGGGACAGCGCCTCCATCACTTTCCTCGTCTCGTCGCTGGCGGCGGGCAGCCGGGACAGCGCCTTGTCCAGCTCGCCGCGGCGGATCGCTTCGAGCTTGTCCCGGAGGGACACGATGGTCGGCACGACCTCGACATCACGGAGGCGGACCACGAACTTCGCCACCTCGCGCTCCACCAGAGCCTCGGCCCGCTGCGCCTCCTTCTGGCGCTCTCGCAGATTGGCCTCCACCACGAGCCGGAGATCGTCCACGTCGTAGCAGAAGGCGTCTTCCAGGTCGTTCACCGCCGGCTCCACGTTGCGCGGCACGGCGAGGTCGATGAAGAACAGCGGCCGGTGGCGACGGGAGTGCAGCGCGCGCTCGACGTCTTGCGCGCGGACGATGGGCTCGGGCGCCGCCGTGGAGGTGATGACCACGTCCACCTCCGCCATGGTCGCGGCGAAATGCTCGTAGGGCACGGCCGTGCCGGAGAGCGTGTGGGCAAGATCCTGCGCGCGGCTCCACGTGCGGTTGGCCACGTACACGGGCATGGCCCCGTGCTCCTGAAGGTGCCGCGCGGCCAGCTCCCCCATCTCTCCCGCCCCGACCAGGAGCACCGCCTTGCTCTCGAGGGAGCCGAAGATCTTCCGCGCCAGCTCCACCGCCGCGTAGGAGGCCGAGACCGCGTGGCGCCCGACCTCGGTGTCGGTGCGGATCCGCTTGGCCACGCTGAAGGCCTGCGTCATCAGGGCGTGCAGCGTGGGGCCCACCGTGCGGCAGGACTGGGCCAGGGCGAAGGCGTCCTTGACCTGCCCGAGGATCTGCGGCTCGCCGAGAATCATGGAGTCCAGGCTCGCCGCCACGCGGAACGCGTGGAGGACCGCCTCGTCTTCCGTCTTGCTGTACAGCAGCGTCTCGATCTGCTGGAGACTGACACCGCGCGCGGCGCCCAGCCCCCGGAACGCCGCCGCCCGGGCCTCGCCCGGCACGTCCGCCAGGCCGTAGACCTCGACGCGGTTGCAGGTGGAGAGGATCATGACCTCGGCGCACAGCCCCCGGTCGGTGAGGTCCGCCAGAATCCCGCGCAGCTTGTCCTCCTCGAGGGCGAGCTGCTCGCGCACCTCGATCGGCGCGCTCCGGTGGTTCATGCCGGCGACGAAGACCGTGCCCATCAGGAGCCGTGCCGCCCCTGGAGCATCACGCCCGCTCCCAGCATCAGGAGCAGGGCGCAGAAGCCCGCGATGGCGAAGTAGGCGGCGCGCCGGCCGCGCCAGCGGCCCACTGCCCGGCCCGACAGGGTCGCCGCGTAGACGACCCACATGAAGCTGGAGAAGAGGGCCAGCGGGTCGAACGCAAAGGGGCTGCCCCACGCCTTGCCCGCCGAGAACACGCCCAGGAGCAGGCCCGCGGTGAGGAAGGGGAAGCCCAGCGTGAGGGTGCGGTAGCTCAGGCGGTCGAGGGTCTCGAGGGACGGCAGCCGGTAGTAGACGTTTCCCGGCCGCTTCGCCTTGAGCTGCCGCTCCTGCAGGAGGTACATCACGGCACCGGAGAAATTCAGCACGAGCGCGGCCAGCCCGATGAGCGCCAGCGCCACGTGTACCTTGATCCAGACGCTGGAGATGGCGGGCGCCAGCACCAGGACGCGCAACCCCGTGGGCAGCGCCAGGCCCAGCACGAGCACCACGGGCAGAACGAAGGCGCCCAGCACCTTCACGCGATAGGCGCGTTCGGCCCACACCTCGAGGAGCACGGCCAGCCAGATCACCACGGAGACGGTCTCGGCGAGCGTCGTGAGAGGGAAGCGGCGGAGCTCGACCCCACGCACGACCAGGGCCAGTGTGTGGACCATCCAGCCGGCCTGCGTCACGAGGATGGTGAATCGCCAGAGCCCCTCCCGGCGGCCGAGCAGGTAGCCGAGCGCCGAGGCGGTGGCGATGATGTAACCCGTGAGCGCCACGTCATACAAGACCGCGTTCACGGCTCAGGCCGCCCCTGTCGCCGGCGCGAGAACGGAACTCCCTGATAAATCACGGGGAAAGTTTATCAGGTCGTCCGGGGCCAGGCAAACACGCCGGGAGGGTCAGGACAGCTCGCCGAGGTCCAGCGCGTCACCGGTGTACAGGTTGAGCGTGTCGGGCCGCAGATAGCCGACCACCGTGACCCCGAGCTGCTCGGCGAGCCCCACGGCCATCTCGGTCGGCGAGGTGCGAGAGGCCACCACCGGCACGCCCATGCGGGCGGCCTTCAGGAGCATCTCGGAGGAGATCCGGCCCGTGGACAGCAGGACGCGGTCAGTGGTGGGGACACCCCGGAACAGCGCCTCCCCCTTGAGCTTGTCCACGGCGTTGTGCCGTCCCACGTCCTCCGCCACCACCAGCAGGCGCTCTCCGTCGGTGAGCGCCGCGCCGTGGATGCCCCGCGAGGCGCGGTAGTGGATGGCCTCGACGAAGAGATCCTTGAGCCGCGCCGCGAGCTGCGCCGGCCGGACGCGCAGCGAGGACTCGACGCGCGTGAACAGTCGCGGGTCGATGCGGAAGGTGATGCCGCCGCCACACCCGGAGGTGAGGATCCGCGCCGTGGGCAGCTCCACGGGTTGCGTCAGGGTGACGTCCGCCCGACCGTCCACGTCGGACACGTCCAGCGAGACGATGTCCTCGAGGCCCGCGATCACTTTCTCCATCCACAGGTAGCCGACGACGAGCGCCTCGAGCTGGAAGGGGGAGCAGAGGAGGGTGAGGAAGCGACTGCCGTTGACGTAGATCGCGAGCAGCTGCTCGCGCACAACCTCGGCCTTGACCTCCTCGAGCCGGCCGCGGCTCACCCGCAGGTAGGTCCGCATGGCCTTATCCTGCCGATGCCCCGCGGCAAAGGCAAGCCGCTCGCCGGCGGAGCTCGTGGCTCACGTGGGATAGAGCACGCGTACGAGCGAGAGCCCCTCGGGGGGCGCCGTGGCACCGGCAAGGCTCCGGTCGCGCGCCACCAGCACCCGCCCGAGCCAGTCCGGCTCCCGCGCCCCGCGCCCGACCTCCACGAGGCTGCCCGCGATGTTACGCACCATGTGATGGAGGAAGCTGTCGGCCGACAGCAGGATCCCGAGCCGGCGCTTCCTCAGCACGAGGCGGGCCGAGCGGATCGTGCACATCGGAGTCCGCCCGCGGCCGGCCGCGGCGCAGAAGGCGGAGAAGTCATGCGTGCCCAGGAGGAGCCGGAGCGCGCGCGCCATGGCCTCCGCCTCGAGGACGTACGGCGCATGCCACGCGTAGCGGCGGAGGAACGGATCGGCCGGACGCCCCCGGTCGATCAGGTAGCAGTAGCGCTTGCCCCGGGCCCAGCGCCGGGCGTCGAATCCCGGCGGCGCCTCGCGGGCCTCGAGGACGCGGATCGTGGCGGGGAGCAGGGCGTTGAGCGCGCGCCCCAGCGCCGCCGGGGCCATGGGCGAGGCGATGGCCAGGCTCGCCACCTGCCGGAGGGCGTGGACGCCGGCATCGGTCCGGCTCGCCCCCACGACCTTCACGCGCTCGCCCAGGATGCGCTCGCAGGACTGCATCAGGAGTCCCTGGACCGTCGGGCGGTCGGGCTGGGACTGCCAGCCGGAGAGGTCCGTGCCATCGTAGGCCAGGGTGAGGCGAAGCGTGCGAGTCATGCCCCCCGCCCCGGCGCCGGGAACGGCCTCACTCAGCGGATCAGGAGCTCGGCGATCTGGATCCCGTTCAGCGCGGCGCCCTTGCGCAGCTGGTCGCCCACGACCCAGAAATTGAGGCCGTTGGCCAGGGACAGGTCCTCGCGGATGCGTCCCACGAAACAGTCGTCCTGGCCCTCCACGGCCACCGGCATCGGGTAGCGATTCTCCGCCGGATCGTCCCAGAGCCGGAGTCCCGGAAACCGGGCGAAGGCCTCGCGCGCGCTGGCCGCGCTCACCTTGGTCGCCGTCTCGGCGTTGACCGCGATCGAGTGCGCGGTGAACACGGGCACCCGGACGGTCGTGGGCGAGACCGCGAGGTCGGGCAGCTCGAGGATCTTCCGCACCTCGTGCACCAGCTTCATCTCCTCCCCCGTGTACCCGCTCTCGCCGAACGTGTCGATGTGCGGGATCACGTTGAAGGCGATCTGGTGGAGGAAGTACTTCGGCGTCAGGGCCTCGCCGCGCGCCCAGGCCAGCGTCTGGCTGCGCAGCTCCTCGACCCCGTTGACCCCGGCGCCCGAGACGGCCTGGAAGCTGGTGGCGATCACCCGGAGCAGGCGGCCAGTGTCATGGAGCGGCTTGAGCGGCATCACGGTGACGATGGTCGTGCAGTTCGGGCAGGCGACGATCCCGCGGTGCCCCTTGACGGCGTGGGCGTTGATCTCGGGGACGACCAGGGGCACGGTGGGATCCATGCGGAAGGCGCTGGACTTGTCCACCACGACGGCGCCCGCCTTGACGGCCTGCGGCGCAAACTCCCTGGACTGGGCGGAGCCGGCGGAGAAGAAGGCGATGTCCACTCCCGTGAAGGCCCCGGGCGCCACCTTCTCCACGCGGACACGCTCCCCCTGGAACGTGACGGTCTTGCCCACCGACCGCTCCGAGGCAAAAGCCCGCAACTCCCGCACCGGGAACTTCCGCTCCTCCAGGATCCTGAGCGTCGTCTGCCCCACCGCCCCCGTGACACCGACCACCGCCACCCGCACCCCGTTCATATCCGTAGGATCCTTTCTCTCAGTACGATCGCTCGAGCTCGCGGGCGATGAGGTCGCCCATCTCGCGCGTCCCCGCCGTCGTGCCGCCGGGCGCGGCGATGTCCCCTGTCCTGTGGCCCTGCTCGAGCACGCGGAGCACGGCGGCCTCGACGCGGTCGGCGTCCGGGCCGCGGTCCAGCGAGTAGCGAAGCAGCATGGCGGCCGAGAGGATGGCCGCGATGGGGTTCGCCAGGCCCTTGCCGGCGATGTCCGGCGCCGTGCCGTGCACGGGCTCATACAAGCCCACGCGCCCGCCGAGGCTCGCCGAGGGCAGCATCCCCATGGAGCCCGCCAGGATCGCCGCCTCGTCCGAGAGGATGTCGCCGAAGGTGTTCTCCGTCACGATCGTGTCGAACTGGGTGGGCCGGTTGACGAGCGCCATGGCGCAATTGTCCACCAGGACGTGCTCCACGGTCACCTGGGGGTACTCCTTCGCCACGCGGATCACCACCTCGCGCCAGAGCTGGGACACCACCAGCACATTGGCCTTGTCCACGGAGGTGAGCCGTTTCTTCCGCTTCATGGCCACGTCGAACGCCGCCCGGACGACCCGCTCGATCTCTCGAGAGGTATAGGCCATGGTGTTCACCGCCCGCTCGCTGCCGTCGGCGAAGGCCTCGCGCCCCCGCGGCTCGCCGAAGTAGAGCCCGCCCGTCAGCTCGCGGACGACCATGAGATCCGTCCCCTCGACCACCGACCGCTTGAGGGGGGAGGCATCCACCAGCATGGGGAAGCACCTGGCGGGCCTCAGGTTCGCGAACAGGTCCAGCTCCTTGCGGATCCGGAGCAGCCCGCGCTCGGGGCGGGTTTCGTGCGGCAGCGAGTCCCACTTGGGCCCGCCCACGGCGCCGAACAGGATCGCATCGCTCTGCTCGCAGAGACGGAGCGAGGACTCCGGCAGCGGTCCGCCCGTGGCATCGATGGCCACCCCGCCCACCAGGCCCGTCTCGAACTCGAAACTTGCTCCCGTGGCCTTGCCGATCACATCGAGGACACGCTGGGCCTCCGGTGTGACCTCCTGGCCGATGCCATCACCGGCCAGCACCGCGATCCTGTAGGTGGGCATGGCTAGGCGACCCGCCCCTTCGTCTTCGCCACGTCGTTCATCAGGCCACCCGCCGCCCTGATCTCCTGGGCGAAGGCCGGACGCGGCTGGGCCTGGGAGTTCCCGTCGTTGGTGATCGTCATGGCCATGGAGTTGTTCCTGCGGCCCCTAGGGGCCGACCTCCTTCAGCTTCAGCTTCTGGCCACCAGCCGGGTGCACCAGCCGGTTCAGCGCGTTCACATAGGCCCGGGCGCTGGCCTCGATGACGTCCGTCGAGTTGCCCTTGCCGGTCACCAGCGTTCCATCGAAGTCCACCTTCACCGATACCTCCCCGATGGCATCCTTGCCGCCCGTGATGGCCCGGAGCTGATAGTCCTGCAGCCGTCCCTTGAGCCCCGTGATGGCGTCGATGGCGTTGAGCACGGCGTCCACCGGGCCGTCCCCCACGCCCGAATCCTGGAAGACCTCCTGCTCCTTCCGGAGCTTGATCGTCGCCGACGGGATCACGCCGGTGCCGCTGATCGTGTGCAGGTACTCCAGCGCGTAGGTCTCGGGCACCTGGGTCATCTCGTCCTGCACGATCGCCATGAGGTCCTCGTCGAAGATCTCCTTCTTCTTGTCCGCGAGCTCCTTGAACTTCTTGAAGGCCTTGCCGAGCTCGGCCTGGTCCAGCTCGAACCCCAGGTCCTTGAGCCGGGCCGCGAGGGCGGCGCGCCCGGAGTGCTTGCCCATCACGAGCTTGTTGGCCGCGCGGCCGATGTCCTCCGGCCGCATGATCTCGTACGTGAGCTTCTCCTTGAGCACCCCGTCCTGGTGGATGCCCGCCTCGTGGGCGAACGCGTTCTCGCCGACGATGGCCTTGTTGGGCTGCACGTGAACTCCGGTGACGTGGGAGAGGAGCCGTGAGGACCGGAAGATCTCCTCGGTCCGGACCCGGGTTTCCACTCCGAAGTAGTCCTTCCGTGTCTTGAGCGCCATCACGATCTCCTCGAGGGAGGCGTTGCCCGCCCGCTCCCCGATGCCGTTGATGGTGCACTCGATCTGCCGGGCCCCGTTCTGGATCGCCACCAGCGAGTTTGCCACCGCCTGGCCCAGGTCGTTGTGGCAGTGCACCGAGAGGACCGCCTGGGCACTGTTCTTGACCTGCTCGCGGATCCGGGCGATGCGCTCGCCCCACTCCCTGGGGATGGCATAGCCCACCGTGTCGGGGATGTTGACGGTCCGGGCGCCCGCGTCGATGACCGCCTCGAGCACGTCGCACATGTAGTCGAAGTCCGTGCGGGAGGCGTCCTCGGGCGAGAACTCCACGTCCTCGCAGTAGCCGCGCGCGTGCGTCACCGCCTCCACCGCGGCCTTGAGCACCTCCGCGCGGCTCTTGCGGAGCTTGTACTTCAGGTGAATGTCCGAGGTCGCCACGAAGGTGTGGATCCGCGGCTGCCGGGCGTACTTGACGGCCTCCCACGCACGGTCGATGTCCATGAGTCCGACGCGGCTGAGCCCGCAGATGATGGGCCCCCCGGCGAGCGCTCCCACCTGCTTGGCGACCTCGCGCACGGCCTCGAAGTCCTCATCGGACGAGATCGGGAAGCCGGCCTCGATGACGTCCACGTTCAGCCGGGCCAGCTGGCGCGCCATCTCCAGCTTCTCCTGCCTGTTCATGGAAAAGCCGGGAGCCTGCTCGCCGTCCCTGAGAGTGGTGTCGAAGATGATCACGCGATCCATGGTGGCGTCCTCCGCTGTGCGTCTAGTGTGAGTCTCGAGGTGCTTTCTCGGCCGACACGGCCCCATCCCAGCGGCGCGCCCACACGGGGCGCGAGGGGCCACTCAGGACATAGGCCGAGAAGAGCACGAAGAGGAACCACTGCGGATGGGTGGCGACGATCAGCACCGCGAGCACGACGAGCAGCAGCAGCCCGACGGGGCGCCGCCGGGCGAAGTCGATCTCCTTGAAGCTGTAGTAGCGGAAGGTGGACACCATGAGGAGCGCCACCAGGTAGGTCCCCACGCTGATGGCGATGGCCTGCCACCGCCCGACGGCGTCCCCGTCGAGGAGCAAGAACGCGGCGCCGACGATGCCCGCGGCGGCCGGCGTCGGCAGCCCCACGAAGTAGCGCCGGTCCGCCACGCCCGTGTACACGTTGAACCGCGCGAGCCGAAGCGCGCCGCAGACCACGAACAGGAAGGCCCCCAGCCAGGCCGCGCGCCCGAGCCGCGACAGGACGAGCGCGTAGAGCATGAAGGCCGGGGCCACGCAGAAGGAGACCACGTCCGCCAGCGAGTCGAACTCCACGCCGAACTGCGTCGTGGTCTTGGTGAGCCGCGCCACCTTGCCGTCCAGGATGTCGAGCACCATGGCCACGAAGATGGCGATCGCGGCCTCCACCGCCCGCCCCTGGGCGGTCATGATCAGGGCCAGGAAGCCGCAGAAGAGGTTCCCCGTGGTGAGGAGGCTCGGCAGCAGGAAAATGCCGCGCCGCCGCTGCTCGCGCAGCTCCGACCAGCGTCGCCGGCGCGCGCCGCGTCCACCCTCGCCCGGCAGATGCCGTCGCCTCATCCGAGCACCCCCATGATCGACTCGCCGCCTCTCGCTCGATCCCCGACCCGGACCCGGATCTCCGTGCCCCGCGGCACGACCAGGTCGGTGCGGGACCCGAAGCGGATCAGGCCGTACCGCTCCCCCGCCCCGAGCGTATCGCCCGGGCGGGCCCGGCACACGATGCGTCGCGCGAGCACTCCCGAGATCTGGCTCACCGCGACCCGGGCCGGATCGCCCTCGAGCGTCACGGTGCAGCGCTCGTTCACCTCGGACGCCTCCGGGCGATACGCCGCCAGGAACCGTCCCGGCACATACTCCACGCCCCGCACCACGCCCGCGATGGGCGCGCGGTTGACATGCACGTCCAGCGGCGACAGGAAGATGGACATCCGCACGGCGGGCCCGACGAACGGGTCGTCGACCTCCGCGATGCCCATCACCTTGCCGTCGGCGGGCGCCAGCACGGCCCCCGGCACGCCGGGCACCGCCCGCTCGGGATCACGGAAGAACCCCAGCGAGAGGACCCCCGGCACCGCCACCGCGGCGGCCGCCCCGCGCCAGCCCATCAGGGCCAGGATACACGAGGCCGCGATCGGCGGGACGATGAAGGGCCACCCCTCGGCCGCCACTGGAATGCGCACGCCGCTGCCGCCTCGCTCCGCTCGGGGGATCTCCATATCCGCTCGGCTCGCCTTCGGCTGCGCCTCGCCAACCTACATCCGCGGGGGCTTGATCCAGGACATCATCTTCCGCAGCCGGGACCCGACCTCCTCGATGGGGTGCTCGGCGTCGCGCCTGCGCATGGCGAGGAAGCCCGCGCGGTTCGCCTGGTTCTCCAGCACCCACTCGCGCGCGAACTGGCCGGACTGAATCTCCCCGAGGATCTTCTTCATCTCGACCTTGGTCTGCTCGTTGATGATCCGCGGGCCGCGGGTGTAGTCGCCGTACTCCGCCGTGTCCGAGACCGAGTACCGCATGTACGCCAGCCCGCCCTGGTAGAACAGGTCCACGATCAGCTTCATCTCGTGCATGCACTCGAAGTAGGCGACCTCCGGCTGATATCCCGCCTCCACGAGGGTCTCGAAGGCGTTCTTGATCAGGTGCGAGACGCCGCCGCAGAGGGTGGTCTGCTCGCCGAAGAGGTCGGTCTCCGTCTCTTCCTTGAACGTGGTCTCGATGACTCCGGCGCGCGTGCAGCCGACGCCCTTGCCGTAGGCCAGGGCCAGGTCCCGCGCCTTGCCCGACACGTCCTGGTACACGGCCACCAGCGCCGGCACGCCGGGCCCCTGCGTGAAGAGGTCGCGCATCACGTGGCCCGGCGCCTTGGGGGCGATCATGGACACGTCCACGTCGGGGGACGGCACCACCTGGTTGAAGTGGATGTTGAAGCCGTGGGCGAACATCAGGGTCTTGCCCTTGCCGAGGGCTCCCTTGATGGACTCCTCGTAGACCTGGCGCTGGCTCTGGTCCGGCAGGAGGATCATGATGATCTGCGCCGCCTGGGCGGCCTCGTTCACGGTCATCACCTTGAGCCCCTCGGCCTCGGCCTTGGCCCAGCTCTTGGAGCCCTTGTAGAGGCCCACGACCACGTCCTGACCGGAATCCTTCAGGTTGAGGGCGTGGGCGTGGCCCTGGCTGCCGTACCCGATGATCCCGATCGTCTTTGCGCGGAGCAGCCCGAGATCGGCGTCCTGGTCGTAGTAGATCCTCGCCGGCATGACTGTGGGTCTCCTTGAAGGGTTAGTCCGCGAACCCCACGACCCGGGGGTCCTGGGGCTGCGGAGGGGCGGCCGACTTCGGCTTGCCCAGCTTCTCTTCCACCTTGCGGAGCCGCGTCTTCGGCCCCCTGGCGATGGCCACCTTGCCCGTGCGCACCAGCTCCTGGATGCCGAACGGCCTCAGGAGCTCGGTGATCGCGTCGATCTTCGTCTCCTCGCCGGTGACCTCCAGGGTGTAACTGGTGGCGGTCACGTCCACCACCTTGGCGCGGAAGATGTCGCCCACTCTCAGGATCTCCGCGCGGGCGGCCGGCTCGGCGTTCACCCGGATCAGCAGCATCTCCCGCTCGACATGGTCCTCCTCGCTGAGGTCCGTGACCTTGATGACGTCGATCAGCTTGTGCAGCTGCTTGATCACCTGCTCGATGATAAAGGCGTCGCCGCGGACGACAAGCGTCATGCGAGAGACGGTCGGGTCCAGCGTCTCGCCCACCGAGAGGCTCTCGATGTTGTAGCCCCGGGCCGAGAACAGCCCGGCCACGCGCGACAGGACGCCGAACTTGTTCTCCACCAGCACCGCGATCGTGTGCTTCCTGGCGTCGTCGGTGCTCACGCTAGAACCCCGTCTGCGACTTGGCGGCCTTGTCGCGGACGTCCACGCTCGGCGGCGCCAGGATCATGTCGATGTTGGCGCCGCCCGCCGGCACCATGGGGAAGACGCACTCGTGCTTGTCCACCCACACGTCGAGCACCACGGGACCGGGCGTCGAGATCATCTTCTCCAGCGCCGGCTCCACCTCGCTGGGCGTCGTCACCCGGATCCCGGTGCATCCGTAGGCCTCCGCCAGCCGCACGAAGTCGGGGCTGCCGCCGAGATCGCTGGCGCAGTAGCGCTCCTTGTAGATGATCCGCTGCCACTGCCGCACCATGCCGTGACCGCCGTTGTTGATGATGACCGTCTTGACCGGCAGCTTCTCCTCGAAGCAGGTCGCCAGCTCCTGGCTGTTCATCTGGAACGAGCCGTCGCCGTCGATGTTGATCACGAGCCTGCCGGGGTTCCCGGCCTGCACGCCCATGGCGGTGGGCAGCCCGTACCCCATGGTGCCGAGACCCCCCGATGTGCACCACGCGCGCGGGTGCTTGACGCGGTAGTACTGCGCCGCCCACATCTGGTGCTGGCCGACCCCGGTGACGATGAGCGCCTCCCCGTTCGTCAGGGTGGAGATCTCCTGGATCACGTGCTGGGGCTTGACGACCTCGTCGCTCCACTCGTAGCGCAGGGGGAAGTCGCGCTTCCAGTCCGCGATCTGGCTCATCCACTGCTTGCGGGCCTCGCGGACACCGCTCGGCGGGTACGTGCGCATCTCCTCCCGCACCGCCTCCACGAGCCTGGACAGCACCCGCTTGCAGTCCCCCACGATGGGGATGTGGACCTTGATGTTCTTCGAGATCGAGGAAGGGTCGATGTCGACGTGGATGATCTCGGCATCGGGCGCGAAGGCGTCCACGCGTCCGGTGACGCGGTCGTCGAAGCGGGCGCCCACGGCCACCAGCACGTCGGCGTGATGGACGGCCATGTTCGCATAGTAGGTGCCGTGCATGCCCAGCATGTCCAGCGACAGGGGATCGGCCATCGGAAAGGCGCCCAGCCCCATGAGCGTCTGCGTCACGGGGGTCTGGGTCAGCTCCACCAGCTCGCGCAGCTCCGGCGAGGCATCCGAGGAGATGATGCCGCCGCCCACGTAGAGCACCGGGCGCTTGGCCCGGACGATGGCCCGCGCGGCCTTCTTGATCTGTCCCGGATGCCCCTCGTAGGTGGGGTTGTAGGATCGGAGGTGCACGGTCTCGGGGTACTCGAACGTCCACTCCTTGACCAGGACGTCCTTGGGCAGGTCCACGTGCACGGGCCCCGGGCGCCCGGTCCCGGCGATGTGGAACGCCTCCTTGATGATGGCGCCGAGGTCGTTGCCGTCCTTCACGAGGAAGTTGTGCTTGGTGGCGGACCGCGTGATGCCCACGTTGTCCGCCTCCTGGAAGGCGTCGTTGCCGATGAGGTGGGTCGGCACCTGGCCGGTGAAGGCCACGAGCGGGATCGAGTCCATGAGCGCGTCCTGGAGCGCGGTCACCAGGTTGGTGGCCGCCGGCCCCGAGGTCACGAGGCAGACCCCGATCTTGCCCGTGGTCCTCGAGTACCCCTCCGCGGCATGCCCGGCGGCGGCCTCCTGGCGGACCAGGATGTGCCGGAGCCCCTTGAAGTCGTAGAGCACGTCGTAGATCGGGAGCACCGCCCCTCCGGGGAGCCCGAAGATGACGTCCACCCCCTCACGCTTCAAGCACTCCAGCACGATCCGCGCACCTGAAAGCTTCACTACCGTGTCCTCCTAGAGGAGCCCCGCCGAGGCGAGGACGTCCTTGATCTCGTCGATCGCATCGCCGTCCGGCGTGCCGAGGGGCGCCCGGCACGGGCCGCCGAAAAAGCCCTGCAGATCCAGCGCCGCCTTGAGCCCGCCGATGCCGTAGCGGCCGGGCACGCCCCGGTCGGCCAGCATCATGCGCGCCGCGAGCTCCTTCGCGTCCTCCCAGCGCCCCTGCCGCGCCAGCGCGTAGACCTCGCAGAACTCCCGGGGCGCGATCACCGCCAGCGCCAGGATGCCGCCCGACGAGCCGATGGCGAGTGACGGCAGGAGCGCCGCGGCCGCCCCGACCAGCACGTGGAAGCTCTTGGGCGTCAGGTGGATGATCTGCGCCGCCTGCGGGATGTTCCCGGAAGAGTCCTTGATCCCGCATACGTTCGGGTGCTCCGCGATGCGCGCCACGGTGTCGGGCTCCAGGTTGATCCCCGTGTTGACCGGGAAGTTGTAGAGCAGAATCGGGATCGGGGAGGCCTCGGCCACGGCCAGGTAGTGCCGGATCTGGGCGGTCGCCTGGGCGAAGGCCTTGGTGAAGTAGTGCGGGGTGATCACGATGGCTGCATCCGCGCCGATCTCGGCCGCCCGCTTCGTCTGGCGGATGGTCAGGAGCGTCGAGTGACTCCCCGTGCCCGCGATCATCGCCTTGTCGCGGGGCGTCGCCTCGCGCGCGGCCACCAGGACCGCGTCCCGCTCCGCGTCCGAGAGCAGGGGGAACTCGCCCGTGGAGCCCAGGAACACGTAGCCGTCGAGCGGCGTCGCGTTCCAGCGCTCGAGGTTGCCCCGGAGCCGCTCCGTCGCCACGGCGTCCCCCCTGTACGGGGTCGGCACCGGGATGTAGACGCCCGCGTACTCACGCATGTCGCTTCCCTCCGCGGACGGCTCGGGGCTCCTTGATCTGCGCCTGGGCCGCCGCGAGCCAGGCGATGGGGACCATGAAGGGGGAACAGGACACGTACGTCATGCCCACGCGGTGACAGAATGCCACGGACGACGGCTCGCCGCCGTGCTCGCCGCAGATCCCCACCTTCAGCTTCGGACGCGTCCGGCGCCCGCGCTCGATGCCGATCGTGATCAGCTCCCCGACGCCCTCCTGGTCCAGCACCTCGAAGGGGTCGGCGGGCAGCAGCTTCTTCTCGAGGTAGTACGGCAGGAACTTGCCGATGTCGTCCCGGCTGTAGCCGAACGTCATCTGGGTCAGGTCGTTGGTGCCGAAGGAGAAGAACTCGGCGTAGTGCGCCATCTGATCGGCGATGAGGGCCGCGCGCGGCAGCTCGATCATCGTGCCCACGGTGTAGGGGATGCGCGCCCCCATCTCGCCTTCCACTTCGGCCGCCACCCGCCGGGTCATCTCCTCCGCGACCTTCATCTCGGCCACGGTCCCCGTGAGCGGGATCATGATCTCGGGCTCCACCTTCACGCGCCGCTTCGCGACGCTGCAGGCCGCCTCCATGATGGCGCGCACCTGCATCTCGTAGATCTCGGGGAACGTGATCCCGAGCCGGCAGCCGCGGTGCCCGAGCATCGGGTTGGACTCCATCAGCGCCTCCAGCCGCGCCTTGATGGCGCCGAGCTCCTCGTAGCGCGCGGGGTTGATCCCGAGCGCGTCCAGCTTCGTGTACTCCTCGAGCACGTCCTTGTACTTCGGGAGGAACTCGTGGAGCGGCGGGTCCAGCAGCCGGATCGTCACCGGGAAACCCGCCATGGCGGTGAAGATCCCGGCGAAGTCCTCGCGCTGGAGGGGCAGCAACCGCTCCACCGCGGCTGTCCGCGCCTCGGTGTCCCGCGCCATGATCATCTCGCGGACGATGGGAAGGCGCTCCTCGCCGAAGAACATGTGCTCGGTGCGGACGAGGCCGATGCCCTCGGCCTCGAACTCGCGAGCGGCCCGCGCGTCGTGCGGCGTGTCGGCGTTGGCCCGGACCCGGGTGGTGCTCACCTCCCGCGCCCACCCGAGGAGCTGCTTGAACTCCCTGGAGAGCGTGGGCTCCACGAGCGGGACGGTGCCGGCGATCACCTCGCCGGTGGACCCGTTGAGCGTGATCACCTGCCCCTCGCGCACCACGGTGCGGCCGGCCCGGAAGAGGCGCTTCTCCTCGTCCACCACCACGTCGCCCGCGCCGACGACGCAGCATTTTCCCATTCCGCGAGCGACGACGGCGGCGTGAGAGGTGAGGCCGCCGCGAGAGGTGAGAATGCCCTGGGCGGCGTGCATGCCCGCCACGTCCTCGGGAGAGGTCTCGGTCCGGACGAGGATGACCTTCTCGTCGCGGAGCGCCATCTCCACCGCCTGCTCCGGATCGAACACGACCTTGCCGGACGCCGCCCCGGGCGCCGCCGGCAGGCCCCGGGCAATGGCCGTGTACGTGGCTCCCGGGTCCACGGTGGGGTGCAGGAGCTGGTGAAGGGAGGCGGGCTCCACCCGCAGAAGGGCGTCGGTCCGCTTCTTGATCAGCCCCTCCTTGACCATCTCGACGGCGATCCGGACGGCCGCGGCGGCCGCCCGCTTGCCCGATCGCGTCTGCAGGATGAACAGCCGCCCCTCCTGGATGGTGAACTCGATGTCTTGCATGTCCCGGTAATGCTTCTCCAGCCGGTCCTTGAACGTGATCAGCTGGCCATAGACCTTGGGCATGCGGCGCTCGAGCGCGCTGACGGGCTCCGGGTTGCGGATGCCCGCCACGACATCCTCCCCCTGCGCATTGAACAGGAACTCGCCGAAGAAGCGCCTCTCGCCCGTCGAGGGGTCGCGGGTGAAGCAGACCCCGGTGCCGGAGGTGTCGCCCAGGTTGCCGAAGACCATGGCCATCACGGTCACCGCCGTGCCCCAGTCATCGGACAGCCGGTTGATGCGCCGGTAGTCCACCGCCTTCTTGGCGAACCAGGAATCGAAGACGGCGTTGATGGCGAGCCCCAGCTGCTCCGAGGGATCCTGAGGGAAGGGCTGGCCGGTCGTGTCCTTCACGAGCCGCTTGGCATCGGCCACCAGCCCCTTGAGCGCCTCGGCCGGCACGTCGGCGTCCGTCCTGGCGCCGGTACGGCTCTTGGCCTCGTCCAGCAGCCGGTCGAAGGCCCGCCGGTCCATGCCGAGCACCACGTCGCCGAAGATCGTGATGAACCGGCGGTAGCAGTCCCACGCGAAGCGCTCGTTCTTCGTCCAGCGCGCAAGCCCGTCCACCGTCTTGTCGTTGAGACCGAGGTTGAGCACCGTGTCCATCATCCCGGGCATGGACGCCCGCGCCCCGGAGCGCACGGACACCAGCAGGGGGCGCTCGGGGTCTCCGAGCTTCAGTCCCACCGCCGCCTCGAGTCGCGCGAGCCCGTCGAGGACCTGGGCCCAGAGTCCCGGGGGCTGCTTCTTCCCCCCCGACCGGTAGGACGCCCATGCCTGTGTCGTGATCGTGAATCCTGGAGGCACGGGGATACCGAGGTTGGTCATCTCGGCAATCTCGCACCCCTTGCCGCCCAGGAGATCGCGCAGGGCGCTCGAGCCCTCCGCCTTCCCGTTGGCGAAGCCGTACACGTACTTTGGCGTGCGCGCGCTACGCTTCGGACCCTTCGCCCGGGATTGTCCGCGTGCCCTGGCCTGCGCCATTCAACGCTCCCTCTGCTCGCTGCCCATGACGGAAGAAAAAGACAGGCCCATGAAGGGCCTGAACCCGACTCCGATGGCAAAGGTCAATGCTAAGGGAGGGGAGTGGGGATGTCAACGATTATTCTTCCGCTACAGGCACTTACAGGGGCTTGGCGGGGTCAGCGCGCGGGTGTTTTCCTCCCGGGGCTGGGCTCGTCGCCCGCCCGCGCGACGGCGCCTTGCGCTTCCATGACCAGGCCCTCGACCGCGATGAGGTGGTCCAGCACGGTCCGATGGGCGGCCATCTCGTCCCGGCGCCGGATCGCCTCCAGGATTCGCAGGTGATCCTGATGGGAGCGGGCCGGGCGCCCTGGCGCCTGCAGTGACTCCTCGCGGCTCTGGGTCAGCAGATCCATGAGGGCGTTGACGATCCGGCTGATGGCGCGGTTGTGGGCGCTGCCGGCCAGCGCGGCGTGGAAGGCCGCGTCCTGGGCGACGCCAGTGCGCCCCTCGGCCACCTCCTTCCCCTGGGCGTCCAGGATTCGCTCCATCTCGGCGATCTCCGCGAGGGTGGCGCGGCGCGCGGCCAGCGTCGCGATGGCCGGCTCCAGCAGGCGACGAGCCTCGAAGAGCTCCCCCACCGCCTCCCGGTGCGGCAGGATCACGAGAGCCAGGGGCTCGATGAGGGTTTCCACCGAGATGTCCCGGACGAAGGCGCCGTCCCCGGCGCGGATCTCGATGAGGCCCCGGCTCTCGAGCGCCCTGAGGGCCTCCCGCACCGAGGTGCGGCTCACCACGAACTTCTCGGCGAGGTCGCGCTCCGGGGGCAGCCGGTCCCCGGACTTGAGCTTCCCCGCGGCGATGAGCTGCTTGACCTGGCGGACGATCTCCTCGTAGATCCGCGCGGACTTGATGGGCTCGACGCCGGGCCAGTCGGCGGGCCGTCCGGCGCCAGTCACCCCGCCGCCCCCGCGTCAGGAGCCACGGCCCGGCGCCGGGCCGCGATCCACCCGATGAGCATGATCCCGCCCGCCAGCACCAGGCGCAGCGCCCACTCGACGGGCTCCGGGACACCTCCGACACGCCGCACCACGAACTCGTCGTGGACGATCATCTTCCCGGCCACCTCGCCCAGGATCCCCCCCGCGATCAGGATGATCCACGCATACCGGTTCATGAGGGTCGCCAGGACCCCGCTCCCCCAGACCACGATGGGGATGGAGAGCCCGATTCCGAAGACCACCAGCGTCAGATTCCCTCCGGCGGCGCCCGCGACGCCGATGACGTTGTCGAGACTCATCACCACGTCGGCCACGATGATGATCCAGATGGCCTCGATCAGCGTCGTGCCGTGCCGGACATGCCCCTCCCCGCCGCTCCCATCCGACTGGCGCACGAGCTTGATGGCGATCCAGACGAGCGCGAGCCCGCCGACGACTTGCAGCAGGGGGATGCGGAGCAGATACGTGATGATCGTGATGAAGATCAGGCGCAGGCCCACGGCCCCCGCCGCCCCCCAGATCCGCCCCTGGAGCTGCTGCCGCTTCGGCAGGGTGCGGACGGCCAGCGCGATGACGAGCGCGTTGTCGCCCGCCAGGGCCAGATCGATCAGGACGATCTTCAGGACACCGACGATGAAATCGACGCTCACGGGTCCCCCGGGTGATCCGGCATCAGTGGCCGCTGGGAGCCGGCGCGACCGCGCGGCCGCGGAGGCGGCGCCAGTAGGGCGTGATCAGCGGCAGCGCGAAGAAGAACAGCGCCACCGCCGTGATGGCGCCAGAGATGGGCCGGTTCAGGAAGATGAGCAGCGATCCCTGCGACATGATGAGGCTCTGCCGGAGCGCGTTCTCGGCCAGGTCTCCCAGCACGAGGGCGAGCACCAGCGGAGCCAGCGGGTAGTCGAGCTTCTTGAACACGTAGCCGATCACGCCGAACACCAGCATATACCAGATGTCGATCATGCTGCCGTGCACGGAGTAGGCCCCGACGGCGCACACGGCGACGATGAGTGGAGTCAGGATCGCGAAGGGGATGCGCAGGATCGCCGCGAAGAACGGCACGAACAGCAGCACCATCACAATGCCGATGACGTTGCCGGTGTACATGCTGGCGATGAGACCCCAGACGAAGTCGGGGCTCTCCTTGAACAGCATGGGGCCCGGCTGGAGGCCCCAGATGATGAGCCCGCCGAGCATGACCGCTGCCGTGGGCGAGCCGGGGATGCCGAGCGTGATCATGGGCAGGATCGCGGCGACGCCGGCCGCGTGCGCCGCCGTCTCCGGCGCCACCACGCCCTCGATCTCGCCCTTGCCGAAGCGCTCGGGGTGCCGGGAGAAGCGCTTGGCAAAGGCGTAACTCATGAACGAGGCCGGGGTGGCGCCGCCGGGCTTGAAGCCCATCCAGAACCCGATCATGGAGCCGCGGACGAACGTGCGCCAGTAGCGCGGCAGCGTTTTCCAGGTCTCCCACACCACGCGCGGGTTGATCCGGGCGCTCGCGCCCTTGAAGGAGAGGCCCTCTTCCATGGTGAGCAGGATCTCGCCGATCCCGAACAGCCCGATGACGGCCACGATGAAGTCGAAGCCCTTCATGAGCTCCGTGACCCCGAACGTGAGGCGCAGCGCGCCGGTGACGATGTCGAGGCCGACGGAAGCCAGGATGAAGCCGAGGAGGATGGAGACGAGGGACTTGATGGGGTTGCCGCCCCCCAGGCCGATGAACGCCGAGAAGGTCAGGAGCTGGATGGCGAAGAACTCGGGGGGCCCGAACTTGAGGGCCACCTCCGCCAGGAGCGGCGCGAAGAGGGTGATGAGGACCACGGAGAAGAGCGCGCCGACGAAGGACGACGTGAAGGCCGCGGTCAGCGCCTGTCCCCCTTCCCCGCGCCGGGCCATGGGGAAGCCGTCGAAGGTGGTGGCCACGGACCAGGGCTCGCCCGGGATGTTGAAGAGAATGGAGGTGATGGCGCCGCCGAACAGCGCGCCCCAGTACAGGCTCGTCAGCAGGATGATGGCGGACGTCGGGGGCATGGTGAAGGTCAGCGGCAGCAGGATGGCGACCCCGTTGGCCCCGCCGAGACCGGGGAGCACACCGATCACGGTGCCGAGCGCGATGCCGACCACCGCCACCATCAGGTTGTAGGGTTGCAGGGCCACCTGGAAGCCGAGCAGGAGGTTCTCGAAGCCCATGCGTCAGTACCCCAGCCAGGTCTCGAGCGGGCCCTTGGGCATGGGCACGAGGAACCACTTCTCGAAGACGAGGAACGTGATCACGGGGAACCCGATGGCGAGCGCCACGACGGCTGTCCATGAGTGCCGGCCGATCCACCGCATGTAGAAGCCCATGTAGAGCGCCGAGGCCACGTAGAGGCCGATGGCCTGGGTGAGCACGACGAAACCGGCCGCCGGGCCCAGTACCGCGAGCACCGGGCCCAGCGCCTTGCGCGTCACGAAGGGTACGGGCAGGGTGAGCCTGACTGCCTGGGCCGCGATGGCCAGGCAACACCCGATCAGGAGGACGGCGAGCCAGAACGGAAAGAAGCCGCTCTGAGGCCCGTCCGTCCCCCAACCGGTCCCCAGGCGCACGGCGTCCACCAGGACGAGCGCGCCCGCCGCGGCGAGGATCGCCGCGGTGATCAGGTTGGCGATACGCATCGGGCTGTGGGGTACCGGACGCTCGCGCGCCCGGCCCGCCTACTTCTTCAGGAGCCCGCCCTTGGTCATGAGGTCCTTGTGGAGCTGCTCGGCCCCCTCGAGCCACTTGACGTAGTCGGGGCCGGTGAGCCATGAGGGCTTGAGCGCGCCCTTCGACAGGTAGTCCTTGAACTCCACCGAGTCATAGACCTTCCGGAGGAAGCCCTGGTACCACTCCACGGCCTCCTTCGGCATGTCCGGAGCGCCGAAAATCCCGCGCAGCATCAGGTAGTTGATGTCGGCGCCGAGAGCGTCCTTGACCGTCGGGATCTCCTTCCAGTCGGCGTCGGGGATGCGCGCGGTGTCGAACACCGCCAGGGGTCGAACCCTCTCCGCCTTCCAGTGGCTCACGCACTCGATGGGGTTGTTCAGCGTCGAGTCCACGTGCTTGCCCACGAGATTCACGCAGACCTCGCCGCCGCCCTTGAAGGGAACGTAGATGAACTTCACCCCCTGCGACTGCTCGAGGAGGATGGTGATGATCTGGTCCTCCTGGGCCGAGCCGGTCCCGCCCATCTTCATGGTGCCGCCCTTCTCCTTCACCGCCGCGAGGTACTCCTTGGCGGTCTTGTAGGGCGTCTCGGCGTTCACCCACAGGATGAACTGGTCGAGCGCCATGCGGCTCACGGGTGTGAGGTCCTTCCAGCTGAACGGCACACCGGTGTGAAGCGGCGTCGTGAACAGGTTCGACAGGGTGATGATGATCGTGTGGGCGTCACCCTTCTTGCCCTTGACGTGCAGGAACCCCTCGGCGCCGGCGCCCCCGGACTTGTTGACCACGATGATGGGCCGCGGAGAGAGTTTGTGCTTCTCGGCGATCCCCGCGATGAGCCGGGCCATCTGGTCCGCACCGCCGCCGGTGCCGGCGGGGATGACGAGCTCGATGGGCTTGGTGGGCTCCCAGGCGGCGTGGGCCGCCGGAGGCAGCAGCGCCCACAGGGTGAGGGCGGTGATCAGCCATGCCAGGTGTCCCCGTGTCGGTCTCATGCCGGATCCTCCTCGCTGTCGCGCTACGGGTTGAAGGCCAGGTCCCCGACCGAGGTCGGGCACGGCGGGACGGGGGGGTGGGCGACGGGGCTTGTGCTGCGTACGGCGGCAGGGCCGGGCTCCGGGGGATCCGGGCGCCCGACCCTGCGGATGGTCCTGACGGATCGACCTAGGGCATCGGCACTGCCGGTCTCTTCTCCCTCCAGAACGGGATCACGCCGGGAATCTCCCACTTTTCCCACATCTCGTCAACCTTCGCCTGGAAGTAGTCCAGGTCCTCCTCGGTGAAGTGGGCGAAGCGCCCCTGCTTGAGCAGGTACTCGCGCACCGGCTTCCGCGGGCGCCCCTCGGCGATGGCCTTGGTCTTACCGTAGTGGCGCACCACGCCGTCCTCGACCTCGTAGAGCGGGAAGATGCCCGTCTCCACGGCCAGCTCGCCGAGCTCGTGCGAGAGCATCGGGTCGAAGTCCCACCCCTTCGGGCACGGATCGAAGGAGTGGATGAAGGTGGGCCCGCCGATGGACAGCGCCCGCCGCACCTTGTTCATCATGTCCACGGCGTAGGAGGCGTCCACCGTCGCCACGTACCGGCACTCCGGGTGGCCCGCTGCGAGCATGCCGGCGGTGTTCTTCTTCCAGCGGTTGTGCATGATGCGCTTCACCGAGCCAGGGGGGCTGAAGGTGGTGTTGGCCCCGTAGGGCGTCGAGCCCGAGGCCTGGATGTCCGTGTTGGCGTAGGACTCGTTGTCGTAGAGGAGGATCAGGCAGTTGTACTCCTTGTGCGTGAGCGTCGCCGAGATGGCGCCGAGCCCCATGTCGGCTCCGCCGCCGTCGCCGCAGAAGGCGATGACGTTGATCGGCTCGGCCTTCATTCTCCCCTTCTTCATCAGCGCCTTCAGGCCGGCGGCGGTGCCCAACGCCGCCGAGCCCGACGAGCCGAGCTGGGTGTGCATCCACGGCACCACCCAGGGCGTCGTGTAGTAGGTGGTGTTCGCCACGTACATGCAGCCCGTGGCGCCGAGCACGATGGTCCGCGGCCCCGCCGCCTTGATCATCAGCCGCATGACCAGGGCGGACTCGCACCCCTGGCAGGTGCGGTGCCCGGAAGTGAAATACTCCTCCACGGACACCTTCTTCACGCCCTTGAAGCCCTGCAGGACCTGCGTCGCGTTGGTGAACACCTCAGCCATGGATAGGCCTCCTTACTCGCGCACGCCGAGCCAGTGGGTCTTGAGGTCGGACTTGCCGGCCGTGGCGGCGGCGAAGCACATGTCCGCGGTCTTGTAGACGTCCTCGAGCGTGACCTCCCGCCCGCCGAGCCCCCCGATGAAGGAGAGGAGCGGCGGCCGTTTGTCGGCGTTGTAGAGGGCGGCCCGGATCTCGTTGGCGACCACGCCCGAGCCGAAGGGCGAGCCGAACGAGTAATCGCGATCGATGACCCCGATGGCGCCGGCCCGCGACAGCGCCGCCGCCATCTTCTCCGTGGGGAAGGGCCGGAACCACCGCGGCCGGATCAGCCCCACCTTCTTGCCTTGCGCCCGCATGTTGCGGATCCCGACCTTCAAGGGCAGCGAGATGGTCCCCATGCCCATCAGGATGACCTCGGCGTCCGCCGTCATGTACTCCTCGAACCAGGGGTCGGCGGGGCCGCGGCCGAAGACCTTCCGGAAGTCGGCGTAGGCCTCCTCGATGACGGTATAGGCGCGGGTCATGGCCTCGTTGTTCTGCCGTCGGATCTCGATGACCCAGTCCTCGTTGGCCTGCGGCGCCACGGTGATGGGGTTGTCCGGATGAAGCTGCAGGTCGCCCCGGTCGTACTTCGGCAGGAAGCGGTCCACCTTGGCCTTGGTGGGCACCTGGACGAGCGCCTGGGAATGCGTGAGGAAGGCGCCATCGGCCGAGATGGCGATGGGCAGGAACACCCGCCGGTCCTCGGCGATCCGATAGGCCAGGAGCGCCGTGTCGAGCATCTCCTGGGCCGTATCCACCCAGATGAGCATCCACCCGAGGTCGCGCACCACGAGGGCGTCGTTGTGCTCGACGCCGAAGGCGCCTGGATCGTCCAGGGCGCGGTTGCCCACCATGGCGACCATGGGCACGCGGAGCGGCGGGGTGACCGTCAGGCACTCCATGGACGATCTCGAACTGGCTGTGCTCGCCCTCGGCCACGATGTACTCGGCCACGAGCTTGCCGTTGGCGATCTTCTTGGCGATGGCCTGCATGACCGTGTCATACGGGCGGATGGGATAGGCAGTGACGACGTCGATGTCCGCCAGCGCCAGCGCCTCCGCGCAGGCCTCGCTCCCGGAGATGAGCATCTCCGTGTCGCCGGGTGCCGCTGCGATCGTCTTGGTCTCGACAGCCATCGTGGTCTCCTTGTCACCATGGCGCGGGCACCCGGGCTGTCGCCCGCCAGCGCCTCGCGGCTCGCTTCGCTCGTCTGTCCCCTGCGCCGCGGGCGCCCGGGCTGTCGCCCGCCCGCGCCTCGCGGCTCGCTTCGCTCGTCCCTACGCCTTCTTCGCCGCGGCGTTCTCGCCGGGGATGCCCGAGGTGATCGCGATGCCACCTGTGTCCAGATCCTGCTTCAGCTCCTGCTCGTACTGCCCGCGGAAGCGGAAGCCGTGCGAGCGCGCCACGTGTGCCTTGTCGCTCACCTTCGCGGTGAGCCATGTCCGGTACTTGTCCTTGCCCTTCCGCCACATCTCCCACTGGCTGGCGTTGTCGTCGAAGGCGGCCTCGCTCACCATGGTGATGCACTCCTTGGCCGGGCACACGGCCTCGCAGACCCCGCAGCCGCAGCAGGCTTCCATGTTGGCGTCGTAGAGGTCGTCAGGGGTGACGTCGAAGCAGGAGTCCGGGCACTGGAGCCAGCACAGCGTGCACTTGACGCACTTGTCGAAATCGATCACCGGTCGCATGGTGCGAGTCGTGAACTTCTTGAAGTACGGATTGCGCTCCGGCATGTAGCCCTTGCCGCCTTCCATGGGCTTGCCGACCGGGATCGCCGGGATGCTCGCGCCCTCCCGCATCTCCCACCACTTCGGCTTCTCGAAGGAGAATGGGGTTTCCGGATTGCCCTCCGTGATGTTGACGGGCCGGGTCTCGAGGCGCTCGTGGGCCTTGCGGGCGGAGGCCACCTTGAGATCGGAGCCCCACTCCGCGTCCTTGATGGCCTGGCAGACGGCGTCGAGGGACAGGAAGTCGGGCTTGATCCTGGAGAGCGCCCCCAGGATCCGCGCCTCGGTGTGGTCTTCCCGGTATACCCAGAGCCCCGAGAAGGACGCCTTGGCCCGGAGCAGCGTCAAGACATAGGGCGCGTCCTTCTTGTGGATGTCCCTGAGGAGGTCGTCCGCCGGCTGGAGCGAGGTCATCAGGAGCGTGCCGTTGGGCAGGGTCAGCCGGTTGATCGGCTGCAGCCCGTACCACGCCCAGGACTCCACGCCCTTCGAGAGCGTGTCATCCACGCAGATGGTGACGTCCACCTCCTTGGGCTCGTAGCGCGCCATGTTCTGCTCGAGCTCTTCCTGGCTGTCCGCCACGATGGCGAAGTCCTTGGCCGGGATGCCGTTGCGCTGCGGGCTGTCGCCGTAGCGGCCGAAGGCGATGCCCCAGCGGCCCGCCTTGCGCGCGGACAGGACGATGCCGCGGCAGATGCGGGAGGCCAGGTTCTTCTGGAAGATGCCCCTGTAGACGACCTCACACGTGAAATGCGCCATGCTGGCCTCCTAGGCGGGTTCCAAGGCCGGAACGGGGTTCCGGCGGGTCTGGTACGGGGCGTTCATTGGTCGGGTGGTCCGACCACACTATGCCTCGGATGCCCCCAAGGTTGTCAAGAGGGTACTGCGGTTGGAAAAACGGGGTGTTATGGCTGGCCGGGAATGTGACCCGAGGTCCGCGCTCGGCCGGGCGGACCCCGCGCCACGCGCTCAGGTCGTCGCGGAGCGAACCATCCCGGCGAAGTATTGGTGGGCGGAGGCATCGTCCGTGAGCTCGGGATGGAACGCGGCGACCAGAACGGTGCCCTCGCGCGCCATCACGCACTCGCCGCGGAATTCGGCGAGCCGCGTGACTCCGGGACCGAGACGCCGGATCCTGGGGGCGCGGATGAAGATGGCCTTGATCTCCGCCTTCCCCTGGCCCAGGTCGGCCTCGATCTCCGTCTCGAAGGACTCCCTCTGCCGTCCGTAGGCGTTGCGCTCGGCCGTGATGTCGATGAAGCCGAGCGAGAGCTGCGACGGGTGCTCCACTTCACGGGCGAGGAGGATGAGCCCGGCGCAGGTGCCGAAGATCGGCTTGCCCGCCGCGTGGAACTTCTCCAGCGCCGGGACGAAATCCCACGCCCGCATGAGCTTGAGGAGTGTCGTGCTCTCGCCGCCGGGCATGATGAGGCCCGACACCTCGTCGAGCTGCTCGGGCTTGCGCACCTCCACCGAGGCGACCCCGATGCGCCCGAGGACCTGCCGGTGGAGGTCGAAGTCACCCTGCAGCGCGAGCACCCCGATCGTCACGTCCACGTCTCGCCTCCTCGCTCCGCTCGGGGGATTTCCCTCTCCGCTCGCCTCGTCGTGCGGCACGCCTCGGCTCGCCCCCTCGCTCCGCTCGGGGAGATTGCCATGTCCGCTCGCCTCGTCGTGCGGCACGCCTCGGCTCGCCCTACCATCCCCGGGTTTGAAGAAGCTCGGACTCCTTGAGCTTGGAGGTCTCGATGCCCGGCATGGCCTCGCCGAGATCCTCCGAGACCTTGGCCAGCATGTCAGGATCCTTGAAGTGGGTCGTGGCCTGGACAATGGCGCGGGCCCGCACGGCCGGATCCGCGGACTTGAAAATGCCCGACCCCACGAACACTGCCTGGGCGCCGAGCTGCATCATGAGGGCGGCGTCCGCGGGCGTCGCGATGCCGCCGGCCGAGAAGTTCGGCACCGGCAGCATGCCGTGCTGGGAAATCCAGCGCACGAGCTCGTAGGGAGCGCCCAGGTTCTTCGCCTCCGTCATGAGCTCCTCCTGGCCGAGGGTCGTGAGCCGCTTGATGCCGGACACCACGGCCCGCATGTGGCGCACCGCCTCGACGATGTTCCCGGAGCCGGCCTCCCCCTTGGTGCGGATCATCGCGGCGCCCTCGCCGATGCGCCTGAGCGCCTCCCCGAGATCGCGGCAGCCGCACACGAACGGCACCTTGAAGGCGAACTTGTCCACGTGGAAGTGCTCGTCGGCCGGGGTGAGGACCTCGGACTCGTCGATGTAGTCCACGCCCAGCGCCTCCAGGATCTGCGCTTCCACGAAGTGCCCGATACGGCACTTGGCCATGACGGGGATGGAGACCGCCGCCTGGATCTCTCTGATCTTCTTCACCGGTGACATGCGCGCCACCCCGCCGTCGCGGCGGATATCGGACGGCACCCGCTCGAGCGCCATCACGGCCACGGCGCCCGCGTCCTCGGCGATCTTCGCCTGCTCGGCGTTGGTGACGTCCATGATGACGCCGCCCTTGAGCATCTCGGCCAGTCCTACCTTGAGCCTCAGTGTCCCGATTTCCATGTCTTGGTTCTCCTTTATCTTGCCTGAATGTGGATGACTTCGGTTTGGCCGTTGGGCCTCTTCGCGCCTCTGGCGCTCATCGGGGCGTCCTGTCAACCGGGACGGCTATTCGAGGGCTTGGGTGAGGTCCTCGATCAGGTCGGTGGGGTCCTCGAGGCCGACGGAGAGGCGTACGAGGCCGGGGCCGATCCCCATGGCCGCCTTGTCCTCGTCGGAGACGCGGCGATGGGACGTGCGCGCCGGATAGGTCCAGGTCGTCGCCACATCTCCGAAGCTCGGCGCGAACTCCATGAGCCGCGCCCGCGCCATGAAGCGCCCGACGGCGAGAGCCCCACCCCGCAGGTCGAAGGACAGGATGGCGCCCATGGGCCCCGGCATCAGCCGCCTGGCGAGCGCCTGCTGCGGATGGGTCGCGAGCCCTGGGTAGTGGGCGCGCGCCACGGCGGGATGTGGCTCGAGGAACTGCGCCAGCGACAGCGCCGTCGCCGACTGCCGCTCGAGCCGCACCCCGAGCGTCCGCGCCCCGCGCACCGCGAGCCACGCGTCGAAGGGCCCGAGATTGGTCCCCGCGCGAATCATCGCCTCGCGACAGCGGCCCATGGCCTCCTTGCGGCCCAGCACCATCCCGCCCGTCACGTCGCCGTGGCCGGAGATGAACTTGGTCAGGCTGTGCATGACCACGGTGGCGCCGTGCTCGATGGGACGGCAGACGGCCGGTGAGGCCATGGACGCATCGACGATCAGCTCGACACCTCTCCGCTCGAGCAGAGGCGCCAGGACGGGCAGGTCAGCGAGCCGGAGCAGCGGGTTCGACAGGGCCTCGACGAAAACGGCCTTGGTGTTGGGCCGCAGGGCTCCGAGGACTCGTTCCGCGTCGGTCGCGTCCACGAACGTCGTCTCGATCCCGAGCCGCCTGCCCTCGGACGTGAGGAAGGAGGCCGTGGTCCCGTACAGATCCCGCGCCGCCACCAGGTGGTCGCCCGCCGCGAAGAGACCCAGGAGCAGCGCCGTCGTCGCCCCCATCCCGGAGGCGCAGGCCACGGCGGCCTCGGCCCCCTCGAGCCCTGCCACCAGATCCTCGATCATGCTGTGGTTGCCGGTGCCGTAGCGCCCGTAGACGTACCCCGAGATCTTGCCTTCCCACACTGACTCCACCGTCTCCATGTCCTCGAAGGCGTAGACGTTGGTCTGGTAGATCGGCGCGGTGAGTGGGCGGCTGGCCGAGGGCACGTCGCGCCCGCCGCGGGCTGCCAGAGTGTGGAAGTTCACCTGGGATCCTCCTGTCGCTCTCACACGAGGGGCACGGAGAGCTCGGGCTCGCGCGCCGCGTGGTCGGGGTGACGCCCGAGATCCCGGATCGCGTCCCCGAGCCGCTTCATCCCGTCGTCGATCTGCGACACCGGCACGGCCGAGAAGGAGAGCCGGAGCGAGCGTTCGCCCCCGCCGTCGATGAAGAAGGCATCGCCAGGCGTGAAGGTCACCCCGCGCGCCTGCGCTCGCGGGAGCAGGGCGGCCGTCTCCAGGCCCTCGGGAAGTGTCAGCAGCAGCGAGAATCCTCCCGCGGTCTCGGTCCATGTGACCCCGGGCGGCATGAGGCGGCGAAGCCCGTCCAGGAGCGTCTCCCGGCGCCGCGCGTATTCCCGGAGCGCTCGCGCCTGGTGCCGCTCCAGGTGCCGCCTCTCGCAGAAATGGTAGACGGCCGCCTGCAGCAGCGGGCTCGTGTGGATGTCGGCCAGCTGCTTGGCCATCTCGAGCCGCTCGATCAGCGCCGGCGGGGCGACGATCCAGCCCAGCCGGAGCCCGGGGAAGAGGATCTTGGAGAAGGTCCCGATATAGACCACGAGTCCCGCCATGTCCATGGCCTTGAGCGGGCCCGGGGGGCGCTCGCCATAGAAGAGAGTCCCATCGAAGCCATCCTCGACGATGGGCAACCGGTGCCTGGCCGCCACCTCGAGGAGGCGCTGCCGCACGGCCAGGCTCATGGTGAGCCCGGTGGGGTTGTGGGCACTCGGCTGGCAGTACAGGAGCTTGGGAGTCTGGCGCTCCAGCAGACGCTCCAGATGGGGCACAGAGAGCCCCGCCTCCGTCAGCGGGACCGGCACGAGCGCTGCCCCGAACGAGCGGAACACCTGCATGGCGCGCGGGTAGGACGGCTGCTCGATGGCCACCAGATCACCGGGATCGAGCAGGGTGCGGGCGACGAGATCAAAGCCCTGCTGCGAGCCATTGACGATGAGGATCTCCTCCGGGCGCGCCTCGACCCCGAAGCGCAGGAGATAGCCCGCCAGGTATCGGCGCAGCGGCGGGTAGCCTCCGGGAGCGTAGTACTGGAGCAGCTCTCGCCCCTCCTGGGTGATGACCCGGTTGAGGACCCGGCGGAACGCGTCAGTCGGGAACAGTGTGCTGTCGGGCATGCCGCCGGCGAAGGAGATGGTGCCGGGGGCCGGCCGGGCGAGCTGGCCGTAGGCCCGTCGCCGGTGCATGTCGGCGGCCACGACCTGCGCCCGCTTGGACAGGAACCCGGACCAATCGAGCTTCTGCGCGCTGATGGGGGCCGGCTCCCCGAAGGCCGGCACCCGCTCCGCGACGAAGGTGCCCTGCCCCACATGCGCTCGGGCCCAGCCCGCGGCGATCAGCTCCTCGTAGGCCGTGGCCACGGTGGTCCGGTTGACCCCGAGATCGTGCGCCAGTTCCCGGGTGGCCAGCAGCTTGACGCCGGGGGCCAGCTTCCCTTCCTTGATCAGCCGCTCGAGGTGGCTCTGGATCTGGCGGGACAGCGGGACTCGCCCACCCCCGACTGCTCCCCGTTCGAGAGGAATCCTCATGGCCCCACCATACCAGCCATTCTCGTCAGCTCTCAACGAAAGTACAGAGCCAATTGGCTGTATCTCCGATCATCCAATGGGCCCCCATTCTCGGCGTGGTACCATGACCCTCCCATGCCCGGTCTCGTCGTGCTGGAGTCCATGTGGAATCGGCAGGGGCAGCTCCTCGAGGACGAGCCCTCGGTGCTGCCCTACCTCAAGGCCATCAAGCAGTCACTCGCCTGGGAGGGCATCCGCGTCAACCTCGTCTATCGCCGCTTCTACAGCAACTACGACCTGGGCCTGCTCCTGGAGGAGGTGCGCCGGCGGCGATCCTCCTTCCAGGTTTGCTACATCGCCTCCCATGGGAAGCGGCGCACCCTGATGGGCATCGGCAACCGTGTCATCCGGCTCTCCGCCCTCGTCGAGCATTGCCGGCTCAGTCGCCGCATCGGCTACATCTTCGGGGCCTGCGACTTCGTGACGCCGGACACGGCCCGCGACTTCCTCGTCCGCACCGGCGCCCGCTTCGTTGCCGGATACCAGAAGGCCATCCCCTGGACGGAGTCCATGCTCGTGGACTGCCTGTTCCTCTCCTACCTCCTCGGGGGCACGATGAAGTGGGTGCGGACCAAGCACGGGGAGCGCATCCCCCCGCTCCGGGAGCACGAGGACTTCGAGATCACCCGCTCCGAGAACCCGCAGAAGGTCTCCGGCCATCTCTACCGGGATTTCCCGCTGGCCCACGACATCACCTTCTCGTGCTTCACGCTCGACCGCCGATCGGGCCGACCGCCGCAGCTCGAGAACTCCTTCGACGCCTACCGGAAGAACCTGGATCGCGCCCGCCGCCTCGTCCGAGACCTGTAGCGCGGGGTATACTGACCCGGCATGCCACCACCCACACCCAGGAGGGACCAATGGCCGAGATGAAGGAGTTCGCGAGTCTGTATTACCGGGAGGGGGCCCTCGACCCCAAGACCATGCAGCTCGTGGCGCTGGCCGCCATGGCGGCGGCCGGCTGCACGTCCTGAGTGCCCGGACGCTTCGCGGCCGCGAAGCAAGCCGGAGCCACCGACGACGAGCTGAGCGAGACCCTCTACTACGCCATGCGCGGCGCGGCCCGCGCCGCGTGGAGCACCATCAAGGTCATCCCGGGCGTCGAGGATCTCAACAAGGACTGGAAGACGAAGTACGAGCGCGAGACCGGCACGTAGCCAGACTCGATCCGATGGCGCGCCTCCGGTGCGCCCATCCGCGGGCCCGGGGCGCGCCGTAAGCGAGGGAGGGAACCGCCATGCCCGTCACACCCAGCGAGCAGGAAGAGGAGTACTTCGCGCGGCTCGAGTTCGAGCGGCGGAAGAAGGTGCTGGCCGATGCCGAGAGCAGCACCGAGGCGGCGGAGCGGCAGCGCGTGCTCGCGGTGGCCCGTAACCGCTGCCCCAAGTGCGCCGCGCCGCTGGTGACCATCACGTACCGCAAGGTGGAGCTGGACAAGTGCTCGGCCTGCGGGGGGCTCTGGTTCGATTACGGCGAGCTGGACCAGGTGCTCGCGCAAGGAGAGGGAAGCGGTTTCCTCGGCGGGCTCAAGAAGATCTTCGGGTAGGCGCTGAATGGCCGCAGGCGAGGCCCCGATCAAGCAGGCCATCACGTGGATCGACGAGCAGGTGCGCGACAATCCGGCGGCGGACCGGGTCAAGCTCCTCGATGAGGCGAGCCGCCGCTTCGATCTGACTCCCCTCGACGCCGACTTCCTCCTCCGCCACCTCGCCGGCCGGCCGAAAGCCTGATACCGTGCCCGACCCGCACAAGGGGCAGGTGCAGGCCCGGTTCGGCGCCACCGCCGAGGCCTATGTCCGGAGCGCCGGGCACGCGGGCGGCCCCGACCTCGAGCGCCTCCTGGCGTGGGGGCGCGCCACCGGGCAGACCCGCGTGCTCGACGTCGCCACGGGCGGCGGCCATACGGCGCTGGCCTTCTCGGCCTTCACCCCGACCGTGGTGGCCACCGACCTCACCGAGCCGATGCTGCTGGCGGCGCGCGCCTTCGCCGCCTCGCAGGGCATGACGACCATCCGCTTCCTCGGCGCCGACGCGGATGCGCTGCCATTCCGGGACGCGAGCTTCGGCGTGGTCACCTGCCGCATCGCGGCTCATCACTTCCCCGCCGTCCCGCTGGCGCTCCAGCAGGTGGCTCGCGTGCTGCGTCCCGGCGGGTCGTTCCTCCTGCAGGACATCCTGGGCCACGACGATCCGGAGCTGGCGGGCTTCATCCTCGAGGTGGAGAAGCGCCGCGACCCCTCCCATGTGCGCTCCCTCAGCCAGCGGGAATGGACGGACTGTCTCACCGTGGCCGGCTTCACGGTCATCGAGGAGGCCATCGTCACCAAGGGGCGGCCGTGGGAGGAGTGGACCGGCCGCATGCGCATGAGCGCCGAGGCCAGGGCCCACCTCGACCGCTTCGTCCTGGACGCGCCGGCGCGATGCCGCGAGGCGTTCAGCTTCACCGTGGAGGACGGGAGGATCCGGTCCTTCGCCGACCGGATGATGCTGATCCGCGCCGGCAAGGGCTAGCAGGATGCGGAAAAACCTTGCGGGCTGCTCAAAAAGGCCCAGATGCGAGGCGGCGCCCGACGGCCGCACGCGAGGCGTACTCAATCCGGGCGAGCGTGAGCGAGCCACGTTGAGCGCGCGGCCGAGGGCGCCGTACCTCCGCAGATGGGCCTTGTTCAGCAGCCCGCTAGCGGCGCAGCACCACCACCGTCGCCCCCCAGCCGCCACGTTCCTCGGGGGCATCGAAGAAGCGCAGCACCAGCGGATGCCTGTCCAGGAGCCGCTGGACCACTGCACGCTGCACGCCCTTGCCCTTCCCGTGGATGAGCCGCACCTCCGCGAAGCCGCGCGTCACCGCCTCCTCGAGATAGGCCTCGACGACGGAGGGGATATCGCGAGGAGCGAAGGTGTGGAGGTCGAGCGCATCCTCGATCGGAACGACGGTTGGGTCTTCGTCATCCATGGCAGTGCAAGGCACAGCCGTCCCCGGGAGGACGTCGGGCCCCGTCGTCACGCTGGCCGCCCCTCGGGCGCGGCAGGCCGCGGCTGATCCACCGGGGGGCGGCGCGTGTGCCAGTCCGTCGCGCGCTGATAGGCGTCGGCCACCCGGAGCACCGTCGCCTCGTCGAAGGGCCGCCCGATGATCTGCAGTCCCACCGGCAGCCCCGCCGCGGTGAAGCCGCACGGGATGGAGGCCGCGGGGTGGCCGGTCAGGTTGAACGGGCGCGTGAACCGGATCAGGCTCGCGCGCACGGCCAGCTTCTCGTGCTCCACCGTGACCTCGCTCTGGCCCACCGCCGTCGCCACGATCGGCGTCGTGGCACAGACCAGCACATCCGCCTTCGCGAGAGCGCCATCCACCTCGCGGCGGATCAGTGCGCGGGCCTGCTGGCCCTTCAGATACTCGGCTGCCGAGATGAAGGCGCCGACGCGCAGCCGCTGGCGCACGTCGTCACCATAGTCCGCCGGTCGCTCCCTGAGCCAGGCCTCGTGGTAGGCGTACGCCTCCGAGGAGAGCACCGCGTAGGAAGCGCCGGGCGTGAACTGTGCTGTCTCCAGGTTCACGTCCTGGATGGTCGCCCCCAGCCCCTCGAGCACCTTCACGGCCTCCTCCACCGCGTGGCGCAGCGCCACCCCCGTGGACTCGAGGAAGAACGAGCGGAGCACCCCGACACGGAGCCCCTTGACCTGCCCCGTCAAGGCCGCCGTGTAGTCCGGCACGGGAAGCACGCTCGTGGTCGGATCGCGCGGGTCATAGCCCGCCATGGCCCCCAGCATCAGGGCGCAGTCGGCGGCCGTGCGGCACATGGGCCCCACGTGGTCGAGGGACCAGGCCAGCGGTAGCACGCCGGCCCGGCTCACCCGCCCATACGTCGGCTTGATGCCGCTGATCCCGCACAGGGCCGACGGGATGCGCACCGAGCCACCCGTGTCGGACCCGAGGGCGCCGGGACAGAGCCCCGCCGCGACGGCGGCACCGGAGCCCGACGAGGAGCCCCCGCAGATGCGGTGGGTGTTCGGGTCCCACGGGTTCCAGGGCGTGCCGTAATGCGGGTTGATGCCCTCGGGCCCGAAGGCGAACTCGTGCATGTTCAGCTTGCCGAGCGCGATGGCCCCTGCTCCGGCGAGGCGCGACACCACCGTGGCGTCCTCATCGGGCACCCAGTCGGCGAGAATGCGGGAGCCACCCGTGGTCTTGACGCCTTTCGTGCAGTAGAGGTCCTTGAACCCCACGGGCACGCCGTGCAGGCGCCCCAGGGGCTCACCCTCCATCACGGCGGCCTCGGCGGCCTTCGCGCGCTCGAGGGCGGCGTCCGCCATCACCGTGAGATAGGCCTTGAGCTTTCCGTCCAGCGCCGCGATGCGATCGAGATGAGCCTGGACGACCTCCACGGGCGAGACGTCCCTGGCGGCGATGGCGCGGGCGAGGTCCGTCAGGGACGTCCAGACGAGGTCGCTCACTGGCATCTCCTCAGAAGAGGCGGTACTGGCAGGCGGGCTCGATATCGCGCAGCGCCTCCGAGGGAAGGGCCGCCGTCATCGCGCGACCGGTTTGGACGAGGGGCAGGAGGCCGTCCAGCTCCTCATCGCTGAGGGCGAGCCCCAGGGACTGCGCGAGCGTGCGGAGCGTGTCGAGAGTGAGAGGGTCCATGGGCGCAGGATAGCGGCTCGCGCCCGGATTGACAAGGCCGGTCACTGCGGTCGGGAACGCCCCACTCGGTGTCGTGGTACGTGATCGACGGCTCGCTCCGGGCCCCGGAACAGCGGACGGGCACGGCAGACCTTCATCGGCGTGAGCTCGGAAGGACCCCGGGGCGGGGACCGGACAGGGCTGTCGGCCCCCACCCCGGAGCGCGAGGACCTAGCCCTTCTCGATGATGTAGAGATGCTGGAGCATGTCCACGTAGATGTTGCCGTCCACGACGAACTCGCCCGCCTTGTTCTTTTCCAGCCCGCCCACCCAGGGCTTCTTGGCGGCGTAGCGCACCACCCAGGCCACGGGGATGTAGCCGACGTCGGACTGCATGATCTCCTCGGCCTTCTTGTAGTGCTCGAGCCGTTTCTTCGGGTCGCGGGTGTCGCGCCCGGCCTCGAGTTCCTTGTCGAAGGCATCGTTGACCCACGCCTGTCGCTTCCCGGTGGTCTTCTTGCCGTAGAACGTGTCGAAGTACTCGTTGTGCGGGTCCGGATAGTCCATGAACCATCGGATCCAGACGAACTGGAGATCCTGCTTCCAGAGGCGCTCGCGGAACACCCGCGGCTCGAGCACCTCGAGATCGGTCTTCATCTTGAGGCTGTCGAGGAGGACGGCCTGGACGGCCTCGGCCAGTGGCTTGGACCCGAGCCCCTCGTCACGCATGCTGAGCGTGATCTTCGGCCAGTTCCTGCCCCCCTCGAAGGGTGTGCCCTTGAGCATGTCCAGCGCCGCCTTCTTGTCGTACTTCTGGATGGCCTTGATCTTCGGGTCGTCCACGGCTCCGGGGAAGCCGGGCGGGATCATGGACCAGGCCGGGATGGCCAGTCCCTGGCTCACCTTGACCACGTTCTCCCGATCGATGGCATGGGCCACCGCCTTCCGGACCTTGAGGTTGTCGAAGGGCGCCTTGGTCGCCTGGGGAAGGAGATACCAGGTCCCCGGGAAGGGGTAGCGGAACACGTCCCTGGACGACCGGGGATCGCCCTGGAGCTTCTTGAGATCGCCGGCCTGGAGCGCCGCCATGTCCAGCTCGTTGTTCTCGTAGGGCAATGAGCCCGAGGCCACCGGGATGATGGGGATGACCACCTTCGCGAGGTGGACGTTCTTGGCGTCGTAGTAGTGGGGGTTCTTCTTGAGGACGATCTGCTTGTTGTGCTCCCACGCCTCCAGCGTGAAGGCACCGTTGGTCACGATGTTGGCGGCCTCCGTCCACTTGTCCCCGTGCTTCTCCACGGCGCCACGGTGGGAGGGCAAGGCGGCCAGATACGCCGCCAGGACCGGAAAGTAACCGCGCGGCCCCTCCAGCGTCACCTCCAGCGTCCAGTCGTCCTTCGCCTTCACGCCGACCTGGCTCGCATCCGTGACCTGCTTCTTGTTGAAGGCCTCGCCGTTCTTGATGTCGTACAGGAACGAGGCGTATGGGGCCGCCGTGGCGGGGTCCAGCTGGCGCTTGAACGACCACTCGAAGTCGCGCGCGCTCACCGGCGAGTTGTCGGACCAGCGCGAGTCCTTCCGGATGCTGAACGTCCACACCGAGCCGTCCTTGTTGCTCTGCACCTTGCTGGCCATCCACGGCACGGACACGAAGTCCGCGTCGAAGACCATCAGGCCGGCCCACAGCGCCGGCACCCCGGAGCAGTACAGGTCCTTGTTGAAATCGTGGCTGGCCGGATCGTTCTGGTACCACCCGCCGCCGCCGAACCGGAAGGTCTGGTCCTTGGAGAGCTTGTCGCCGGCAGCGGGCTTGCTCGGCTTGGCGGCCCGGGCCTCGGTGGCGAAGCCGAGCCCGCCGAAGGCCGCCATGGCGCCCACGACCCTGAGGAAGTCGCGGCGGCCGAGCCCGATGGCCAGAAGTCGCGTCTGAAACAGCGCCAGCTGCTCGTCAGGAATGCGCATGATGGAGTCTCCTTCTTACTGGTTATTGCATCTTGGGGTCCAGCGCGTCGCGGACCCCGTCGCCGAAGAACGTGAACGAGAGCATGGTGACGGCGATGGCGATGGACGGGAACACGCAGAGGTGCCAGTAGGAGCGGAGGAACTGCTGGTTCTCTCCGACCATCTGCCCCCACGAGGGCGTCGGGGGATTGATCCCCACGCCGATGAAGGACAGCGCCGCCTCGGTGAAGATCGCCTCCGGGACGCCGAAGGTGATGGAGACCACGATGGGCGTCAGCGCGCCCGGCAGCACGTGCCGCGTCATCACGCGCCAGAAGCCCGCGCCCATCGCGCGGGCCCCTTCCACGAACTCCTTCTCCTTGATGGAGAGCACCTGGGCCCGCGTCTGACGGGCAATCCCCACCCAGCCGGTGAGCCCGAGCGCGATGAAGATGTTCATGAGTCCGGCCCCGAGCATGGACATGACCAGGATGACGAAGAGCAGGCGCGGGAACGCGTACATCACGTCGACGAAGCGGGTGAGCAAGAGGTCCGTCCGGCCCCCGATGTACCCGGAGATGGCGCCGATGGGCACGCCGATGAGCACGACGATGACCTGCGCGCCGAGCCCCACCAGCATCGACACGCGCGCGCCGTAGATCATGCGCGAGAGCACGTCCCGCCCAAGCTGGTCCGTGCCCAGCGGGAAGTCGCGGGAGGGGAACTCGTAGAGCCGGTCGAAGTTGGGCCTGGTGTAGGAGTGTGGGGCGATCGCCTCCGCGAAGATGGCGAGAAGGCAGAGGAGGATGACGGCCAGCCCGCCGGTCACCGCCAGCTTGTTCCGGAGGAGGCGCCGCCACGCGTCCCGCCAGAGGCTCGACCCATGCGTCCGCCCGGCCCGCCAGGCCAGCGTGCCCGCGGGGGCGGGCCTGTGGGGCGCCGGCACGCTGGTGTCGGAGGCAGGAGCCGAGATCGTCATGCGCCCGCCACCCCGCCGCTCCAGGGTCGCGCCCCCCATCGGGGTGCGGGCCGCCGGCCGTGGAGCCCCTTCCGCGTCCGCCGCCGGGAGGCGTTCCGCGTTCGAGCGCGGGCTTCGCCCGCGCAATCATGGGTCGGAGGGGGGCCCTGCCCCCCTCCGACACTAATATCGGATGCGCGGGTCGAGAGCGCCATAGAGGACGTCCACCACCAGGTTCATGAGGGCGAGGAAGGCGCCGTAGATCAGCACGACGGCCATGATCATCGGGTAGTCACGGCCCGTCATCGACAGCACGAAGAAGCGTCCCATCCCCGGCACCCGGAAGATGGACTCGACGAAGAAGGAGCCGGTTCCCACCGCGGCGAACATCGGGCCCAGCAGCGTCACCACCGGGATCAGCGCGTTCTTCAGGACATGCCGCAGGATCACGGGGCGCTCGGCCAGACCCTTGGCCCGCGCGGTGCGCACGTAGTCGGAGCGGATCACCTCGATCATGCTCGACCGGGTGAAGCGCGCGATGATGCCCATGGGCGCCAGCGCCAGCGTGATCGTCGGGAGCACCCACTCGCGCGGCGAGCCCCACCCGCCGGTGGGGAAGATCGGGATGACGAACGAGAAGAGCACGATGAAGAAGACCCCCAGCACGAAGTTGGGAATGCTGACGCCGACCGCGGCCACGCTCACCGAGACGTAGTCCCACGAGTGGTTCTGGTACACGGCGGCCAGCACGCCCAGCGTCACGCCTCCCACGACCGCGATGCCGAGCGCCATGCTCCCGAGGAGGAGCGACACGGGGAAGGTCTCGACCATGATCTCGGCGACGGTGCGGGTCTTGTAGATGAAGGACTGGCCGAAGTCGCCCTGCACCGCCCTGGCGAGGAAGATGCCGAACTGCGCGTACAGCGGACGGTCGAGCCCATAGGCCTCGGCCAGGTTCTTCTGCGCCTCCGGCGAGAGCGGGTTCGCTCCCTCGGCGACAGGGTCGAGCGGGCTTCCCGGCGTGGCGTGCATCACCAGGAAGGTGACGACGGCCATGGCGAGGAGAGTCGGAATCAACCACAGGAGGCGATAGAGGATGTAGCGGAACACCAACCCTCCCTCTCGGACCCACCGGCTGCGTGGGTGCCCGCAATATTCCCCAAAGGGCCCGGAAAGTCAAGCCAGACGGGCCACACGACGGTAGTGGTATCCTTTCCGTCGCATGACCACCGTCGCCCTCACCCTCCTGCCGGAGCGCCGCACGCTCCAGGTCGCCCACGGCGCCACCATCCTCGCCTCCGCGCAGGCGGCGGGAGTGGACATCACGGCCACCTGCGGCGGGCGCGGCCGCTGCACCTCGTGCCGCGTCAAGTTCGTCTCGGGCGCGGTCCCGCCGCCCACGGTGATGGATGAGCTCCAGCTGGGCGACGCCCTCGTCCGCGAGGGATACCGCCTCTCGTGCCAGTGCCGTGTGGTGGAGCCGGTGGACGTCCTCGTGGCTCCCCCGCTGGACGAGCGGAGCTTCCAGATCCTCGGCGCCCGAGTTCCCCGCGAGGAGCTGGCGCGCATCGAGATCGACTCGGGCATTCGCAAGGAGGTCGTGACGGTCGATCTCCCCAAGGACGAGCATCGCCAGACCTCGGATCTCGAGGCGCTGCTCGCGCGGATGGGGCGCACGACGGAGGACGTCTCTCCCGAGGTCCTCAAGACGCTCCCCCACGCGCTCCGCGAACACCAGGGCGAGATCACGGTCACCACCTTCGGCTCGCGACTCCTCGCCGTCGAGCCCGGGGATACCTCGCTCCTCAGGTTCGGCCTCGCCGTGGACATCGGCACCACGAGCGTGGTCACGACGCTCATGGAGCTGGAGTCGGGCGAGCAGCTCGCCGCGGTGTCGAGCCTCAACCCCCAGGCGGTGTTCGGCGCCGACCTGATGTCCCGCATCGCCTTCGCGCAGTTCAACCCGGGCAATCTCCGGAAGCTCCAGACGCGGATCATCGGCCTCCTGAACCAGCACGTCGAGCAGATCGTGCGGGACTCGGGGGTCCTCGCGAAGTGGATCTACAAGGTCGTCATCGTCGGCAACACGTGCATGCACCACCTCCTGCTCGGCATCGACCCGTCCCATGTAGGGCTCGCGCCCTACGCCCCGGTCATGCGCCATGCGCTGGTTCTCCCGGCGCGCGAGCTCTTCCTCAAGGTGAACCCGGAGGCGCGCGTCTGCCTGCTTCCCATCGTGGCGGGCTTCGTGGGCGCCGACGCGGTGGGCGTCGCGCTGGCCACGCGCATCGCCGAGACGCCCGATCTGCGCATCGCCGTGGACATCGGGACGAACGGAGAGGTGCTGCTCGGCTCGCGCGAGCAGCTCTGGGCCTGCTCGGCCCCGGCAGGTCCCGCCCTCGAGGGAGCGCAGCTCCGCCACGGGATGCGCGGGGCGCTCGGCGCCATCGACCGCGTGTGGATCGAGGACGGTGACCTGCGCGTTCACACCATCGGCGAGGCCCCCGCCCAGGGGATCTGCGGCTCCGGGGTCATCGACGCGATCGCGGTCCTCCTCGACACCGGCGCTGTCGACTGGATGGGGCTCATCGCCGTGGAGGAGCGCGACCTGCTGCCCTCGCCCCTGCGCGAGCGGATCGGCGTGCGCGGCGAGGAGCGGGTGGTGATCCTGGTCCGTCCCGGCGAGGGGAACGCCCCCCGCGAGATCGTCCTCACCCAGGACGACATCCGGCAGGTCCAGCTCTGCAAGGGCGCCATCGCCTCGGGCGCCGCCATGCTGCAGCGGATTGCGGGCGTCGCCCCGGAGCAGGTGAGCGAGCTGATGCTGGCCGGCGGCTTCGGCAACTATCTCTCCATCCGGAGTGCCCTGCGCATCGGGCTCATCCCCCCCCTGCCCGCGAGCCGGATCCGCTACGTGGGCAACGCGGCGGCGCTCGGCGCGCAGCTCGCCCTCATGTCCGAGGCCGAGCGCGCGCGCGCCGACAGGATCGCGCGGCGCATCGAGCACGTCTCGCTGGCGGCGCACCCAGACTTCCAGGACGTGTTCGTGGACTGCATGAACTTCCCGCGGGCATGACGACACCCCGTCTCGAGCTGCCAGGGAGCCTCGCGCGTGTCGCCGCCGGACCGCGCATCCTCGAGATCGACGCGCGCTGGCTCATGGCCTATTCCGCGGGGCTCGGCGAGACGGCGCCCGAGTACTTCGACACGCTCCGTCCCGACGGCATCCTGGCCCACCCGATGTTCCCCGTCTGCTACGAGTGGCCGCTGGCGCTCGACCTGCGCGCCGCGTCCGCGCTGCGGGACGAGATCGCCGTGCGCGGTGTCCATGCGACCCACGACCTGCGGATCCATCGCCCGGTCCGCGTGGGCGATCGGCTCGCCACGCGGGGCCGCGTCACCCGCGTGGAGCAGCGGCGCCCCGGCGCCTACGTGGTCGCCCGCCACGAGACGGTGGACGCCGCGGGCGAGCCCGTCACCACGACGGACTACGGCTCGCTGTACCTCGGCGTGGCGTGCCCGACCGACAGCTCGCCAACTCCCCTCCCCCTCTCCCCTGACTGGAGAGGGCAGGGTGAGGGGCTCCCGAGAGGTAAGGGAACCGAGCCCGCGCCGATCTGGTCGGCCGTGTTGCCCGTGGCCGCCACGCTGGCCCACGTGTATACGGAGTGCGCGCGCATCTGGAACCCGATCCACACCGACCGCGTCGTGGCCAGGGCCGCCGGGCTCCCGGCCATCATCCTCCACGGCACGGCGACGCTTGCGCTCGCGGTCTCGCAGGTGCTGCGCCGCGAGCCGCTGGGACCGGCGGCGCCGGTGCGCCGCGTCGTCTGCCGTTTCGGCGCCATGGTCGAGATGCCTTCCGTGATCACCGTGGAGGGGCTCGGAGCCACCGAGACCGCCGAGGGCCGGTGGGTCGCCTTCCGCGTCCTCACCGCGGAGGGCCGCGCGGCGGTCCGCGACGGCCGCGTGTTGGTCGACGACTGACGAGGCGGGATGAGGCCCGTCATGGACAGAGTGCTCGTGGCGGTAGTGGCGCTCCTCCTTGCCGGCTGCGCCTCGGCGAGCAAGCCCCTGGCCCAGGCCGCCCTCAACGGCGACACCGCCACGGTCCAGGCCCTCCTCGCACAGGGAGCGCGCGTCAACGGGCGCGGGCCGGCGGGCATCACCCCCCTGATGCTCGCTGCGCAGCGCGGCCACACGGAGACGGTCGGCGCGCTCCTCGAGGCCAAGGCCGACGTCAATGCCAGCCGCGGCAAGCCGGAGGACGGCCGCACCGCGCTCATCGACGCCGCCTGGGGCGGCCACACCGAGATCGTGAGACTCCTCCTCGCTCGTGACGCGGACGCGAACGCGCGAGCCGAGAGCGGCGCGACCGCCCTCACGGGGGCCGCCCTCCAGGGCTTTGCCGTCATCGTGGATCTCCTGCTCGCGAAGGGCGCCGACCCGAACCTGAAGGCGGCCGACGGGCGTACGCCGCTCATGGAAGCGGCAAAGGAAGGACACACGGCGGTGGCGGAAGCGCTGCTCAGGAGGGGCGCCGAGGTGAATGCGACCAATGCGGCTGGGGTGACGGCCCTGATGCTCGCCGCCTTCGGCGGTCACGCCGACGCGGTCACTCGGCTGCTGGCCAGCGGCGCCGACGTCAACGCGCGCTCGCGAGCCGGCGCCACCGCGCTCAAGGCCGCCACCACCAAGGGGCACACCGGCCTCGCAGAGCTGCTGCGTTTCGTCGGCGCGAAAGAATGACGTGGTGACGGGGGCAGGGAACCGGCGGGGGGCCGCCCTCCCCCTTACTTCGCGACGTTGAAGCGGAAGTGGCACACCTCGCCGTCGCGGACCACGTACTCCTTCCCCTCCAGCTTGAACTGGCCCCGCTCACGCACGAGCGCCATCGAGCCCTCCGCCGCGAGCAGCTCGTCGTAGCCCACCACCTCGGCCCGGATGAACCCGCGGGCGATATCCGAGTGGATGGTCCCGGCGGCCTCCTGCGCCCGAGTCCCGCGCGGCACTGACCACGCGCGCACCTCATCCTCCCCCACGGTGAAGAAGGAGATGAGCCCGAGCAGCGTGTAGCAGTCTGTGAGGACGCGCTTGATGGCGGGCTCGGCGAGGCCCAGATCGGCCAGGAAGGCGGCCTGCTCGTCACCGGCGAGCTGAGCCACCTCGGCCTCGATCACGGCCGAGACCCAGCCGAGGCGCGTCGCGGGGCGACCGGCGAGATCGGCCAGGCCGAAGCTCTCGACGAGCGACGCGCCGCGGCCGATCTCCTTCTCGGCGAGGTTCAGGCAGTGGAGGATCGGCTTCTGCGAGAGGAAGGTGAAGCCGCGGATCGCCTTGGCCTCGTCCTCGGGCAGGTCCATGGCGCGGATCGGCGTCTCGGCCTCCAGCGCAGGCGTGAGCCGCAGGAGGATCGCTTGCTCCTTGACGTCGGCGTCCGTCCGCTTCTTCTTGATCGACGCCTCGAGCCGCTGGAGCCGTCGCTCGATCACCTCGAGGTCGGCCAGGATCAGCTCCGTCTCCAGGTCCACGATGTCCGGGCGGGGCGACGGGGCCGCGCCCGTCGCGTCGGGGAAGGCACGCACCACGTGGAGCAGGGCGTCCGCGTTCCTGAACTCCTTGGCGTCGAGCCCCTGCCGCTCCCCCTTGGTGATGCCGGCGAGGTCCACCACCTCGAATGTCGCGTAGGTGGTCTTCTTCGGCTTGAAGAGCGCGGAGAGCCGGTCCACGCGCTCATCGGGCACGCGAGCCACGCCCATGTGCAGCTCCCCGCGCGAGGCGCCGAACGTGGACGTCGCCACACTCTGCCCCGTGAGGAGATTGAACAGCGACGTCTTGCCGCTCCTGGACAGCCCGACCAGTCCGATCTTCATGAGGGCCCCATGCTACCATGGCTGCCGTCATGGCCGTGACGCCGACGAGCCTCTAGCCGCGCTCCCGTGGCCCATCTCCGATCGCTCGACCTCAAGGGGGCCCTCACCGCGCTTGTCCTGGCGGTGCTCTGGGGCGGGAACCCGGTGGCCGTGAAGATCGGCCTGCTGGGAGCGCCGCCGCTCAGGCTGGCGTGGATGCGCTTCGTCCTCGGCGGCCTCACCATCCTCGCCTATGCGTGGTACACCCGCCGCCAGGGCGTGCTGACCGTGAAGCGCGGCGAGTGGGGAGTGATCTGGCCGCTGGGACTCCTCTTCACCGTGCAGATCGGCCTGATGAACATCGGGATCAATCTCACGACGGCCGCTCACGGCTCCGTCCTCATCAACTCCTACGCCGTCCACACGGTGATGCTCGCGCACTTCTTCATCCCCGGCGACCGCATGACGCGGGCAAAGCTGGGTGGTGTCGCCATGGCCTACGGCGGGATCGTGCTCCTGTTCGCGCGCGACTTCTCCTTCCAGAGCGGCACGCTCCTCGGCGACCTCGTGGTCGCGGCGAGCGCGCTCCTGCTGGGCGAGCGCACGGTCTACATGGCGCGCGCGGTGCAGCGGCTGGACCCGGTCAAGCTCCTCCTGGGCCAGTCGGCCATCGGGAGCGCCTGCTTCTTCCTGGCGAGCCTCTGGTGGGAGGCGGCCATCCCCACGCACTACACGCTGTCGCTGGCCACCTCGCTCTTCTATCAGGGCGTGATCGTGGCGGGGTTCAACTTCGTGGTGAACGCCTGGCTGCTCCAGCTCTACCGCCCCAGCGCGCTGGCGGCCTGCGCGCTCACCTCGCCGATCTGGGGCGTGCTGCTCTCCGCCGCGATCGCCGGCGATCCCCTCACCCCCACCCTCGTCCTCTCGTCACTGATGGTGGCGGCAGGGATCGGCATCGCCACGTGGAAGTGATCGCGCGGAGCTCCGCGGGTCGCCGCGACCGTCTCGCCCGCGGCCCACATGCCGCCAGGCCCGGGCCTTGACCGCCCGGAGCACAACGGGGTAGCGTCGAGCCATGCCGAGTCAGCCGTCACAGCACCTCGAGACCGTTCCGAACCCGCATCCCGGCCGCGGCTACGAGGTCGCGCTGGAGATCCCCGAGTTCACCTGCCTCTGTCCGAGAACCGGCCAGCCCGACTTCGCCACCATCCGGATCCGCTACGTCCCCGATCGGCACCTGCTGGAGCTCAAGTCCATCAAGCTCTATATCTGGTCGTACCGGAACGAGGGCGCCTTCCACGAGGACGTGACCAACCGCATCCTCAACGACTTCGTGGCCGTGGCCGCGCCCCGCTGGATCGAGGTGGTCGGGGACTTCAGCGTGCGCGGCGGGATCAAGACCGTGGTGCGCGCCACCCACGGCACGCGGCCGGAAATCTAGCGCCCGCCGACCTTCACAAGCGGCAGCACCCCTTCGCGCTCCCCCTTCATCACCGGGTGCTGGTTGCCCCCCACCGCCCGCGACTTCTGGCTCACCTGCTGCTCGATGTACTCGTACAGCTCCTGCAGCGACACGATCCCGTCCCGGTTCAGATCGGCCGCCCCCCTGAGCCCTTGCAGCAGATAGAAGGTGAAGAGCCCGTGCCCCAGCTCCGGCAGCTCGATCGACACCTCCGCCGGCCGTGAGGCCGTGATGATCGCCCGCCCCTTCGAGCGCGTCAGCCGCTCCAGGAAGAGATCGTCCACGTGGGAGCCGCGCGTCTTCTTCGACGAGAACGTCCGCCCCCCCGCCGCCCCGCTGTAAGAGGCGTCGAGGAAGACAATGACACGCTCGGCCTCGATCCGGCCGAAGATCGTCTGGATGTCATCCATCGGCAGCGCCGTCGAGTACAGGTCGTCCGGGTCCGCGTCGCTGGGAATCAGGTACTTCGCCAGCCCGTCCCGCTCCACGCCTTGCGGGTCGATCTCCGGGGCGCCATGGCCCGCGAAGAAGATCAGCACCGTGTCGTCCTTCCGCGCCGACCGGGACAGGAATGTCCCCAGCGCCCACTTGATGTTCCTGAGGTCTTGCGCTCCGTCTTGTCCGTCAGGAGCAGCACATGCTCCTTCCTGAAGCCGCCCTGTCCGATGAGCACCTGATACAGCGCCTCGGCGTCGGGCACCGCGTATTGCAGCCGCGCCACGCTCTCTCGCTCCACCCGCGCCTGATCGCGCGGGGAGGAGACGAGGAGCTGGAGCGGCGGAGCGGGCGCAGCGGGAGCCGCGGCGACGGTGGGAGGAGCCGCGGGACGCGGCGGGCCGGCAGGGGGCGGAGGCGGGACCGACACCACCGCGCCAGGGGCGGGGGGCCCTGGCGCGGCCGCGGGGGGCGGCGTCGCCGGGACAGCCGCGGCCGCCGGCGGCGAGGCCGGTCTGTCGTAGTAGAGCGTCCGCGCTTCCTGCTTCGTGGTGCCGTCAGCCTCCACGGCGGTCACCACGAGGACGTTCTTGCCCTCTCTCAGCTTGACCGGGACCCGGAGCGCCAGCTCCTTCGCGGCTGCCGCCTTCTCCTCTTGGCGCGAGACATCGGCACCGTTGAGGGACACGGTGACGCGTGCGACTCCCTTGCCAGAGGTTGGCTTGCCCGAGACCACGACCTCCTCGGCCGCCATCCGGGTCTGGTCCTTCTGGTCGGCGAGCGCCACCGCCAGCGGCTCCGGCACGGCCGGACGGTCGAAGGCGACGACGCGGAAGGTCGGGACAGCGCCCGGAGGCGACCTCATCGCGACGATCTGCCCGGCGTCAGGCGCGTACCAGCTCTGGATCGTCCCCCACTCTCGGCCGGCCTGGCCCCCCCGGGAGCTGCCGACGGCCAGCGACATCAAGATCCTGAATGCCCTGATGCGGCCCGCGGGAGTGGAGAGGTGCTCTTAGGCCTCCACCCGCCAGAACACCCGGACCTGGGCACCTGCCGGATTGCGTCCTGTGCGCAGCAGCGCCGAGGCGTAGCCTTCCTTGCCCACCTCGAGGGGCCACGAGATCTTCGGAGCCGGGTCGATCTCGAAGTCGACGCTGCCGCGGCTGACGACCTTCGTCAGCGCCAAGTCCCGGCTGAGATGCATCTCGCGCCCGCGATCCGCGGCGAATACGTAGACATCACCCTCGATCCGGATGAGGTCGAAGGCGCCGTCGGTCCGGAGCCACTTGCCCCCTACGGCGTAGGTGGGGCGCTCGGCGCGCTCCTTCTGGGCAGAGGCGGGGATCGAGCCAAGGGCGAGGGCGAGCAGCCCCAGCAGCGCGGTGAAGGCTCTTCTCATCTGGGCCCCCTCGCGGGTGGAGCACCCGCTCCGGTGCCATCTACGCTACGAGGCAGGGCCCCCGGCTGTCAACCAGCGCGGCCGGCCGCCCCACCCGTCAGGCGGCGAGGGAGAGCAGGACCATGCCGGCCAGCATGACGAGGGCGCCCGGGGCGATCTCCCTGACGCGCTGGCGCTCGCCGAAGGCCAGCACGCCGATGACCATGGCGAAGAGGATCTCCACCTGCTTGACCGCCTCCACGTAGGAGGAGAGCGTCAGGAGATAGGCCGTCCCCTGGCTCACGGTGGTGAGGGCGGCGAAGAGGCCGAGGCCGAAGAAGGCCTTCCAGTGGCGCGGGACCTGGGCGAAGTGCCGGCGCGAGGTCACGAGCACGAGCGGCGTCACCATGAGGCTCGCCGCGATGTAGCCGCCGAGCGTGCCCATGTAGGGGTCGGACAGCAGCATCGCCCACTTGATGGTGACCACCGACGGGGCGAAGAACAGCGCCGCCAGGAGCGTGTAGCGCAGCCCGCGGTCCGTGAAAAGCACGACGAGCGGCGCCCACGGCGAGAGGTGCGCGCGGCTCACGTTGAGCAGGTAGACGCCCGACATGCTGAGCAGCACGCCGGCGATGCCGAGCAGGGTCGGCGCCTCCTTGAGGGTGACGTAGCCGAGCCCCAGCAGCACCAGCAGGCTCACCTTCCAGAGCGCGGTGACCATGGAGATCTCCGCCAGCTTGAGCGCCTTGGACAGCGCCAGCGTGGAGATGGTCTGCGAGGCGCCGAAGGCCACGCACGCGAGCGCGAAGCCCGGCTTGATCACGGGCACGCCCTTCATGAAGACGAACAGCGCGGCGAAGGGCAGCAGGAAGGTGAAGCGGCCCCACACATTGATGTACTCGTCGAGGCTGTGGCCCAGGCGCTTCATCACCGTGTTGCGCAGCACCTGGCAGAGCGCTGCGACCAGCGCCAGGAGAAACCACATGCGCGACAGTCTACAGGAGGCTCTCTCCTAATGGCCACCGCGCGGAAGGGCGAGGCGCCCCGCGACGGCAGGGCCTGGAGGCCGCGCGCGAGCCAGCCGTCGCCGGTGCTCTTGATGGCCGGGGTGCCCGACTCCATGTAGTCCTGGGCGTCGAAGTGAGAGCGCGTGGTATCGGGAGAGCCGCAGGCATGCACGACCGCAAGCCGCCGGGCATCCCGGAGCGCCGTGAGGGGCTCCATGGCCGGATGCAGGCCGAAGAGGCCGTCGAGATCGATCGTGGTCCCCGAGGTCCCGGCGGCAGGGCGCGCGATGGCGATGCTGCCGCGCGCCGGGTAGTAGTCCGGGTCGCCGTGGGGCACCACCATGCTGAGGCCATCCTCGGGCCGGCGCCGATCCACCCCCACCAGCGCCTTGCCCAGGTCCACCCGCGTCGCCGGGAAGCGGTTGTGAGCGAGCCCGAGGGCGAAGCTCATGCGCCCGAGGAGGGCCCCCGTGTTCACCCAGGCCTCGGCGACATCGGGATGCCCCGTGGGCGGCTGCGCCTCGTAGAGCGGCTCCCCCAGGCTCGCCGCCTGGCGCGACAGCGGGAAGCCGCCACCGAGCAACGCGGCTCCGCCGGCAGCGCCGCCAGAGTCCCGCCGGGGAGAAAAGACCTGGCCATCGAGGGCCCGGACGGCGCTCGCCACGACTTCAAGCGGTTTCTTGATCTTTGCCCTGTACGCCTTGTCAGAGAAGAACTCCGGTGAGGTGGTTGAACCAGAAGTCGACCATGACTTCCTGGAGCTGCCGCTCGCTCATCACGGCGCGCAGCACCTTGGCGCTCTGCATCTGGGCGATGATGACGAAGGGCCTCCGCTCGGGGGGGAAGGCGTCCATCATCTCCTTTCGCCCCATCTCCCCGGACTTGACCTTCTGGACGAGCTGCTGGTTCGGCCGTGGGTACTCGCGGAGGAGGTCGGCAGCGGTCATCGTGAGGACGGGGTAGGCGCTGAGCGCGCGCTCCACCGCAGCGTCGGGAATCTGCGCGGGATCGAGCTCGCGCTCGATCCAGGCGGCGAGCCCCATCTGGCTCACCCGATCCACGTCACCGGGCCGCGGACCATAGGCCAGTCGGTTGAGCACATGGACGATCTGCTGCTCCTCGCTGAGCGGCGAGGCGGGGAGCGCGATGCGCGAGGGCGGAGCGGCCACCCCTGCCGGCGCCGAGGGCCGGGGGCCTGAGACCGAGCAGGCGGCCGAGAGGGCCGCGGCCACCAGGGTCATGAGCAGCCTGCCAGGAAGTCGTCTCATGCCTCGCCTCCTGAGCGTACGACGGTTCCCTGCATCCTATCGTTTACAGGCCTCCGGATGTAGCCGTGATATCATCCCCGCCGTCATGCGCGTCCTCGTCATGGGCGGCACGGAGTTCATCAGCCTCCACCTCGTGCGCGCGCTCCTCGCCCGCGGCCACGAGGTCGCCGTGCTCAACCGCGGCCGCCGCGGCGAGCGGCTGCCCGCGGGCGTCAGGACCCTCGTCGCCGACCGGAAGGACCACGCGGCGCTGCGTGTCGCGCTCCGGGAGGACACCTTCGACGGGGTGGTGGACGTCACCTACGCGCCAACCCTGGGCGAGGACGTGGAGGCGCTGGCGGACGCGCTGGGCGGCCGGCCGCACGTCCTCTTCGTCTCCACCGCGCGCGTCTACGACCACACCCTCCCCATCCCCTACTCGGAGGAGACGCCCCGAGGGCTCTACTGGGGCGAGTACGCTCGCCACAAGATCGCGGGCGAGGACGCGCTCCTGGAGCGCCACCGTCGCGACGGACTCCCGGTGACCATCGTCCGCCCCACCCACGTGCTCGGCCCGCTCAACACGCGCCACAACGAGACGTTCTTCATGGACCGCATCCACCGCGGCCGTCCGGTGCTCGTCCCGGGGCACGGGGGCTGGCTCAGGCAGTTCGGCCACGTCGAGGACCTGGCAGACGCCCTGGCGGCCATGCTCGGTGACCCGCGCGCTCACGGCCAGGCCTACAACGTCATGGGCGAGGAGACCATCACGCAGGTGGGCTTCGTGGAGCTGATCGCGGAGGTGATGGGCCGCCCCGTGACCTTCCGGCACTTCGACCCGGCGCTCCTCACGGGATGGGACAAGCCGGGCCCGGTTTTCGGTCAGAACCTCGTCTACGACTGCCACGCCGTCCACACCACGAGCAAGGTGAGA
>JACPCX010000224.1:0-2457 GCA_016184305.1 Candidatus Rokuibacteriota bacterium | reverse complement strand
ACGAGCTCGTTGCCGCCGCCCATGCACCAGCCGTTGACCATGGCGATCACCGGGATGGGCAGGCCCCGGATGGTCATCGCCAGGCCGAGCATGCGGTCGTTCCACATATGGGCGTTGGCGCGGTTCAAGCGCATCATCGCGTGGAAGTCCCCGCCGGCCGAGAACGCGCTGTCGCCCGCCCCGGTGACGACGGCGCAGGCGATGGACGGGTCCTCCCGGGTGGCGCGGAGGGCGTGGATCAGCTCGTCCAGGGTCTGCTCGCGGAAGGCGTTCTGGACGCGCGGGCGGTTGATGGTGACCCAGGCGACGCCGTCCGTGACCTCGAAGAGGATGTCCCTGGCCGAGCTTGGCCTTGATGATGATGGCCCGAAGGGGCGCGTCGCCCACGGGCACGTTCTCGTGGGCGCAGCCGGCCGGGATGTGGACGACGGTGCCGGGCCCGAGGTCCTGGCGCACCCCGTCGCTCAGCGTGTACCCCTGGCCCGAGACGATGACCAGGATCTCGTCGTCCTCGGCGTGACTGTGCATCGCATGCCCCATCCCCGGCAGATACTCCGTGATGGCCACATAGAGCCTGTCCGCGCCGCCCCCCGGGGTGGTGCCCACCAGCACCTTGGTTTGCCCCCAGGCCATGGGCGTGAACGGGACATCGGCTTCCAGGAACACGCGCTTGTCCGCCATCGTGCTCTCCTCTCTCGCGATGGGCCTTGGGCCCGAGCCATCCTGCGCCCGGCCCCGGGGGGCAGTCAAGGCGCGGCACCGGCGGCCGCCCCTCGGGGGAGGTTTGCGCGCGGTGCCCCGGGTGCGGGCCGCGTCCCGTCGCCGGCGCCCTTGCGCTCCCTCGCCGACATGGGCGTGGATGGGCGCGAGGAGGACGCGGCGCGGATGGTGACTGCGGGCATCGACATCGGCCACGAGAGCGTCAACGTCATCGTCCTGCACGACGACGGCATCTTGGGCCACGCGACGCTCGTCATCTCGGGAGAGGTCGGCGCGGCGGCGCGGCTCGCGCTCGAGACAGCGCTGGAGCAATTGGGGGTCGAGCGCGCCCGCATCCAGCGCATCTTCGCCACCGGGGTCGGACGCGAAAACGTCACGCTCGCCGACGGTCATCGAACCCAGATGCTGAGCCACGCGCGCGGGGCGCACTGGTGGTTCCCCGGCGCCCGGACCGTGGTCGACGTGGGCGCCGAGGGAAATCGGGTCATGCGGTGCGACGCGAGGGGGAGCCTCACGGACTTCGCTCTCAACGACAAGTGCGCCGCCGGCTCGGGCGTGTTCCTGGAGACGGTCGCCGGGATGCTCGACATCCCCATCGCCGACATGGGCGCCCTGTCCCTGCGCGGGTCGAGAGACGTCGTGCTCACGAGCACCTGTGCCGTGTTCGCCGAGTCGGAGATCGTGGCGGAGATCCACCGCGGCACCCCCCGGGAGGACATCCTCCGGGGGGTGAACGACTCGATCGTCTCCAGGATCGCCGCCACGAGCCGCCGGGTGGGGATCGCGCCCGACCTCGTCCTCACCGGAGGGGTGGCCCGGAACGCGGGCATCGTCCAGGCGCTCCGCGAGCAACTCGAGATGGACGTCGCGGTGCCCGAGCATCCCGAGATCGCCGGCGCGCTGGGGGCGGCGCTGCTCGCCCGCGAGCCGGCGGGAGCCGCCTAGATGCTCGTGTGCGGGATCGACGTGGGGGCGCGCACCGCGAAGGCGGTGCTGATGGTGGATGGCGAGATCGCCGGCCACAGCGTCATCCGCTCGGGCCCGGGGAGCGCCGTGGCGGCGCTGGAAGCGGCGCTCGCGACGACGGCCCTGCGCCGGGAGGACATCGAGTTCACCGTCGCCACGGGGTACGGCCGGGTCGTGGTGCCGTTCGCCCAGCGGAACGTGACCGAGATCGCCTGCCACGCCAAGGGCAACCACTACTTCTTCCCCCGGGTCCGGACCATCCTGGACATGGGGGGGCAGGACTGCAAGGCCATCCGGTGCGACGAGGCCGGGAAGGTGGCCACCTTCCTCATGAACGACAAGTGCGCGGCGGGCACCGGCCGGTCCCTCGAAGTCATGGCCTCGCTGCTCCAGGTGCGGCTCGAAGACCTCGGCCGGCTCGCCCTCGAGGCCAGTGGCAAGCCCGAGAAGATCAGCAACACGTGTGTCGTGTTCGCCAAGTCCGAGGTCCTTGCCCTCGCGCGCCAGGGCGTGCCCACGCGCGAGATCCTCGCCGGGCTCTGCGAGGGCGTCGCCGAGCGCGTCAAGGGGCTGCTCCGCGTGGTCGGAGTGGAAGAGGACTTCGTGATCAGCGGGGGCATCTCCAAGAACGTCGGCGTGGTGCGCCGGATCGAGGAGAAGCTCGGGGTGATGTCGCACATCTGCTTCGAGCCGCAGATCGTGGGGGCGCTGGGCGCCGCCCTGTTCGCGCGAGGCATCCTCGAGCGAACAGGCCCGAACGGGCGCTAGCGT
>JACPCX010000213.1:0-1679 GCA_016184305.1 Candidatus Rokuibacteriota bacterium | reverse complement strand
CCGTTCTCGAGCGTGATGAGGCGGGCCAGCTCGTCCCTGCGCTGCTCCATCAGGTCCTGGATGCCCAGCAGCAGCCGGCCCCGCTCCTTCGGCGCCAAGAGGGACCACTCCTTGAACGCCGCCTGGGCCACCTCCACCGCCCTGAGGATCTCGGGGCTGGCGCCGTTGGCCACGCGCGCGACCACAGACTGGTCGGCGGGATTGATCACGTCGAAGGTCGCGCCCCCTTCGGCGAGCACCCACTTGCCGTCGATGTACATGTGCCGAACGTCGTCGCTCATGGAAGCCCCCTCCTCAGCGCCTAACGCCCTCCTCACCATAGCGCAGGGTCCGCACGAAGTCGTAGAGCAGCAGGAGGACCACGACGACGACGATGATGGTGAAGGGCAGGTCCTTGATCCACCACACTAGAAAGCCCAGGAACCCCACCAGCATGGCAATGCCGATGATTCCGGTGACCAACATCATCATGACGACTTCCTCCTGCCGGTGCGTGGCGAATCCGCTCGCCCGGCGGTCCTCTCCTTCTGGCCACGACGACGTCTCGTGCTGCTGAGGGTCGCGACGAGCCAGCGAGCCGTGCGCAAGAGGCGCGCATCGCCGTCACGACGCCCGACCAGCTGCACGCCGAGCGGCATCCCCGCCGCCGATCGCAGCAGCGGCAACGTCACCGCCGGAGTGCCGAGATAGGTCCACGTGGTGCAGAAGATCGGATCGCCCGTGGTCTCGAGTCCGTGCGGCGCTTCGCCCGGCGCCGCCGGCGTGAGAATCGCGTCGAACTCGTCGAAGACCAGCTCGAGCGCGACGTTGAGTGACCGAATGCCGGCGACCGCGGCAGCGTAGTCGACCGCCCTATGGCCGCGGCCGCGCTCGATGAGCTTGCGCAGCACGGCGCTGAACCGGTCGCGGCCCTTCTCGTAATCGCGGTGGAGGTTGTGCGCCATCTCGACTTCCATGATCGTGCGGTGCATCTCGACGCCGCGCGCGAAGCCCGCGCCGAGCTCGATCTCGGCGACCGCCTCGCCCAGCGTCCGGACGAGCTCGGCGAAGGCCTCGCGTGTCACGGGCTGGGCGTGCTCCCAGGCGGGCGAGCGCACGAAGGCCAGGCGCGGCGGCAGCGGCGGCTCCGACGCGGCCACCGCGGCCAACGGCGGACGGGCGACGGGTCGCGTGTCGGGGTCCTCCTCGTCGAAGCCGACGAGCGTCTCGGCGACGAGCGCCACGTCCTCGACCGTGCGCGCGAACACGCCGACGTGGTCGAGGGTGCGCGACAGGAGGAGCGCACCGCTGCGCGGGATGAGGCCGTGGGTGGGCTTGAAGCCGACCACGCCGCAGAACGCCGCCGGCCGGATCACGGAGCCGTTGGTCTGCGAGCCGACGGCGCCCGGCACCATGTGCGCCGCCACCGCCGCCGCGGAGCCGCTGGAGGAGCCACCGGGCGTGCGGCCCGCATCGTGAGGATTGGTGGTCTTGCCGGGATAAAAGTACGCGTACTCAGTGGTCACGGTCTTGCCCATGATCACGGCGCCCGCCGCGCGCAGCCGGGCGACGACTACCGCATCCCGTCGCGGCGTGCGGCCCGCCCACAGTGGCGATCCGAGCTCGGTGGGCATGTCGGCGGTATCGAAGATGTCCTTGATGCCGACCGGCACGCCGTGGAGCGGCCCCGGCGCCTTGCC
>JACPCX010000048.1:0-11182 GCA_016184305.1 Candidatus Rokuibacteriota bacterium | reverse complement strand
CTGTGCTCTACCAACTGAGCTACCAGCCCACCACAGGAGGCCGAGGTTACCCGAGAGGGTGGGAGGTGTCCACCCAGAGAAGCGGTCGAGCTAGCTCTGGCCGGGCGAGTCGGCGCCGGTGTCCGACTCGAAGACGATCCGGTCGTCGTCGTCGACGATGAAGGACTCGTGGAGCACGAAGGGCACCTCGTGCTGGACGAGGAAGCGCGTGAGCCGCGCCACGGCCAGCGGGTGGGCGGCGAGGTGGAAGGACAGCGCCAGATCGCCGAGGTCGTCCACGGCGAAGATGGCCCAGTCGCCCACGATCAGCGCCTCCGTCTCCTCCTCGAAGGTGACGCCGCCCTCGAACTCCTCCGAGCCCTGGGCCAGCTCGCGCAGCTCCTGGAGCTTGGCCCGCCGCGCCGCCTGCTCCATCGCTACATGCCCTGGAAGGCGCCGTCCGCCGCCATGGCCGCGAACGCCTTCTCGTAGCCCGCCACGGTGCGCGCGAGGTCCTCGGCGGTGTGCACCGCCGAGATCCAGCCGTGATAGTTGGACCAGTCGATCCCGTTGTTGAGCAGGGCGCAGCGCAGGAGATGGTAGAGATCGCCTCGCCGGGGGCGGTCGAAGCCGGCGAGCCCCGGCCGGCCCTCGAAGGAGACGTGGTAGATGGAGGCCTCGCCGAAGACGGCGCCGGGGACGTCGGCGCGCTTCATCGCCTCGCCGAGCCCCGCGCGCAGCTCGTCGCCCGCCTTGTTGGCGCGGGCGTGGAGGGAGCCGTCCGACACCGCCTCCAGGGTGGCGATGGCAGCCGCCGCGCAGAGCGGGTTGGAGTTGAAGGTGCCGTTCTGCGCGACCCGCTGGGCGCGGTCCCACACCGGGTCGCCGCGGTGGGCCATCATGCTCATGAGCGGCTTCTTTCCCACGACGGCGCCGCCCGGCAGCCCGCCCGCCACGATCTTGGCCAGCGTGGTGAGGTCGGGGGTCACGCCGAAGTAGGCCTGGGCGCCGCCGGGCGCGTAGCGGAAGCCCGTGATGACCTCGTCGAAGATGAGGACGACGCCGTTCCGCTCGGTGAGGCCGCGGAGCTCCTGCAGATACCCGGGGATCGTGGGCGTGGTGCCGGCCTGGCCGCCGGCGGGCTCGAGGATGACGGCCGCCACATCCCCGCGCTGGAGCAGACCGTCCACCGCCTTGATGTCGTTGGGGGGACAGAGCAGCACCTGCTCCAGCACGCCCGCGGGCACGCCCGCCGACATCGGGACGTCGAAGGGCGGGTTGACGCCGGCCACCACGCCGTCGGCCCAGCCGTGGAAGTGGCCGTGGAACTTCACCACCTTGGAGCGGCCCGTGTAGGCGCGCGCGATGCGCATGGCCAGGTGAGTGGCCTCGGTGCCGGACATCGTGAAGCGCACCATCTCGGCCGAGGGGATGAGCCTTCCGATCAGCTCGGCCCAGCGCAACTCCAGCTCGTGGCAGGCGCCCAGATGCGTGCCGCGGGCGGCCTGGGCCTGGATGGCCGTCACCACCGCGGGGTGACAGTGGCCGAGGAAGAGGGCGCCGTGCCCCATCCAGTAGTCCACGTACTCGTGGCCGTCCACGTCCCACTTGCGCGAGCCCTGCGCCCGCTCGACGTAGATGGGGAAAGGGTTGAGGTGGCGGCCGTCGTGGGTGACGCCGCCGGGGATCACGGCGCGCGCGCGCTCCCAGAGCGCGGCCGACCTGGGGTGGAGAGCGCGATAGGTCTCATGCACCTTCGATGGCTTCGCCGTCTGCGTCATCTGGATCGTCCTCCGGTCGTGACTGATTGGGCGGCCGTGGCCGGCCTGGCTGGGCTCACGGCCCTCTGGGTCTTCGCGACTGTCGCGCGCCCGGGGGAGCGCGCGCTGCGCCGGCTCCGGGCGGCCACTCTCAACAGCTCCAGCATGCCTACGTGCGCCTCCAAGGGCAAGCCGTCCACGGTGGGCTCGTGAAGGCGGGTGATCCCGTCCACGGCGCCGGCCCGGGCGCAGGCGGCGACCATCCGGCGCTCCTCCGCCGCCGAGTGCAGGAGGTCCCGTCCGTCGAGATACGACAGCGCCGCCACGACGCCATAGGCGCCCCAGTTGGAGGTGCCGGCCACCACGAGGTGGCTCACCGTGACGACGGAGGCCATGCGCCGCGCCTTCGCCCCGCCGCGCGCGATCCGGCCGAGGACGTTGCCCATGCCGATCTCGTTGCCGCCGTCCCCCACGCCGATGGTCACCAGCCGGCGCGGCGCCGCGATGAACAGGGCATCGAGCGGCGCGTTCCACGCGCGGATGGATTCCCCGCGGGCGCTCAGATAATCGCCCGTGCGCGTCCGCCCCGGACGCTCGATGGCGACGAGATGGGTCGGCGCGTGCTCGGCGAGGAGCCGGCGGGCCACCGCGGGCGCGGTGGCATCCGTCGCGTCGAAGGTGACGATGGCCGCGGGCTCCCCGAGCGAGCGCAGCGCGGCCTCGAGCGGCGGCACCGTCACGGGGTCGGTCACGTAGGTGACCTCCTTGCCCAGGAGACGCAGTGCCCGGCCGAGCGAGGCCGCCCCGGGAGGCCCATCGGTTTCCGGCTCCCCGGGACCAAACGCGAAGCCGGTGGTGATCAGGACCCGGCGGCCTCGCGCCAGCGCCCGCGCGGCGCGCTCCGCCCCGCCCTCGACGAAGAACCCGGCGATGCCGCGGCCCCCGGGATCCAGGGCCAGGAGATGGTCGATCATATGCTCGGCGCGGAACCGCAACGGGACGCCCGGGCTACCGGCGTACCGGCGGCGTGGCCGGCCGGGGCCTCGCGGGGGCGGGCGAGCCCGCCGGCGGCGTGGCCGACGGCACGGGGGCCGCGGCCGGCTGGTCCGGCTGCTTCACGCTGAAGTACAGGCTCGTCGCGAGGACGCCGCTCTGGTCGAAGATCACGACGAGCCCCGCGCGGTACACGAACATCTCCCGCTCGTCCTTGACGCCCATCTGATCGGGGACGCCCCAGCCGTCGATGATCGTGTCCCGTCCGAAGATGAAGGGCTTGGGCTCGAGCCTCAGCACGCGCACCACCGACGAGCTGTAGCCCGCAGGCGTGAGGAGGCCGAAGTCCACCGTCATGCGGATGAAGCCCACCGGCGCCTGGCGGCTCTCGTAGAGCCATTCGAAGGTGTCGTACCCCTCGACCTTGCGCTTGATCTCCTTCGTCGGGGGGCCGTACCGCTCGCGGACCTGCTCGGCCGTGGTGACGCCCGGCTCGATGCCCCCCCAGTCCAGGGCGCCCGCGACGGGCGGCCAGAGGGCGACGCACACGGCCAGGAGCAGCGTGATCGCCAGCAGACGCCGCAGCCTGTCCACCCTCAGAATCCCAGCGCCGCGCCGTCGCCGCGCGGATCGGCGCCGCCGGCAAGGGTGCCGTCGGTCAGGGTGATGCCCTGGGCATGTCCCATCTGGGAGAACCAGTCGGACACGGCATGGACGCTGTGGCCGCGGCGAGCCAGCTCCTCGCGCACCGGCGCGGACACGCGCCCCTCGACCCTGAGGACGTCCGCCGGGTCTCCCGGGGTCAGCGGCCCGTACATGAAGCGCGGCCGCTCGATGGCTTCCTGGATCTCCATGCCGTAGTCGAGCACGTTGGTGAGCCCCTGGGCGTGGAACATGGCCTGCCCGTCGCCGCCCATGGTGGAGTAGCCCAGCACCGGGCGCTCCTCCCGCGTGACCACGCAGGCCAGCAGCGTGTGGAAGGGGCGCTTGCGGGGCGCGAAGCAGTTGGGATGCGCGGGATCGGTGTTGAAGTAGGCGCCGCGGTTGTGGAGCACCACGCCCGTGCCCGGCGGGATCACGCCCGAGCCGAAGGACTTGTAGAGGCTCTGGATCACGCTGATCAGGTTGCCCCGGCCGTCGGCGACCACGAAGCCCGTGGTGCCCCCGTCCGGATCGCCCCAGGCGTGGCTTTGCGCCTTCTCCGGATCGAAGTCCGCGCGGCGCCGCGCGGCGTAGGCCTTGTCGAGGAGCGACGCCACGGGGACGCGGGCCTGCTCGGGATCGGCCACCCAGCGGTCGCGGTCGGCGTAGGCGAGCTTCGTCATCTCCAGCAGGAGATGCAGGTGCTCGGCGGAGTGGACGGGATGCGCCGCGAGATCGAAGCCCTCCAGCAGGTTGAGCGTGAGCAGCGCCGCCACCCCCTGTGTCGGCGGCGGAGTCTCGTACACCGTGTAGCCGCGATAGCTCATCTGGATCGGCTCGCCCCACTGGCCCGAGTGCTCGGCGAGGTCCGCGGGGTTGAGGAACCCCTGGTCCTCGAGGCGCCGGGCGATGGCCCGGGCAACCCGTCCACGGTAGAAGAGATCGGGCTCCTCCCCGAGCTCGGCGAGCGTGCGGGCAAGATCGGGCTGCCGGAAGCAGTCGCCCCGCGTCGGGAAGACGCCACCCGGCACGAAGACGCGCCGCCACTCGGCGTCGTCGATCACCTCGAAGCGCTCGTGAATGGCCTGGCAGACGATGTCGGAGATCGGAAAGCCCTCGCGCGCGTAGTGGATGGCCGGCGCGAGCAGGCTCGGGAGCGGACGCGTCCCGAAGCGCTCGAGCAGCATGCGCCAGGCGCGGGTGACGCCGGGCACGGACACGGAGCCCGGTCCCAGGAACGGCACGGCCGAGAGTCCGCGGCGCGCGAGCTCGGCAAGCGCGGCCCGCGAACCCGACCGGCCCGCGCCGTTCAGGAAGTGGACGCGGCGGGTGGCGGCATCATAGTAGAGGCAGAACAGATCGCCGCCCACTCCGCAGAAATTGGGCTGGGTGACGGCGAGCACGGCGTTGGTGGCGACGGCGGCGTCGGCCACGGTGCCGCCCGCCTGGAGCACCTGGACCCCGGCGAAGGAGGCCGAGGGGTGGCATGAGGCCACCATGCCCCGGCGCCCCATGGGCGCCTGGCGCTGCGCGTAGCCGATCTGTGGCAACTTACGCCTCCGTGAACAGTCTCGAGATCTCGTCCTGAGGGAAGCTCGGCATCGCCGCGGCGCGGCCGCCCGTGGTGAGCGTGACGCCCTCGCGGACGTCCGTCACCTCGCCGATCACCGTGCAGGCGACGCCGCTGGCCTGGCATGCGGCCGCCACGAGTTCCGCCTCGGCCGCGTCCACCGCCAGCAGCAGCGACCCGGAGGCGATGGTGCCCAGCGGATCGAGCCCGAAGGCGCGGCAGAGCCGCTCCCCCTCGACCAGCACCGGAATCCGCTCGCGGTCGATCCGCAACCCCACGGCCCCCGCCTGCGCCAGCTCCCAGCACGCGGTGGCGAGCCCCCCCTCGGTCGGATCGTGCATGGCGCGGACCCCGGCGGCGCCACACGCGGCTCGCGCCTCCGGCAGCACGCTGATCCCCGGCCGGCGCAGGAACTCCCGCGCGCGCGCCACCACCTCCCGCGGGACCCCGCGGCGCTCGGCCTCGTCCCCGCGCTCGCGCGCGATGATGGCTGCGCCCTCGATCGGCACGCCCTTGGTGAGGAGCACCCGATCGCCGGGGCGCGCGCCGGCCGTCGTCACCAGCCGATCCTTCGCGACCTCGCCGAGCATGGCCCCGACCACGATGGGGCGGTCGAGCCCCGCCGTGATCTCCGTGTGCCCGCCCACCAGCGAGACGCCGATCTCCCCGCACGCCTCCGCGATCTCGGCGAAGAGCTCCTCCACGCTCGACTCCGTCGTCTGTCCCTCGGGCAAGAGCAGCGTGGCGAGGAACCACCGGGGGAGGGCGCCGCGCACCGCCAGGTCATTGGCGTTCACGTGGACCGCGTACCGTCCCATCTCGCCGGTCGCGAACGTGATGGGATCCGTCGTCGCGACCAGGTAGCGGTCTCCCATGTCGAGGACGGCGGCGTCCTCTCCGACCCGCGGCCCGACCACCACCCGCTCTCCCTGCGGCACGTACCTCGCGAATAGCCTCCGGAGCGTCTCGGCCCGCACTTTGCCCACCGGCAGCGGCGGCATGGCCCACGTAGTATAGGCAGCGCCCCCGGGAGGGTCAAGGCGCCGGCCGGAGCCGGGAGCCCTCCCCGCGGAACACGCTGAGCCGTACCCCGCGGCCCCGTCTCGTGAGGAGCCACGACGGACCCATGAGACAGGACGCCAGGGGGCCGGGCCAGTAAGGGCAGCGGGAGTCGAGGAGGGGATTGCAAAGGAACTCGACACTTCCGGGCCACCCGGGCCAGCGACGGCGACTTCACGAAGCGAGCCGATGAGCAGCACCCGTTGCCGGCTCAGTACCCGCATCCTCCGTCGGTCCGTTCAGCGACAGCCGCGTGGTAAGGTAACCTCAGGCTCTCGTGAACTCGCCAGAGTCCGATCCTATTCCCATCCGGGCGCGCCGGCGCCCCGCACGCTGGGGCCCCTCGATCGTCGTGCAGGCCGTCCTCGTCACCGCGGTCATCCCCGCGACCCTGGCGGCCTGCCTCGCCTGGGACCGACCCTTCGTCGCTTGGCTCGTGGCAGAGGACTCGCTGGTGGAAGCGGTCCAGGCCGTCCTGATCGCGCTGGCCCTGGCCCTCTGCCTCGTGCGGTGGCGGCGTCTCGTCGCGGTGGGACGCTCGCCCGTGTCCGAGGTCATCCTCGCCGTCGGTTTCTTCATCCTGCTCGAGGGTGAGATCGAGGTGTGGCAGCGCGTGCTGGGCTCGACCATGACCTTCCGCCACACCTTCCGGCAGCCGCCGGCGCTCTTCGCCCTCTGGCTCTCGCTCTACGCGCTGATGCTGGCGGCGCTGGTGCTCCTCGCCTCCTACGTCCTGCGCCGGCTCGCGCCGCTGTGGCGCTGGGGACTCGCCGCGCTGCGGACGGACTGGGGACAGCTCCTTGTGGTCGCGATCGCCATGCTGGTCCTCACCGAGGTGTTCGAGCGGCACCTGGACCGCATCCTGCCCACGGTCTTCCCCAAGACCGTGCTGGAGGAGACCCTCGAGCTGATCGCGGGAGTGTACTGCGTCCTCGCCCTCATCGAGCGCGAGCGGGTGGAGCCGGTGAAGCCCGCCGACGCCTAAGGGCCAGCTCTACGTCAACGGCCACGAGGGGCTGGCCCGCAAACTGACCCGCCACGGAATGCGGTACACCAAGCTCGACAACGCCTACGAGTTACTTGGGCGCCGAGCGAACGTCGAGGCTGTTGATGATGCGCCTGACGCCTCGAACGCCCTTGGCCAGGGCCTCCGCCTGCGCTTTTTGATCCGCGGATTCGACCGTCCCGCTGAGATACACGGTCGCGTTGCTGCTCAGCACGCCGAGGCTTCGCGTCTTTCTCGGCGACGAGCCGGGCCTTGACCTCGGACTCGATCCGCATGTCCTCCAGGGGCCCGACGCTGGCGCAGCCGCTCGTCGCGAGGACGACGACATTGAGGCGGCCTCCCACCGGGACCGACACCTTGATGTCCCCGCGTGGATCCTTGAGGAGCGCGGTGAGCAGGCCAAGCGGCAGCCCGATGCGCGCCTGAGCCCCGTCCTCGGCCGCCGCGCGAACGACCTGCAGCCGGCTGAGCCGGATGTCGGTCCTGGCCGAGAGCGCGTCGCCGTCGAGGCGACAGCGAAACTCGGACGTCAGCTGGCCGTCCGTGGTTTTCCAGCCACCCTGCTGGAGGAGGTACGGGTTCGCGCGTGGGATCGCAACTCCGCGCACGTCGCCAGTGACGTCGACCCACAGGGGGCCGCCCATGGCCCGCAGCGTTGCGGACGACGATCTCGCGGATGTCGACCGCAAGGGCTGCGGTCGCCGCGGGTGGGGCGGAGGCGGGGGCAGCTGCGGTCGGCGAGACTGGCCGGCGCGCGAGATCCCTGACTGCGCCCCGGGGCCGGGCGCAGGATCGCTCGGAGCCAGAGGCCGACCGTCACTCGTCGAGAGCGCTGTTGTGCCTGTCCTTTTCGTTCGCGGGGGGCGCCGCGGGCGAGTCGACCCGGTCCGAGAGCGTGCGCAGCTTCACCCGGAACGCTCCGTCGTCCACGGCGCCGAGCCTCTGCGCGGCGGCATAGGAGAGGTCGACGATGCGTCCGCGGACAATCGGACCACGGTCGGTGATGCGCACCTCGACGGACCGGCCGTTCTTGACATTGGTGACGAGCACGCGCGTCCCGAGCGGCAGGGACGGATGCGCGGCGGTGAGCGCGTGCATGTTGAAGACCTCTCCGCTGGCCGTGCGGCGACCGTGGTGTGGATGGCCGTACCACGAGGCTATGCCCGTTTGGATTTGTCCCGGCGGCGGAGCCTTCGGCTGAGGTGCTGAGCGCGGCGACCTCTCCGGCAGGGGCCCCTTGGCGACGCCTGGCATCGTCGCGCAGCCCGTCAGCGCCAGGGCAATGGCCCACGGCGCGAGGACGGCCGGCCGGATCAGCGCCGGAACCAGTCGCGCAGCTGATTCCACCAATGGTCTATCCGGTACGTGATCCCGGTGTGCTCCGTGCACGGCTCCGGCTCGGTGCCGGTGAGGAACACCTCGCGCGCGACCAGCGGGCACGACGCGCCGGCGAGCTGGCCATTGCTCGCGTCGATGTTCGCGATCCGGATGCCCTCCGGCACGGCGAAGGCGGGCGCGGGATACGCGTCGAGCGCCTGCTTCATGAACTGCGACCAGATCGGCAGCGCCGCCGCTGCGCCGCTCAGTCCGTGGGGCGTGGCGTCGTCGAAGCCGACCCAGACGGCGACGACGAGGCGGGACGAATAGCCGACGAACCAGGCATCGCGGGGCGGTCAGCGACTGCGCGGCGCTGGCCGTGCCCGAGCGAATGACGCCCTGGAGCAGCGACGTCATCAGATAGGCCTCGGCAGGGGTGATGACGGCGGACGGAGTCGCGTCGCTGCCGCCGGGCACGACCGCGCTGCCGTCGGCCTGGTAGACCGCGCGCACCGAGTGGATCGCGCCCGGCCGCAGGCCTCCGCTCGCAAACGGGACGTAAGCGGCGGCGAGGTCGATCGGCGTGACCTCGAGGGCGCCGAGGGCGAGCGCGGGGACGGGAGCCGTGTGCTCGGCGAGGCCGAGAGCGTGAGCCGTCTCCGCAATTGCCGGGGAGCCCACCACCTGGGCGATACGCACGGTGGCACCGTTCAGCGACTGCTCGAGCGCCCGGCGGACGCTCACGCGCCCCTCGTAGTGGTCGTCGTAGTTGCGCGGGCTCCAGGGCTTGCCGTCCACGTTGACCGTGATGGGGCCGTCGTCGACCATCGACGCCGCGGTGAACGGCAGCCCGCCTTCCCGAGGTCTGATCGCCGCCAGGTAGACGAACGGCTTGAACGCGGAGCCGGGCTGGCGCCGCGCCAGCGTCACGCGGTCGAACTGGCTCACCTGGTAGTCGCGCCCGCCCACGAAGGCGCGGATCTCGCCGGTAGCGGGATCGAGCGCGATCAGGGCAGCCTGAAGACGCGCACTCGGTTCGCTGCGCCGGAGCCGGGCGTAGCGGCTCTCGAGCTGGTCGAGGCCGGCGGCGACCGCGTTCTCGGCGAAGCGTTGCAGCGTGAGGTCGAGCGTGGTGACGATCCGCGTCCCCGGGCCGAAGCGCTCGTCCACCTCCTGGCGGACGTGGTCGGTGAAGTGAGGCGCCGGCTGGCCGGGCCGCGGGCGGGCGAGCGCGCGCACCGGCTCCTTGCGCGCGCGTTCATAGGCCGGCCCGTCCAGCATCTTGAGCTCGCGCATCCGCGCCAGGACGACGTCCCGCCGCCGGCGCGCGCGCTCGGGATTGAGCACCGGCGAATACGTATTGGGCGCGCGCACCATGCCCGCGAGGAGCGCGGCCTCGCCCGGCGTGAGCTGGTGGATCTCTTTCGCGTAGTAGGCGCGGCTTGCCGCGCCCATGCCGCGGATGGCGAGCGGGCCGCGCTGGCCGAGGTAGATCTCGTTCAGGTAGGCCTCGAGGATCTGCTCCTTCGAGTAGCGCCACTCGACGAGGGTGGCAAGCCACGCCTCGCGCACCTTGCGCGTCATCGTTCGCTGCGGCGTCAGCAAGCGGTTCTTGACGAGCTGCTGGGTGATCGTGCTCCCGCCCTCGGCCACCTTGCCGGCGCGGGTATTGACCCACACCGCCCGCGCGAGGCTCTTCAGGTCGAGCGCCCCGTGCTCGAAGAACCGGTGGTCCTCGATGGCGAGCACCGCGTTGACCAGGGTCTTGGACGTGTCGGCAAGCTTGATCGGCCGATAGTCTTCCCCCGGCTGATCGGCACCGCCCGTCAGCACCTCGCCCTCGAGCGCCGCCTCCGCGTCCTTTCCATCCCGCGTCACGCGCGCGATGCGCTCGCCGCGCACCTCGAGCCGCGCGCGCGACCGCTCCTCGCGAAGGAAGATGTCCCAGACGCCGCCAGCGCGGCGGTACTGCCCGGGCGCGGTCGGCGCCGTTTTCGTCTCGGTGTACCCGAGGCGGGCGAGGGTTCCGGGCAGATCGATGGCCCGAACGCTCGTCCCGGGTGCTAGGGCCTGCCCGGCGGCGTGGATGAACACGGCGCGCCGTGTCTCGACGCGCTCGAACCGCAGGAACTCGACCGTCGAGTAGGCGACGAGCGCCATCGCGGAGAGCAGCAGGGCTCCCGCGAATCCGAGGCCGACAATCGTGGGCTTCCGCGGGAGGAGCGCGCGCATCGGTTGTAGGGCGACTCAAGCCTCGTGCCAGCCGATCTGGCGATGCGTCACGCGAGGCGCCGCTTCAAACGGTTGATTTTCCGTTGGTGCTCCGGCGATCTCGGTCTGGTTGGGCTCAGATGGCCGTCCCGGCCGGACGCCGCCCGATCGTTCTTACATGGGTGCCCGCTGACGCCGCCACGTGATCGGCTACGGCCGCCCGGCGGCCTCAGATCCGGCCCTCGACTAGGCCGGCGCCGGCCCGCCCGGCGGTGGCACCCCACCCACACCGCGCCTCTGGACCTGGGCGGCCCTCATGCACCGGGTGTTCGCCCTCGCCAGCTTGGCCTGCCCGCGCTGTGGCGGTCGCCCGCGTCTCATCGCCATCTGCACGGTCCCGGTGTCGTGCGCGCGGTCCTCGCCCACCTCGGGCTGGGGCGGGGCCGGCCCGAGACCCCCCCGGACCGGACCGGCCCCGCCCCAGCCCGACCACGCCCCGGCCACCGGATCACCCCGCCCGGGGGCCAGGCCAGCCTCTCACGGTCCCTCAGAATTCTCCTCGATCGACGACACCTGCCGCCAGGGCAGCCGTCTGCGCCACTCACGCGGCCTTTGACGACGCCCCTGTCCCGGGAGCAGGATCGC
>JACPCX010000047.1:0-8198 GCA_016184305.1 Candidatus Rokuibacteriota bacterium | reverse complement strand
ATGGTCGCGGCCTCCCTCCGGTCAGCGCGGGGAGACGCCGAGGTACTGCGTCATGATCTCGTCGTTGCCGAGGATGCTCCGGCTGTCGCCGGAGAAGCGGATGCGCCCGTCGTCGATGATGTGGTGCCAGTCGCCCACGTCCAGCGCCATGCGCGCGTTCTGCTCGGCCAGCAGCACCGTCACCCCTTCCCGCTTGATGCGGTGGAGGATCTCCTGGATCGCGCGCAGCACGAGCGGCGCGAGCCCCTCGGTGGGCTCGTCCATGAGGATGAGCCCCGTGCGGCCGAGCAGGGCGCGGGCGATGGCCAGCATCTGCAGCTCGCCGCCGGACAGGGTCTTCCCTCGCTGGCGCCTCCGCTCGGCGAGCACGGGGAAGAGCGCGTAGACCTTCTCGAGCTCGGCTTCAGGCTCCGGCGCCTCGGCGCGGAGGAGGGCGAGGCGCAGGTTCTCCTCCACCGAGAGCGGCGGGAAGATGCCGCGCCCCTGCGGCACCAGCTTGATGCCGCGGCGGAAGATCTGCCAGGGGCGCAGGCCCGAGATGCGCGTCCCCCGGAACGTGATGGCGCCGGAGCGGGGCGGGGTGAGGCCCATGATGGTGCGGATGGCCGTGGTCTTGCCGGCTCCGTTCCGCCCCAGGAGGCACGTCACCGTGCCCTCGGCCACCGTGAGCCCGAGGTCGAAGAGAATGTGACTCGGGCCGTAGTAGGTGTTGACCCCCTGGAGCGCCAGCGCGGGCGTCGTCACAGGTCCCCCAGGTAGACGCGGCGCACCTCGGGGTCGCGCGCGATCTCGGCCGGGCTGCCCTCCGCGATCTTCTTGCCGAAGGCCATGACGGCCACGCGGTGGGAGAGGCCCATGACGAGATCCATGTCGTGCTCGATCATGAGCACGGTGACCCGGCGCGCGATCTCGCCGATCAACGTCATCGTGCGGCCCGTCTCCACCGCGGACATGCCGGAGGTGGGCTCGTCCAGCAGGAGGAGCTCGGGTCCCGTGGCGAGCGTCATGGCGATCTCGAGGTGGCGCTGGTCGCCGTGGGAGAGCGTCTGCGCGAGACGGTCGCGCAGCGCGCCGAGTCCCACCTGGGCGAGCGCGGCCTCGGCGCTGGCCGTCGCCTCGACGAGGCGCTCGGCGGGGCGCCAGGGGGACAGTGCGCCGGGCTGGCGTGCCTGGGCCGCCAGCCGCACGTTGTCCAGCACCGTGAGGGCGGGGAAGACGTTGGTGATCTGGAACGAGCGGGCGAGACCCAGCCGCGCGATGGCATCGGGCGACAGCCCGGCGATGGGCCGCTCCTTGAAGAGGATGCGGCCTCTGTCCAGCGGGAGCCGCCCCGTGATCAGATTGAAGAGCGTGGTCTTGCCGGCGCCATTGGGCCCGATCACCGAGGTGATGCGTCCGGCCTCGACCGTGAGGTCGAGATTCTCGATGACCTGGAGGCTGCCGAAGGCCTTACGGAGCCCGTTGAGTCTCAGCAGAGCCACGGAGGGCCCCCAGGCGCCGCGCGATGCCGGCGAAGCCGGTCGGGGAGAAGAGCACGCAGGACGCGTAGATCAGCCCCATGACGAGGAGCCAGCGCTCCGCGAGCCAGGAGGAGAGGAAGTCGCCCAGCACGATCACGAAGGCCGCCCCCGCCATGGGGCCCACCAGCGTGCCCATGCCGCCCAGCAGCGCCATGAGCAGCACCTCGCCCGACACACTCCAGTGGTAGAGCGTGGGGGCGACGAAACTCTGGAAGCAGGCCAGCACGGCGCCGCCGAGGCCGGCGAACACGCCCGAGATGAGGAAGGCGCGGCGGAGGCAGCGGGTCACGTCGTAGCCGAGGAAGCGGGCGCGCTCCTCGTTCTCGCGGATGCCGACCAGCACCCGCCCGAAGGCGGAGGCCGCGATCCGGCGTGCCACGAGGAATGCGGCCGCGGCCACGGCCAGCGCGAAGTAGTAGAAGACGGCGCGGCGGTCGAGGTCCACCGGCAGCCGGCCCGCGATCCAGAGGGACGGGGGCGGGATGCCGGGCAGGCCATTGGCGGCCCCCGCCCACTCCCAGGAGTTCACGGCGTGGTAGGCGAACTGGGCGAAGGCGAAGGTGAGGAAGACGAAGTAGATCTCCCGCGCGCGGATGGAGAGGAAGCCCACCACGAGGGCCAGCCCGGCGCTCACCACGACGGCCACGGCCAGCGCCGCCCACACGGAGGTGGTGAGGTGCTTGAGGGTGAGCGCCGCCGCGTAGGCGCCGGTGCCGAAGAACATGGCGTGGCCGAAGGAGATGAGGCCGCCGTAGCCCGCCAGGAGGTCGAAGCCGAGGAGGAGGATCACGAAGGCGAAGACGCGGATCGCGAGCGAGAGGTAGAAGTCCGAGTACAGGCTGCCCGCGCCGATCGGGAAGGCCAGCAGCACCAGCAGCACGAGGGTGGTCGGGAGCGCGCGCCTCATGCGTTCTTCACGAGCCCTTCGGGGCGCCAGAGGAGGATCGCGGCCATCACGATCCACACGACGAACTTGGCGAGGCCCGGGAAGAGCTGGGCGCCGAAGGACTCCGCCGTGCCGAGGATCAGCGAGCCGATGACGGCGCCGCGGAAGCTGCCGAGCCCGCCGATGACCACGACGATGAGCGCGCTCGTGATGAGGTCCAGGTCCATCTCGGGATTCACGTTGCGCATGGCGCCCATGAAGACCCCCGCCACGGCCGCGAGCCCGGCGCCCAGGGCGAAGACGGCCGTGACGAGGGCGCGGGTGTTGATGCCGAAGGCCTCCACCATCTCCATGTTGTGCAGTCCCGCGCGGAGCACGGCCCCCCAGACCGAGCGCTCGATGAAGAGCCAGAGCGCCGCCGCCAGGCAGGCGCTGAAGACGAGCACGAAGAGCCGGAAGGTCGGGTAGGCGATGCCGAGGATCGAGACGAAGCCGCGCAGGTAGGCCGGCGTCGGGATGGACACGGTGTCCCCGCCCCAGAGCATGAGCACGAGGTTGGAGAAGACGAGGCTCAGCGCGAAGGTCAGGAAGAGCTGGTACAGGGGATTGAGGCCGTAGAGCGGGCGTAGCGTGAAGCGCTCCATCAGGACGGCGCCGGCGGTCACCACCAGCGGCGCCACCACGAGGGCCGCCCAGAAGGAGCCGGTGGCCGTCGCCAGGGAGTAGCCGACATAGGCCCCCAGCATGCAGAAGGAGCCGTGGGAGAAGTTGACGACGCCCACGACCCCGAAGATGAGCGACAGCCCCGACGAGATGAGGATCAGCGCCGAGGCGATGGTCAGGCCGTAGAGGAGGTTGGTGAGGAGGACCTCGGGGGAGGCCACGCGGGCCCGCCCGGGGCCCTACACCTTGCAGGCGCCTCCCGGGCCCGAGGCGTCCCAGGGCGTGCCCATGGCACCCAGGTTCTTGATGGGGATGGACCGGTACTCGCTGCCGACCTTCTGGATCTGGCGGATGTTGACCGGGTGCTTGATCACCTGGTTGGGGCCGAAGGAGCACTCGCCGCGGGGCCCCACCCACCGGCGCTTGGCGATGGCGTCGATCATCTTCTCGTTGTCCGGCACCCCGCCGGCGGCATCGAGCCCGTGGACGATGCAGGTACCCACGTCGTACCCGATGGCGTGGGCATCGTCCACCAGCTCCTCCGGGGCGAACTTCTTGAAGTCGGCGATGAAGTCCTGGTTCTCCTTGTGGGTGAGCCAGTGCGAGTAGTGGATGATGTCGTAGTGCCCGACCCCCGCCTCGCCCATGGCCCGGGCCTGGGTGTCCGAGAACCCGCCGATGGTCTGCACCATGACGATGCCCTCGCGCTTGAGCCCGAACTCGTCGAACTGCTTGGTGAGCGCCACGAGGTCGCTGCCGCCGACGAAGCCCGTGACGACCTTGGGCCGCGGGTTCGCGTTCTTGATCTGGGCGATGTAGGGGGCGAACTCGCTGTGGCCTAGCGGCGGGAAGGCCGTGCCCACGATCCGCCCACCGCCCTTCTTGATGCCCTCGTCCATCCAGCGGACGATGTCCTTGCCGGTGATATAGTCCGAGCCGATCAGGAACACGTCCTTGCCCAGGGTCTCGAGGATCCAGGGCACCACCGGGGCGCTCACGCTCCAGATCGTGTGGCCGACCATGAAGGTGTAGCGGCTGCAGTTCTCCCCGGCGATCTTCACGTTGCCGCCGTAGACGAGGAGCATGAGCTTCTTCTTGCTCTTGCAGTACTCGGAGACGGCGAGCCCCTCGTGCCCCGCCACCGGGCCCACCAGGACGTCCACGCCCTCGCGCTCGACGAGGCGCTGGGCCTTCTGGACGGCCACGTCCGGCTTGACCTGGCTGTCCTCGATGAAGAACTTCACGCGGTCGCGGTACTTCGACTTCTCGAAGGCGAGGCGAATGGCCAGCTCGCTGCGCTTGCCGATGATGGAGAACACGCCCGAGTAGGCGGAGACGATGCCGACCTTGATCTCCCGGCTCTGGGCCCGGGCGACATTGACGGTCGCGGGGAAGGGGCCGGTCAGGGCGGCGGCCGCCGTGGCGCCGGAGGCGGCCTTGAGGAATGCGCGGCGGGTGACGGGAGAGGGCTGGTACTCGACCTTCTTGCTCATGGCGCGGGCCTCCTCGAGTGGCGACGGTGTCGGTGAAGGGCGCCGCTATCCTAGAGGCAGGCCCGCCGGCGAGTCAAGAGCAGACCATATGACCCGGGCGGGCCGGCAGGGGGAAGGGGTTGCGCTCATCAAGAAAGCGATCGCGATCGAGCCCGACGAGTGGTGGTCCTACTACGTGCTCGCGTATGCCTACTTCTACAACGGCGAGCTCAGGGAGGCCGAGCGCTGGTTCGAGAAGCTCCTGGAGCTCCGGCCGGACTTCCCCGAGATCGAGGACCGGCTCCGCGCCATCCGGGGGCAGAAGGCGGGTCGATGAGCGGCGGCCCCCCCTCCCCTGGCAGCCGGGGGAGGGGGAACACGGGGCCGACCGTCTACTCGGTGGGCGGTTTCTCGCCGAAGCCGTCGGAGGCCTTGAGGCGCTCCTCGGTGCCGGGAATGTACTTGCGCTCGAGCTCCTGGAAGAGGGAGACGCGGGCCATGACGTGGTGGCTCTCCGTGGGGTGGCCGGCCTTGAGCTGCTCCAGCGCCCACTGGGCCTGCTCCTCGTTCTTGACCAGCTCGTGCATGTGATTCCACACGGAGTACATGGCGGCATGCGCCCCGAACAGCGTGATGAAGATGAACTTGTAGCCGAGCTCCCCCAGCTCGCGGAAGGTCAGCGGGTCGGGATCCCTGTGCCAGCGGAAGGACGACGAGTAGTTGAAGGACAGGGGCAGGGTCGGGTGCGTCTTGCGCATGGCCTGGGCGAACTCGATGGCCGGGCCCCGGTCGGAGTTGCTGAGCTCGCACCACACCGAGTCCACGCCGGCGTCGGCGTAGGCCCGCCCGCGCCAGATGGCCTCCTCCATGCTCCCGCCCACCGCGCCGTAGGCGTCGGTGCGGGCGATCACGACGAAGTCCGGGTCCAGGCGGTTGCGCTCATCGAGGGCGGCCTTGTACTTGCCGACGGCCTCCTCGCGGCTGACGATGATCTTGCCGGCGATGTGGCCGCAGCGCTTGGGGAAGCGCTGGTCCTCGAGGTGGATGCCGGCGACGCCGGTCTTGACGAGCTCCCGCACCGTGCGCATGGTGGAGAGCGCGTTGCCGTAGCCGTCGTCGGCATCGGCGATGACGGGAACCTCCACGGCCGAGGCCACCATGGAGGCGGTCTTGGCGACCTCCGTCATGGTGAGCAGGCCCATGTCGGGAAGGCCGTTCATCATCGCCACCGAGTACCCGCTCAGATAGATCGACTTCATCCCCGCCCGCTCGGCGATCTGGGCGTCCAGCGGTGAATAGATGCCGCCCGTGAACAGGTACGACTCGGTCTGGAGCAGCTGCCGGAAGACCCTTCCCTTGCTTTCCATGTTCGGATGTCCTCGCGATCAGGCTGTCGCCGCCGGCATGAGCCGAGACGCGCACCAGCGACAGTAGGTGGTGGAGTCGACCTCGACGGCGCAGGTGCGGCAGCAGGAGGTTCCGCACTCCTGGCAGCCCGTGCGCGCCGACGGTCCCTGATGAAGGGTCCCGCACTCGCAATGTGTCATGACTGGCTCCTCGGTGAGGAGGCCGCCTCTGGGCCGCCCCGGGGTTCAAGGGCTGTGCGCGGGCCCCAGCGGCGCCGCGCCTCGCGTGGGAATAAGTCTGCTGGCGGATGCTGGATAGGCCAAACGCATTATTTTTATCGTCCCGATCAGGGATATTTATTGGCGCGGCTTGTGCCCTGCGGGAGGCTGATGCTATAACTCTCGTGTATCGAAACTTGATCTGATATCAACGGAGTGAATCAGGCGTGGAGATCGGCCAGGTCGAGGCGTTTCTGGCAGTGGGGACCTTCGGCGGGTTCCGCCGCGCGGCCGACGCGCTGAACGTTACCCAGCCCGCGGTGAGCGCGCGCATCAAGGCCCTCGAGGCCTCCCTCGGCGTGGCCCTCTTCGAGCGGGGGCACGGCGGGCTCTCGCTGTCCGCGGCGGGCCGGGCGTTCAAGCCCCACGCGGAGCAGCTGCTGCGCGCCGTGGCGCTGGCCCGCCAGTCGGTCCACGATCTCCGGCAGGGCAGCGCGGGCACGCTCCAGATCGCCGCCGCGCTCTCCATCTGCACCTACCTCCTCCCCGAGGTGCTTCACCGCTTCCAGGCCGGGCACCCCGCCGTGATGATCACCGTGCGCTCCGGCCACTCGAAGGAGGTGCTGGAGATGGTACTGCGGGGCGAGGCGGAGCTGGGCGTGGCGCGCTCGCTGCACCACCCGGGCGTCGAGACCGTGAGCCTGCGGGAGGACCCGCTCATCCTGGTGGGACGGGCGGCCTCGTGGGCACCGCGCGAGCGCCGGGCGCGGCTCGAGGAAGTCGCCGATCGCCCCCTCATCTTCTTCGACCGGGGGTCCAGCGACTGGACGCTGAGCCACGGGCTCTTCCGGCGCGCGGGGTTCGTGCCCAACGTGGTGCTCGAGGTGGAGACCATCGAGACGGCCAAGCGGATGGTCGAGCGCGGGATGGGGCTTGCCTTCCTGCCGCTGCTGGCGGTGGCGGGGGACATCCGCCAGAAGCGTCTGGCCGCCATCGAGATCGTGGACGCCGAGCCCATCAGCCGGAGCCTGGACGTGATCCACCCGCGCCAGCGGGGCTTGAGCCCGGAGGCGCTGGCGCTCCTGACCGTGCTGCGCGAGGCCGTGAGCGGCATGACGAAGCCGCTCGCGGCCTGGCCCCTGGAGGCCCCGCAGCCGAGGGTCCAGGAGATCGCGGAGCCCGTCGCCGAAGAGGTTGAGGCCGAGGATGCCCGTCATGATGGCGATGCCCGGGAAGACGATCAGCCAGGGCGCCTGCTGGAGATAGAGGCGCCCCTCCGCCAGCACGTTGCCCCACGACGGGATCTGGGGCGGCACGCCCACGCCGAGGAAGGAGAGCGCCGCCTCGCCGAGGACGGCCGCCGCGAAGATGAAGCTCGCCTGCACGATCATCGGCGAGAGGCAGTTGGGCAGGATGTGGCGCAGCAGGATCCGCGCGTCGGGGATGCCGAGGGCGCGGGCCGCCTCCACATAGGCCGTCTCGCGGACCACGAGCACCGAGCCGCGCACGATCCGCGCCACGCGCGGGACGTAGACGACGCCCAGTGCCACGATCACGTTCAGCACGCTCGGGCCCAGGGACGCCATGAGGGCGATGGCGAGGATGATCCCCGGGAAGACCATGAGCCCGTCCATGACGCGCATCAGCGCGTTGTCGAGCGCGCGGTAGTAGCCTCCGAGCAGGCCGAAGAACAGCCCTCCGGTGCAGGCCAGCAGCACCACCGAGCCCCCGACGAGCATCGAGAGCCGGGCGCCGTGGACCACGCGGCTCCACACGTCCCGCCCCACATGGTCGGTCCCGAACCAGTGCGCTGCCGTGGGAGCCGAGAGCCGGGCCCGGACATCGAGCCGCTGCGGATCGAGGCGGCCCACGGCCGGGGCCGATAGCGCCACCAGCGCATTCAGCGCGACCAGGAGCGCGCCGATCACCGCCGTCCTGCGCCTCAGGAAAGATTTCACTGATACCGGATGCGCGGGTCCAGTACGAGGTAGGCCAGGTCCACGAGCAGGTTGACCAGAGTGTAGGAGACGGCGATCAGCAGCACCACGCCCTGGAGCACCGGGTAGTCCCGGCGGAGCACGGCGGAGATGAT
>JACPCX010000209.1:0-1767 GCA_016184305.1 Candidatus Rokuibacteriota bacterium | reverse complement strand
CCCGTCATCAGGTGGACCTGCCGGGGCTCGAGATGGAGCCGCTCGGCGATCTGGTCCCGCATCCGGTGCGGGGTCTGGGTGTCGCCCCATATCGTGAGCTTCTGCGCGCGCTCGTCCCAGACGGCGCTGCACGCCCGGGGCTCCATGGCGAAGGGGATCACGCGCTGGCTGAGCATCTTCGCCTCGACGACCACCGCCGCCCGCCTGAAGGCGCCGTCCACGTCGCCCTGGCTTCGCTTGAAGCGCATGGCAACATTGGTTCCCGTCTCGGGGTAGAGCAGGGGCGCGCCCGGCTCGAGCGCGCGCTCCGAATCCCACACGGCGGGGAGCGGCTCGTAGTCGACCTCGACGGCCTCGGCCGCATCCGCGGCGGCCTCGGGGCTCTCGGCCGCCACCACGGCCACCGGCTCGCCCACGTAGCGCAACCGCCCCTCGGCGAGCACCGTGTGGCCCTGCAGGCTCATGAAGTCGAACATCTCCGGCGGGATCGGCGTGTGGATCACACCGATCTCCGGGTTGACGTCGGCGCCGGTCAGCACGGCCACCACGCCCGGGAGGGCGCGGGCGCCCCGCGTGTCGATGCTCTTGATGACGGCGTGCGCGTGGGGACTCCGGACGAAGGCGAGGGCCAGCGCGCCCTCCAGGCGCACGTCGTTGACATAGGGATCGCGGCCGGTGATGAGCTTCGGGTCCTCGAGCCGCTTCAGCGGACGGCCGACGTGCTGGACGGGCATGAGGTTCCTCTCCCGGGGACTGAGGTGGCGGCGAGCCGGAACCGGGGCGCCGGGACCCGCGGGGTGCTGACTCGAGGGCATGGTACCACGGCCGGCGGCGGCCAGAAGAGGCGGCGGTGGCCGGCGGCCGCGAGCGGAGCTACTCGATCGATCCCGCCCGGGCGAGCGAGGCGCTGAGGTTGCGCTTGGCGTCCGCCGACGTCCAGATCAGCTCGGCCTTGCGGTCGGTGCCCGCCCACGCCGGGCCCGTGGCCCCGTGGCCGCGCCTTGTCAAGGGGCGGCGGCGCGGATAGACTCGGCCCCAACCCAACGACCCAGGAGGCATTCATGGCAACTTGCGCGATCACGGATGTGGCCATCGTTCTCAGGCCCGAGGACGACGTCGCCATCGCGAAGAAGCAGATCCCCGCGGGGACGGTGCTCGAGGACGCAGGCGGGCGGATCGAGGTCCGGCAGGACATTCGACCGGGGCACAAGCTGGCGCGGCGCGGGCGACGGACGGGCGAGGAGGTGCGCCGCTACGGGCAGGTCATCGGCTTCGCCACGGCCGACATCGCTCCCGGCGATCACGTCCACACCCAGAACCTCGCCGTGGGTGATCTTCGCCAGCAGTACGAGGTCGGCACCGACGTGCGCGCCGTGGACTACTACCCGCCGGACAAGATGCGCCACTTCGACGGCTACAAGCGGGAGGACGGCCGGGTCGGCACGCGGAACTACGTGGCCATCATCTCGGGCGTCAACTGCTCGGCCAGCGTGAGCGAGTTCGTGAAGGAGCGGTTCCGCGACGTCCAGCGCGACTTTCCGAACATCGACGGGGTTCTCGCGATCACCCACAAGTCCGGTTGCGGCACCAAGCTTCTCGGCGAGGACCACATGGCGCTCCAGCGGGTGCTGGCCGGCTATGCCAAGCACCCCAACGTGGCGGCCTATATCCTGGTGGGGCTCGGCTGCGAGGTGAACCAGGCCGCGGTCATGGTGGACAAGCAGCGCATGGCGGTGCCGGGGCATCCCGAGCGGCGCCCGTTCATCG
>JACPCX010000206.1:0-2188 GCA_016184305.1 Candidatus Rokuibacteriota bacterium | reverse complement strand
GCTTCTCGGCGAGGATGTGCTTGCCGGCCGCCGCGCAGCGCGCGATGTGGGCGGCGTGCAGGGAGTTGGGCGAGCAGATCCAGACGGCATCCACGTCCGCGACGCCGAGCATGTCATCCAGCGACCCGTACACGCGGGGCAGCTCGTGGCGGGCGGCGAAGTCGGCGCTTCGCTCCGGGCGGCTGCCCACCGCCCCGAGCACGACGGCGTCCGGGCTCTGCCGGAGGGCCGGCGCCGCGACGCGGCTGGCGTGGCCGGACGTCCCCACGAGCCCGAAGCGCAGCGCGTTCTCACCCGTCATGTCCACCTCGAGCCAGCCGACTTCGAATCGAGGGCAGGTTCGATGTCCCCGCGCGCTCAGTACAGCCGGGTGCGGTAACCGTCCTGGAGGCGTCGATCGAGCGCCGATCGAGCGCGTCGACCGTCGTGTCGGCGGGCCGCGCGTGGTCGAGGAAGATCTGCGCGGCCGAGGGGAGACCGGAGCGATCGGGCCAGCGCGCGGGCTCCCAGAGACCGGAGCGCTTCATGGCCTTGGCGCAGTGAAGGAAGCACTCCTCGACCTCGACGACGACGGCGAGCCGGGGACGCTTGCCCTGGGCCGAGAGCCGCTCGAGGAGGGCGTCGTCGCGCACGATCGACGCCCCGCCATTCACGCGCAGCGTCTCCTCCATCCCGGGCACCAGGAAGATGAGCCCCACGCGCGGGTTCGCGACGAGGTTCCGCATGCCGTCGAGCCGCTTGTTCCCCGGGCGGTCGGGGATCGCCAGATGCGCGTCGTCGAGCACGTGCACGAAGCCCGGGGCATCGCCCTTGGGCGACACGTCGCAGCGCCCCTGGGCGTCCGCCGTCGCCATGAGCAAGAACGGCGAATGCGCGATGAACGCGCGGCAATGCGCGTCGAGCCGCGCGATTTGCTTGCGGAGCGCCAGCTCGCTGGGCTCTCCGATCAGCGCGCGCAGCTCGCGCTCCGACGTCACCACCTGCCGGAAGGGACCGTCCGTCACCGCCTCATCCCTCCCGCGTCAGGATCCTGGTCGAGCGGAACGCTGGTTCGTCTCTTGGCTCCCATTCTTCCTCCCCCTCGGGTCTCGATTATACGGCTCTTCCGGGAATCGTGTGGGCACGGGCGGCCGCCGGCTACGCTTGCGACATGGGAAGAAGGACGCCGAGCGAAACAACGAGGCCGCCCGCCTCTGGATCTCCGGCCTGGAGACGGTGAACCGCAAGCTCGGGGTCCCGCGCGTGATCAACCTCTCCGCGACCCCTTTCTTCCTGGGCGGGTCGGGATACGCCGAGGGGATGCTCTTCCCGTGGAGGTTGAGCGACTTCTCGCTCATGGACGCGATCGAGTGCGGCATCGTGAAGCTGCCCCGCGTCCCCGTGGCGGAGAACATCCCTGGCGACGACATGCCGATGTCCAAGCTCGTCTACGACTATGATTCGGGCTTCCACCGGGAGAAGGACGACGGCTTCAGCACGCTGGAGAACGGCCGCCTGGCCCTGTTCAGCAACTTCGACGAGCACGGCAACCCGCTGCCGCGCCCCGACACGCTGCTGATCGACAGCGAGCAGCTCGAGAGCGGCGAGGCGCTCGACGACGACTCTCGCGGCATGGCGGCCGACGAGATCGAGCGCTTCCACCGCGAGATCGTCGTGCTGGTGGACGACGGGCACGGCGCGGACGACCTGCTGCACCTGGTGGTCGAGATCAAGGGCTACCGGCGCGAGGACGCCAAGGAGAAGAAGGCCACGATGGACACCTACTGGGTGCCCGCCGTCAACACCCTCGGCACGCTGGGCCGCTGGGCCTTCGCCGAGCTCACCGAGATCTACCAGATCGAGTCGGACTTCAAGGCGAAGGTGGCAAGCGCGTTCAACGAGATGGTCGCCCGGGCCGGCAGCGTGCCGCCTGCATTTTCCGCTTGACAGCTCCGTGCGGAGCGCATGGCCGTGCGTCGGCGGCGCTCGGCGGATGCCGGCCCAGCGGCCCGCACCGGCCCGGCGATGGGCGCCCGTGCGTGACCGGACCCAAAATCATTTCTCGTCCTGGAATCGCCCCTTCTGGACGCTCCCAGATGGCTCTGAAAACCGGGTGTAGAGTCGCCCTAGTAGAAGGGAGACTCGCCATGAAGACTCACTCGCCAGTCATCCACGCCACCCCGGACCGCGTCGCGGAACTGGACCGGCT
>JACPCX010000046.1:0-14951 GCA_016184305.1 Candidatus Rokuibacteriota bacterium | reverse complement strand
CCCCGTCACCTGCGCCATGACGAGGTAGCCCGCCGCGGTCACGAGCGGCACGCGGACGGTCTCCTGAAGATAGAGCACGAGGAAGGCCATCCACACGGTCTGCATGCCCGCGAAGACGAGAGTGGTGGTGGACACGAGCCACAGGTCGCGGTTCCTCAGGACGGCGCGCATCGAGCCCTCCCGCGGCGCCGGGGCTTCCACCTCACTGCGAGGCGGGTCGCGGTAGAAGAGCCACGTGAGCCCCGCCAGGAGCCCGATCAGCCCGGCCGACAGCGCCACGGCAACCCGCCAGCCCAGCCAGAGCGCCAGCGGTGGCATCAGGAGGGCGCCCACCGCGCCGCCGAGAGCCCCACCTGCTTGAGCCCCACCACGGTGGCGCGCTGGCGGCGCGGGAACCACGAGATGACGGCCTTCGCGGTGGTCGGGTTGAGCATGCCGTAGCCGGTGCCGGCCAGGATCATGATGGCGATGAGCATTGCGAAGGCGCCCGACCCGGAGGCGGCGAAGAGCCCCAGCGCGATCACGGCCTGTCCCGCCACCATGGTCGAAGCCACGCCCCAGCGATCCGCCATCCAGCCCGCAGGCAGGGACATGAGGGCGGCACCGACGTAGTAGGCCGAGAGGAAGGAGCCCGCTTGCGTCATGGACAACCCCAGGCTGTCGCGGATCAGCGGGGCGATGGCCGGGATCCCGAGGGGGCCCACGTTGGCCATGGTCTGGGCGCCCATGATGAGCGCCAGGATCGCCCAGCGGTTGGTCACCGGACGCGGGCGGCCAGCCGGGCTTCCGCGAGGCGCAGATCCTCTTCGGTGTCCACGCCGATCGTCTCCTCCTCGGTCTCCACGACGCGGATGGGGATCCCGTTCTCGAGGAGGCGCAGCTGCTCGAGCTTCTCGGCCTGCTCGAGCGCGGAGGGCGGGAGGGAGTGGAAGGCGTCGAGCACCGCGCGGCGATAAGCGTAGAGCCCCACGTGCTTCCAGTAGATGATCCCTCCCAGGCCGTCCCGGTCGAACGGGATCGGCAGTCGGGAGAAGTAGAGGGCATCCCCGCGGACGCTGGTCACGACCTTGTTGGCGGTGCGGCTCAGGACCTCGTCCGGAGTGGCGCGGATCTTGAGCGTGGTGACCTGAACATCGGGGTCGTCGCTGAAGGGCGTGACGAGCCGCTCGATGTGCCCTGGCGTGACCAGCGGCTCGTCTCCCTGGACATTGACGTAGACCTCCGCCATGTGCGCCCGGGACACCTCCCAGAGCCGGTCCGTTCCCGACGGGTGGTCCGGCGAGGTCATGACCGCCGTGATGCCGTGGGCGCGGCAGACGGCCGCCACCTCCTCCGAGTCGGTCGCCACGAGGAGATCGGAGAGCAGCGGGGACCGCCTTGCCCTCCGGAAGACCTGGACGACCATGGGGACCCCGGCGATCTCTCGCAGCACCTTGCGCGGCAGCCGCGTCGAGGAGAGACGCGCCGGGATGACGCCGAGAACTCTCATCCCTTGAGGCGCGGCAGCAGGGACCGGGTCGCTCGCTCCATCTGCGCGGACTGGTCGGCGCTCGCGAAGCGCAGGACGATGTGGCAGGCGCCGGACTCGATGAAGGCCCCCAGCCATTCGAGGCAGCCCTCGGCAGTGCCGGCATAGTGCCCCCAGCGCGCGGCGATGACTTCATAGGGCGCGCCGTAATAGCCCTCGATGAAGCGGTGCATCTCGGCCTCCGCGGCCTTCGGGTCGGGGCCGATGTTGATGGTGGTGTAGAGCGCGGGGGTGACCGCGGAAGCCGGGCGTCCGGCCCCGCCTGCCTCGCGCTGGACCGCCGCCCAGCCGTCACGGTACGCCTCGGGCGCGCGGCTGTTGGGGAACCAGCCGTCGGCGGTCCGCCCGGCACGGCGCAGTGCCCCCTCCACCTCGCCCCCCATCCAGATCGGCGGCCCGCCGGGACGTGCTGGCGCCGGCAGGATCTGCGCGCCGCTGAGCTTCCAGTACCGGCCCTCGAAGGACACGGGCGCCTCCGCGGCCTCGAGCGCCCAGAGCCGGCGGCAGAGCGCCATGGACTCAACGAGGCGCCCCACGCGCTCCTTGAACGGCACGCCCGCCGCCTCGAACTCCTTGCGGACCCCGGGCGTGTCGGGCGCGATGCCGACGCCCAGGACGAGCCGGCCCTCGGCGATGCGGTCCACCGAGGCGACGGCATGGGCGAGCAGCAGCGGGTGGCGGAGGGCCGGCAGGAGCACGGCCGTGCCGAGCCCCACGCGGCGCGTGCGGGCGGCGGCGGCGGCGAGGAAGGTGAGCGGCTCGAAGCGCGGGCGCGCGAGGAGCGAGTCGCCCACCCACACCGAGTCGTAGCCCGCGGCTTCCGCGCGCTCCGCCATCTCGATGAGCGGCGCCGCTTCGGGGCGCCCCGACATGACGGCTTCGCGCGTGGGCAGCAGGACTCCGATGTGGATGCGAGGTGTGGTCATATGGAGACTCATGCTAGCACGAGGGCCGAGCGCGGGTATCATCGACGCCATGGGTTTCTACGCCCGCCACGTCCTGCCGCGGCTCATCGATGTTGCCATGCGGAGCCGCGACGCCATGGCAGAGCGGGGAAAGCTCGTGCCGCGAGCGACGGGTGCCGTGCTCGAGGTGGGCGTGGGCTCGGGGCTGAACCTCGCGCTCTATGCGCCGACGGTCGAGCGGGTGTATGGGCTCGATCCCTCGCCCGAGCTTCAGCGGATGGCGCGGTGCCGGGCGGAACGCGCGGGCGTCCCCGCGCGGTTCCTGATCGCCTCGGCCGAAGCCGTGCCGCTCCCGGATCGGAGCGTGGACACCGTGGTGAGCACATGGACACTCTGCTCGATCCCGGATCCTGCGCGGGCGCTCGCCGAGATCAGGCGCGTGCTGAGGCCCGGGGGGCGCTTCATCTTCATCGAGCACGGCCGCTCGCCTGACGCTCCCGTGCTGGCCTGGCAAGAGCGGCTGAACCCGATCTGGCAACGGATCGCCGGCGGATGCCACCTCAACCGCTCCATCGACCTGCTCGTCGTCGCGAGCGGGTTCCGGATCACCGAGATCAAGCGGGGCTACAGCCGCGGCCCGCGCCCCTTCACCTACCTCTACAAGGGACTCGGGGTCAGGTCTTGAAATCCGACACCTCGTCCCGATCCCGGCGCAGGTGGGCTCGCGGCGGAGCACGATGACCAGGGCCCAGACCCATATCGCAATGCAAGACCGGACCCGTGCCGATGTCGTAATGCAAGACCTGACCCCATGGCGGCTGGCCTCGCGGGGCGGCGTCGCGCGCCGAGGTTGCTTCGCGGCGGGGTCCGTGTGATAGATTCCGTCCGTGACCCCGGGCTCCCGATGGCAGCGCGTGCCGCGATGGCGCTGTGCGCCTCCGGCGGTGGCGGCCGCGACCGTCGCTGCGGCCTTTCCGCTCGCAGCCGGCGCCCACGTCGGCGGCGGGGCCTTGATCCTCCTCCTCCCGACGCATCTCTACGTGGCCGGCGGGGCGCTCGTCGTCGTGGCGTCCTTCGTGCTGGTGGCGCTGGTGCCCGCGCGGCTCTTCGCGCGCCTCGAGTCCACCGGAATCCGGGTCGAGATCGGGCGCCTCCCCGGACACGGGGCGCTCTCCACCACCCTGAGCCTGCTGTCGCTCGGCGTGGCCATCGGCCTCCTCCTGGCCGGAGTGCTGGGCAGCCGCGACCCCCTGCGGAACCCGCTTCCGCTGTTCGTGTGGACTGTCTGGTGGGTCGGCCTGACCTCCTGCCGGTCTTCATGGTGGATGTCCAGCAGGCGCTCCGGGCCGCCTCGGACCCCTTCGCGCTGGGCTTCGACCTGGTCGGCACCCGCGACCTCCACGTCGTGACCTCGTTCCTGTCGGACCCGTCGCGGGTCTACGCCATCTGGCACACGCAGGTGGCCGTCATCGTGGCGGCGCACGTGGGCGGGGTGACGATCGCCCACGCGCTGGCGCTCCGCGTCGCAGGAAGGCCGGCGGCCACGGCGCTGAGCCAGCTGCCGATGCTCGCGCTGATGATCGGCTACACGATGTTCGGCCTCTGGCTGCTCTCGGCGCCGACGGCCGGGTAGCCGCCCCAGTTGAGTCGGGACGGCGGCACGTGGTAATGGTGGGGCCGGCGGGCGGCTGGGATCGGAGGCATTGCACACCGAACGAATGGGGGGCGGGCCATGAGTGAAACCAGCGGCGGAGTGAAGAGCGTGTCGAGGCGGACGGTCCTGACGGGCGCCGCTGCCGTGGCGCTGGGCGCCGGTGTCCCGGGCCCCTGGGTCCGGCGCGCGGCCGCCCAGGCGGGGCAGGGCCCCTTGCGCCTGGGTTTCCAGGTGCACCGGACCGGCATCGGCGCCGTGTACGGCCGGTGGTACGAGCGCACGACGGCGGCGGCGGTGAAGCTCATCAACGAAAAGGGCGGCATCGCCGGGCGCCAGGTCGAGATCGTCGCCGAGGACGACGGGACCGACCCCAAGCGCGGGGGCGAGGTGGTCGAGAAGCTCGCCACCCACCACAAGGTGGACCTGATCTTCGGGACGCTGTTCTCGCACGTCGTCATCGCCTCGGCGCCGCGGGCGGGCGAGCTCAAGATCCCCTACCTCGTGGTGAGCGAGGGCTACCACGTGGCCTCGGGCAAGCTCAACCGGTACGTCTTCCAGCCGGGCATCACGGATGTCCGGGCCCAGGTCACGGCCGTGGCGCCGTGGATCCTCAAGAACCTCGGCAAGAAGGTGACCCTGATCTTCCCGGACTACGCCTTCGGCCACGACCACCGCGACTTCTTCAGCAAGGTGGCGACGGCCCAGGGCGGCACCGTCCGCGCCCTCGTCCCCATCCCGCCCACAGAGACCTCCTTCACCAAGTACTTCCCGCGGGTGCCGGCCGACACCGAGGTGCTCTACCACGTGATGGTCGGCCCCGGCGTGCTCACGTTCGTGAAGGAGATGGGCGAGCACTTCGGCGCGAAGCGGCCCCAGATCTTCGGCTTCGTGGACTCGCTGGAGGGTGTGGACATGGCGAGCCCCGGCCTCGACTACCTGGAGGGCACCTACTTCTGGGAGGCCTTCCCGCGCTACGCCGCTGCCAGCACGCCCGCGCATGTGCGCACCTACCGCGAGCGCGTCGGCATCAACGACAGCGGGGCCAGCGTCAGCGACCCCAAGGACGTCTCCACCGCGTCCCACATGTTCGGCTGCTGGGAGACGCTCTTCGTCATCAAGCAGGCGGTGGAGAAGAGCGGCTACAAGAAGCCGTCCGACTACAAGGCCTTCATCGAGACCCTGGAGGGATTCCAGTCCTTCACGGAGGGCCTCGAGCACCCGCAGGGGCCGAAGAGGTTCGTCGGCCGGCTCCACCAGGTCTTCGGACAGCAGCTGATCTCCAAGGTGGAGAAGCGGCGGCTCGCCGTGGTCCACCGGACGGCGATCGAGGACTCGATGTATGCGCCCGAGGCCGACTATACGAAGCAGCCCCTGTAGGGCCGGGGCGCCCCGGGTGTCTCCCTGAGCCTCGGGCCCCACCTCTTCCTCGCCCTCCTCGAGGGCACGGTGGGCGCGCTGGTGCTGGCGCTCACCGCGCTCGGCCTGTCCCTCGTCTTCGGCGTCATGCGCATCGTCAACGTGGCCCACGGCGAGTTCTTCATGCTCGGGGCCATCGTCGCCTGGTACGTCTCCACGCTGACGGGCAGCTTCCTGCTGGCGCTGCTGGTGGCGCCCGTCGCGGTCGCGGGCGTGGCCGTCCTGGCCGATCGCCTCGTGCTCCGGCGCATCGGCTACGAGCCGGAGAGCACCATCGTCGCCACCATCGGGTTGCTCTACATCCTCCAGCAGACAGTGCTCACCACCTACGGGCCCTATGCCCGGCCGGTGGAGGCGCCCGTGTACTTCCGCGTGGACTTCCCGTGGTTCGGCTACTCCGGCTACAAGCTGGTGGTGGCCGGCGTCGCCGCCGTCCTGCTGCTGGTCACGTGGATGGCCCTGTCGCGGACGACGCTGGGGCTCCAGATGCGCGCGACCCAGCAGGATCGCGAGATGGCGCAAGCCTTCGCGGTGCCGGTGGGCCGCGTCTATACGATGGTCTTCGGCGTCGGGGCCGGCCTCGCCGCCGCCGCCGGCGCCCTCATCGTCCCCGTCCAGCAGGCCCACTACCTCATGGGCCTGGACGCGCTCCTCATGTCCTTCGTGGTGGTGATCCTCGGCGGGCTCGGGAGCCTCCGGGGCACGCTCGTGGCGGCATTCGTCGTCGGGCTCTCCGACGGGGCGATCTCGGTGCTCTTCTCGCCCACGCTCGCCAAGATCGTCGCCACGCTCCTGGTGGCGCTCGTGCTGGCCGTGCGCGGGCGCGGGCTCTTCGGCGAGGAGCTGGCGTGACCGACGACCGGCGGGGCCTGGCCCTGGGGCTCCATCTGGGGGTGCTCGCGCTCCTGGGCGCGCTGCAGCTCGTCCTTCCCCCGTTCCACCACGGCATGGTGGCGCGCGTGATGGTGCTCGCCGCCTACGCGGTGGGCTACAACGTCCTGCTGGGCTACACGGGCCTCATGAGTCTCGGGCACGCCATGTTCTTCGCGGCCGGGATGTACGGCACCGGGCTCACGATCCAGCACTGGGGCTTCGGCGCCGGCGCCGGCTTCCTGGCGGGCATCGTCGCGGGGCTCGCGGTGGCGGCGGCGGTGGGGCTCGTGACGCTGCGCACGGCCGGCCCCGCCTTCCTGATCGTCACCATGATGCTCGCCCAGGCCTTCAACCTGGCCACGCTCTACTTCAACGACGTGACGGGCGGCGATCAGGGCTTCATCCTGTCGGGGCTGGGCCTCGACCTCTTCGGCGTCCGCCTCGCCTTCGCCGATCCCGCCGTGAAGTACAATGCCGCCCTCGTCGTCTTCGCCGCCTGTCTCCTGCTGAGCTTCTGGCTCACGGGCTCCCCCGCCGGCCGGGTGCTGCTGGCGCTCAAGGAGAACGAGGAGCGCACGCGCCTGCTCGGCTACAACACGGTGCGCTGCCGACTCTTCGCGGTGGTCGTCTCGGGCCTGCTCTCCGCCGTGGCGGGCTCCACCTACACGCTCCTCTTCTCCTACGTGGGCTCCACCTTCGGCGGCATTCTCTACTCCATCTACCCGCTGCTCTGGACGCTCCTGGGCGGCGCTGGGACCACGCTGGGGCCGCTGGTCGGCACGCTGGTGATGACCTACTTCGTGGACGTCGCCAGCGCCATCACCACGGGGTACCTCATCGTGGTGGGCGCGGCCCTCATCGTGATGGTCCTCTGGGCGCCGGCCGGCATCGTGGGCGGCATCCGCGCCCGCTGGGCGCGCTGGCTGCCGTGACGCCGCTCCTGGAGACGCGGACCATCCCAGGGGCGTCGGCGGCCGCCTCGGGCCAACGCGGGGGGAGGTGCCTCACCCGGCGCGACCTGCGATGTCGATCGGCGACGGCCAGCCATGGGCTGCTGCCATCCGGTTCCCCGCGAAAGGGCCCTCCGAGGATTGCTCGTCCTCTTCATGGGCGTCGGCGCTCGGACTTGACATGACCAGTTAGACGTGTTAAACGTGTTAAACGTGTCGAACTGGTCACGAAAGGAGGCCGGCAATGCCCACCATTGAGATCGACGACGTGGTTTACGAGTACCTGCTTCGCAAGACAGCGAGGATCGGGGAGTCCGCTTCGGAGATCCTGCGCCGTCTCCTTAAGGTTCCTGGGCCGGGCACGAATGGACGCGGCTCAGGTGAGAGCCCCCCCCCACCGATGAGGCCCGGCAGTGAGCTCTTCGGCCCGCCAGTTGAGGTCTCGGACTTGCTCTCGGATCCCCGCTTTCAAGTAGAGCGCACCGCGGTCGGGAAGTTCCTTTTCATCCTCTCCTATCTCTATGGCCGTGACTCCAAGGGATTCGAGAGGGTTCTCGATCTCTCGGGGCGCCGCCGGAAGTACTTTGGGCGCACCAGCGACGATCTCGATACTTGCGGACGCGATGAGGTTGCTGGCCTATACGGAGGCGGCGATCAACGCGGTCATCAACGCGCTCAAAGGAGACTCAGCTTCTCCAAATGAGTTTCTAGCATCGCTCGATCGAGAACTCATGGAGGAAGATAATGGATAACCTATATAACCAAGCATTGCCTAAAAAGTCGCCAATGATTGAGCGACTTGAACAACAAGAAGTAAAAGTAACAAGAAAATCTCGCTGACCTTCGGTGATACCGGTGAAGCCCGACTCACCGGCGGGGCGGCCCGGCCGAGGCCGGCCGCTTGCCGCCGGCGTTGGATGCGGCGGCGCGGGACAGGCGGTGGGCAGACGGGGTTCGTTCCGACGGGAGGTGGCGCTGTGAAGGGCGTTCAGTTCGTGGTGGACGAGAGCGGTCGCAAGACGGGCGTGGTCATTGACCTGCGCAAGAATCGAGACCTGTGGGAGGACCTCTTCGACCGGGCCCTGGCCCGCAGGCGCCAGGGGGAGCCGCGAGAGACCCTCGAGAAGGTGAAGCGGAGGCTGATCAAGGCGGGAAAACTGCGCTTGGACGCGTCGAGGTGACTCGCTACCAGATCACGTTCTCCCGATCGGCGCGGCGTGAGCTCGAGGCGCTCGACGCGCGCCTAGTGGCTCGCCTCTGGGCGAGGATCCTGGGGCTTTCGGATGATGCACGACCTCCTGGGTGTCGGAAGCTGCGGGGCGAGGAGAGGTTGTGGCGGATCCGGGTCGGTGAGTACCGCGTGCTCTACAGCGTAGACGATGGCGCAAAGGTGGTCGACGTCGTTGCGGTGCGCCACCGCCGGGACGCATATCGCTGAGCAGCCAGCCGCCGAGACATGCACGCGCGCACACCCACTGCAGCCAGTTCCGTCCGCGCCGAGCGGATCCTCCGCTGCTGGGCGCCGGCCGTCATCGTGGGCGGCATCCGGACGCGGTGGCTCCCGTGACGCCGCTCCTGGAGACGCGCGCGCTCTCGAAGCGCTTCGGCGGGCTTGAAGCGGTGAGCGCCGTGGACTTCAGCCTCGACCGAGGCGAGGTGCGCGCGCTGATCGGCCCCAACGGCGCCGGCAAGACGACGCTGGTGAGCCTGATCAGCGGTCGCCTCGGCCCGACCTCGGGGCGGGTGTTCTTCGCCGGGCGCGACGTCACGGGGCTGCGGGCGTGGGACCGGGCGAATCTCGGGATCGTCTACACGTTCCAGGTCACCAGCATCTACCGGAGCCTGTCCGTGTTCGACAACGTGGCGCTGGCGGCGCAGCGGCGCCGGCTGAGACGGCTCGCAGACTGGATGGCGCTGGACCGCGAGGTTGTGGTTGCGGACACGGAGGCCGCGCTCGACACCGTGGGGCTCGGCGGCCTGCGTGACCAGCAGGCCGGGGCGCTGGCCTATGGCCATCAGCGGGCGCTGGAAGTCGCCATGGCCATGGCGCTCACACCGGAGCTGCTCATCCTGGCCCGAGGACATCGAGGCGCTGTGCCGGCTCGTGCGGGATCTGGCCCGCGTGGCCACGGTGCTCCTCATCGAGCACAACATGGGAGTGGTCCTGGAGCTGGCGAGCCGGGTGACGGTGATGGACGCCGGCCGGATCATCGCCGAGGGCAACCCGCGAGAGATCGAGGCGCATCCTGAAGTCCAGCGGGCCTATCTCGGCCGATGACGCTCATCCTCGATCGCGTCAACTGCTACTACGGCGAGAGCCACGTGCTGCGGGACGTCTCGCTCAGGCTCGAGGCGGGCGAGGTGCTGGGGCTGCTGGGCCGGAACGGCGCGGGCAAGACGACGACGCTCAGGGCCATCATGGGGCTCTTGCGCCCGCGCTCCGGCCGCATCGCGCTGGACGGGACCGAGCTCGGGCCTCTTCCCGCCCACGAGATCCCTCGCCACGGGATCGCCTATGTCCCCCAGGGCAGGCGGCTCTTTCCGTATCTCACGGTGGAGGAGAACCTGCGGATGGGCCTCCTAGTGCGCGGCGGCGGCGCCGAGACGCTGGACCCTGTGCTCGATCTGTTCCCGGTGCTCCGGGAGCGGCTGCGCCAGAGCGCGGGAACGCTCTCCGGCGGCCAGCAGCAGATGCTGGCCACGGCGCGGGCGCTCTGCGCCCGGCCGGCGGTGCTCCTGATGGACGAGCCGAGCGAGGGGCTGATGCCCTCGCTGGTGGATCGCCTGCTGGATGCCGTGGTGACGCTCAGGGCGCGCGGGGTGGGGATCCTCCTGGTGGAGCAGAAGGTGGACGCCGCCCTCAGGGTCGCCGATCGGATCGCCATCATCGAGACGGGCCGGGTCGTGCGCGAGGCCACGCCCGCCGAGCTCAGCGCCGAGCCCGAGGTGCTGCTGCGGCACCTGGGCGTCCGGCGCTAGCGCCACCGTGAACGGAGCCACCCGGGAGCGGGCGGGTGGCGTTCGCGACTGCCCCGGGCTGGCGCCGCGAGCGCGGCGGGCGGGTTGCGGCGCCCCGGCCCATCTGACAGAATCGTCGCCATGCAGGAGTCGGCGAAGCGCCACGCCGCAGAGATCCTCGGCGTATCGGGACGGATACGATTGACACGGCCGCCTCTCCTGGACGAGGATCGCCCATGGCCAGGAGACGGAGCGCCACCACCCTCGACCGGCTCCGCCGCGATGTCCTCGCTGCGATCACGGGGGCGGAGGCGCGGAGCCGGGCCCACACCGGGGCCCTCGTTGCCGGGCTGCGCCGGGAAGTGCTCCAGGAGATCGCGGCAGCCGAGGCGCGGAGCCGGGCCCACACCGAGGCCCTCGTTGCCGGGCTCCGCCGGGAAGTGCTCCAGGAGATCGTGGCAGCCGAGGCGCGGAGCCGGGCCCACACGGAAGCCCTCGTTGCCGGGCTCCGCCGGGAGCTGCTCGAGGAGATCGGGGCAGCCGAGGCCCGCAGCTGGGCCCACACCGAGGCTGTTGCCGCGCAGCTCCGGGAGGAGATCGCCGCAGCCGAGGCCCGCAGCCGGGCCCACGCCGAGGCTGTTGCCGCGCAGCTCCGGGAGGAGATCGCCGCAGCCGAGGCCCGCACCCGGGCCCACACCGAGGCTGTTGCCGCGCAGCTCCGGGAGGAGATCGCCGCGGCCGAGGCCCGCAGCCGGGCCCACACCGAGGCCATTGCCGCGGAGCTCGGGCGGCAGATCCAGGCTGAAGGAGTCCAGACGCGCCGTCACTTCGAAGTGGTTGGCGAGGCCCAGCGGAGCGCGCTCGAGATCGTGGCCGAAGGCGTCCTCACGCTGGACCGGAAGCACGACAGCTTTCGCGCCGAGGTCCATGAGGAGTTCGCGAAAGTGGACCGGCGCTTCCTGCGGCTCGAGGCTCGCGTTCTCTCCCCGGAAGAGCGCAACTAGCTGTCGCGCTCGCCTGCTGACCGCGCTCCCCGGGTCCCCGGTGAGCGCTCGACGGAGCCCACAGCCTTCTGATCCCCCGGGCGCGCCGGACCCATGCGCGCGCATATGAAAGGGCAACCCATGACCGCCGAGACCCATGACTTCGACGCCATCGTCAACGGGCTCAACCAGTACCTCCGGCTCCGCTCGATCCCCATCGGGATGAAGCTCTTCGAGACCGTGGAGGCGATGGAGGCCATCCCCAAGATCCGGCGGCCGAAGGTCAAGCACACCACTGACCAGATCGTCGCCCAGGCGCGCCAGCTCGGGTGGACGGTGGGCATCACCATGGCGGACCTGGTGGGCCCGCAATGCGGGGCGGTGATCGGGCTCCACCCGCAGGACGACGAGTGGCTGTCGGGGCAGCGGATGGCCGGGGTCTGGTTCAAGACGATCGAGGACGCCAGCGCCCACCAGCACGCCATGGACTGCGTGCCCCATGGCCGCTACCGCGCCATGGCCGTGTCCCCGCTCACCTCCGGACGGCTCACCCCCCCGGACATCTGCCTCATCTACGGCACGCCCGGGCAGATGATCTTCCTGATCAACGGGCTGCAGTGGACGGGCTACCGGAAGATGCAGTTCACCTCCGTCGGAGAGTCGGCCTGCGCCGACTCGTGGGGAAAGGCGCTCAGGACGGGCGAGCCCGCGCTGACGATTCCCTGCTACGCCGAGCGGCGCTACGGCGGCGTGGCCGACGATGAGCTGCTCATGGCCATCCCGCCGCGCTTCCTGCCCGGGGCGCTCGAAGGGCTGGCGGCGCTGTCGAAGAACGGCTTCCGCTACCCGGCGCCGCCCTTCGGCATCCAGTCGGACGCCGCGGCGGGGCTCGCGGTGAGCTACGCGGACAGGAGCCGGAGCGGATGAGCCTCACCGCAACCGGATCCCACGGTGTGAGGACGAGGCCCCCGACCCTCACCCCGGCCCTCTCCCTGGGAGGGAGAGGGAGACAGGAGGAGAGAGACTCACCATGAAGACCGTGATCAGGAACATCGGGCAGATCGTCTCGGGCGACATCGCCAGCCCGCTGCTCGACGGCGACTGCATCGTCATCCAGGACGGGAAGATCGCGGCCGTGGGAACGGGGCTCGACGCCGACGCCGACGCGGACACGGTGATCGACGCCAGGGGCACCACGGTGACCCCGGGGCTCATCGACTCGCATTGCCATCCGGTCTTCGGCGACTTCACCCCCCGCCAGCGCACCGTGGACTTCATCGACTCCGGGCTCCATGGGGGGCTCACCACCATGATCTCGGCGGGCGAGGTGCATCTCCCGGGACGCCCGAAGGACGTGGTCGGGCTCAAGGCGCTGGCCATCGTGGCGGCCAAGGCCTATGCGAACCTGCGCCCGTCGGGCGTCAAGGTCCACGCGGGCGCCCCGATCCTCGAGCTGGGGCTGGTCGAGGAGGACTTCGCCGAGATGGCCCGCGCCGGCGTCACGCTCGTGGGCGAGATCGGGCTCGGCTCGGTGAGGACGGGCAAGGACGCCGCCCCCATGGTCCGCTGGGCCAAGAAGCACGGCATGACCGTCACCATCCATACGGGCGGGCCCTCCATCGCCGGCTCGAGCCCCATCAGCGCGGAGGTGGTGCTCGAGGCGGATCCGCACGTGGTGGGGCACATCAACGGCGGCACCACCTCCATGAGCGAGCGCGACATCGACTCGCTGGTGGCGACGGAGATGGCGCTCGAGATCGTCCACTGCGGCAATGGCAAGACGGCGCTCCACACGCTCGGGCGCGCGCGAGAAGCCCGCGCGCTCCACCGCATCATCATCGGCAATGACGCGCCCTCGGGCACGGGCGTGGTGCCCCTCGGCATCCTGCGCGTCATCGCGCATCTCACCTCGCTGGGCGGCGTGAGCCCGGAGGAGGCGGTGTGCATGGCCACCGGCAACACGGCGCGCGTCTATCACCTGCCGGTGGGCGTCATCGCCGCCGGGCGGGAGGCGGACCTCTGCGTCGTGGACGCGCCCACGGGCTCGGTGGGAGCCACCGCGCTGGAGGCGCTCAGGGCCGGCGATCTCTTCGGGATCTCCATGGTGCTGATCGACGGGCAGATCAGGATCGGGCGCAGCCGCAACACGCCGCCGGCGGCGCGCGCCGCCGAGGTGGTGAAGGGCCATGGCCCGGGAGGGGGAGGACACTGATGAGGATCCGCAAGCTGCTCACGGTGATCGAGGAGATCGTGGAGGATGGCGGCAAGCCCGTGGCGAAGCCGATCAAGAAGGTCGTCGCGGTGGCCGTGATCGAGAACCCCTTCGCCGGGCGCTTCGTCGAGGACCTCGGGGAGCTGATCAAGACGGGCGAGGAGCTCGGCGATCTGCTGGGCCGTCGCGCGGTGGCGGCCCTCGGGGCGCCGGTGCACTCCTACGGCAAGGCGGCCGTCGTGGGCGAGAACGGCGAGTACGAGCACGCGGCGGCCATCCTCCACCCGACGCTCGGCACGCCCTTCCGGGCCGCGGTGGGCGGCGGCAAGGCGATCATTCCCTCGGCGAAGAAGCTCGGCGGGCCCGGCACGGCCATCGACGTGCCGCTCCATTACAAGGACGCCGCCTTCGTCCGCACCCACTTCGACGCGATGGAGGTGCGCCTGGCGGACGCGCCGCGCGCCAACGAGATCCTGGTCGCCCTCGCCGTCACCGGCGGCGGGCGGCCGCACCCCCGCGTCGGCGGCCTCACCGCCGCCGAGTCAAAGAAAGAGGACGGTCTGCGATGAAATTCGGCCTCAGGCTCCCGAGCTTCGCCCTCGGCCCGAAGACCGCGACGCTCGGCTTCGACTGCGCCGTGAGCATCGACCACCTCCTGCTCACCCCGCCCGCGTACGCGTGCACCTGGCTCGAGCCGGTGGCGCTGCTCTCGGCGCTGGCGGGCGTCACGCGCACGATCAAGCTCGGGACCATGGTGCTGGTGCTGCCGCTTCGCAACCCGGCCTCCTTCGCCAAGGAGTGGGCGACGCTCGATCTGCTCTCCGGCGGTCGCAGCATCCTGGGCGTGGGCGTCGGCTGGCACGAGGAGGAGTTCGCCCTCATGGGCGTGCCTCACAGGGAGCGCGGCCGGCGCATGGACGAGATGCTCGAGGCGGTGACGGCCCTCTGGGCGGGCGATCACGTGACCTATCAGGGCAAGTACTACCGGTTCAGCAATGTCACCATCGACCCGAAGCCCGCCCAGAAGCCGCACCCGCCCATCTGGATCGGCGGCGGCACCCAGCCCACGGAGAAGATCTACGCCCAGACCGTGAGCAACATCGACCCCGTGCTCCGGCGCATCGCGAAGTACGCGAAGACGTGGGTGCCGCACTCGTCTTCCACGGCGGAGATGGTGCGGGGCGACTGGGAGAAGATCCAGCGCTTCATGGGGGAACTCGGCCGCAAGCCATCGGACATGACCCGGGTCTACTCCAACTTCGTCTACGTGCTCAGGAAAGGCGAGCGCCCCGAGGCGGCCGTGCCCCACTTCTCGGTCTACTCGGGGATGGACCTGCCGTACTGGAAGGAGTTCTACCTGGTGGGGGAGGCCGAGGAGGTCGCGGAGAAGATCCGGGGGAAGATCGCGGCGCTGGGAGGCGTCGAGCACGTGGTGCTGAACCCGCTGCACTGGGGCATGGATCAGCTCGAGC
>JACPCX010000203.1:0-1816 GCA_016184305.1 Candidatus Rokuibacteriota bacterium | reverse complement strand
AAGACGAGCGCGAGATCGGCTCGGCTCAGCCCGAGCAGAGTTTCCAGCGGCGTCAAGAACACGCTGAACGCATAGAGCGAGCCGAGCGGGGTATTGAGTGCGGTGGCGGCCGCGACCGCGCGCCACGGGCTCTGCCTGACGTCGGTGTCGCTCACGATGATCGGCCGTCCCCGTGTGTGCAGGCAGTGGCCGCCGGCGTTTTCGATGGGAGGGCGGTGGCTACGCGGCCAGAGTATACGGGATTCTCGCGCCGGCGGACACCCCGCGGTGGCCCAAGGATCTCGGTCGGCGCCGCCGGCGAGCGGAGCGAGTCCCGCCGGACGTCGAGACGGGCGGATCGTGTCCATGAAATCCTAGCTCATATCGCTAGGATTTCATGGTACAGCCCCAGCTCGGAATCACGATCGGCGCCGGGACGATCCGCAGGTTCTGGACGATGCTCGCCCACTACCACGCTCAGATCTGGAATGGCGCCGAGCTGGCGCGGGCCTTCGGCATTGCCGAATCCACGGTGAAGCGATATCTCGACCTGCTGGCCAGTACGTTCATGGTGCGCGTGCTGCTGCCCTGGAGCGAGAACATCGGCAAGCGCATGGTGAAGACGCCCAAGGTCTACATCGGCGATACCGGCCTGCTCCATGCGCTGCTCGACATTCCGAGCGCTCGGGCCCTCGAGACACACCCCAAGGTCGGGGCCTCGTTCGAGGGGTTCGCTCTGCAGGAGGTGATGCGGGCGCTCTCCGCGCGACCCGAGCAGTGCTTCTTCTGGGCCACCCATCAGGGCGCCGAGCTGGACCTGCTCGTGGTGCGGGGGGGAAGGCGCCGCGGATTCGAGTTCAAGCGGACCGATGCGCCCGGCGTCACAAAATCCATGCACGTCGCGATCCGAGATCTGGGCCTCGAGTCGATCGACGTGGTCCATGCCGGCGGCGACACGTATCCTCTCTCGACCAAGATCCGGGCGCTCGCCATCTCCAGGCTGACGACAGAGTTGGGCCGGGTCGCGCGTTGACCAGCCCCTTCGTCGCCGGCTCGCCGCTGCGGCTCGCGGGTGCACCCGGCGGCCCGCTCGCGGGCCTGACGGTCGCTGGCAAGGATCTCTTCGTCTCCACCATCAACGACGCGCCGCTGTGGTGAGTGGCAGTTGCGCTACGGGAGCCCGACGGTCTCCCGGAAGCGGCGCAGCGTCTCGACGTGATCGGCCGGCGTCGCCAGGCCCATCCCGGAGGTGTGGACGCAGAGGTGGCTGATCCCGCGCATCGCGCGCCAGGCCTCCAGCTCCTTGCGCCAGTCCGCCGGCGGGATCTGGGGCAGCGTCATGCGGCCCTCGATCCCGAACGCCTTCGGGTCGCGGCCGGCGTCGCGGATCATGCCGTGGAGCCGATCGACGGCGGCCTGCGCCGGCGCGCCGGGCCGGAAGTGGGGCATCCATCCGTCGGCGATGCGGGCCATCCGCTGCTGCACGACCTCGCTCTCGCCGCCCATCCACACCGGGATCGGTCGCTGCACCGGGAGCGGGTTGAGGCCGGCGTCGGAGATGCGATGGCGCTTGCCCGCGAACGTCACCAGCTCCCGCGTCCACAGCGCGCGCATCACCTCGATCTGCTCCTCGATCCGCCGGCCGCGCGTCGCGAAGTCCTCGCCGAGCGCCTCGAACTCGACCGGGTTCCAGCCGACGGCGACGCCGAGCCGCAGCCGCCCGCCCGAGAGCACGTCCACGGCCGCGGCCTGCTTGGCGACCAGCGCGGTCTGCCGCTGCGGCAGGATGATGATGCCCGTCACCAGCTCGACCCGGCGCGTGGCGGCGGCCAGGAAT
>JACPCX010000045.1:0-7665 GCA_016184305.1 Candidatus Rokuibacteriota bacterium | reverse complement strand
CGTCCAGCCCATGGCCAGGACCGCGTAGAGGAACCGTCGCTTGCCGAGGCGGTCCCGGAGGATGGCCAGGTCGGGGATGAGCGGGAGGTAGAGGTAGAACGTGCTGGCCGTGAGGTAGGCGCTGATGCTGGTGGCGTCCCACAGCAGCGGCGACTGGTAGCGGCCGTAGCGGATCACATTGAGGAGCCGGTCGGGCCGCCCCAGGTCCACCAGGATCTGGCCGGCGCCAATGAAGAGGACCATGACCGTGATGACCTCGGCCATGCGGGTGATGGGACGCCGCCACTCGGCCTTGGACAGCCGCAGGATGGCCGAGATGAGGGTTCCGGCGTGGCTGATGCCGATGAAGAAGACGAAGTTGGTGACGTAGAAGCCCCACGAGACCGGCTGGTGGAGACCGGTGACGCCCAGCCCCTGATCGAACTGGGTCCAGTAGGCGGCGGCCCCCCAGAGGATGGCCAGGCCGAGGACGGCGACGGTCAGGTAGAAGCCCCGCCCCGTCCGCTCGATGGGGGCAAAGAGGGCGGCGTCGCGCTCGACGGTCGCGTCAGACACGGCCATGGGCCTCCGTCTCGGAGAGGTAGATCACCTTCGGTTTGGTGCCCAGCTCGGCGTTGAGCTTGAACGCCCGCGGGCTCTTGGCGAGCCTGGCCACCTCGCTGCCGGAGTCGGAAAGATCGCCGAAGACGATGGCCCGGGTGGGGCAGGTCTCGGCGCACGCCGTGACGTAGTCGCCGGGGGCGAGCTCGCGGCCCTCCCCGCGCGCGCGGTCGCGAGCCTTCTGGAGCCGGTGGTGGCAGAACGTGCACTTCTCCACGACGCCCTTGGGCCGCACCGACACGTCGGGGTTCTGGCCCGGCGCCGGCTGCTGGTAGCGCAGCCAGTTGAAGTACTTGGCGTTGTAGGGGCACGCGGCCATGCAGAACCGGCAGCCGATGCAGCGCGCGTAGATCTGGGCGACGATGCCCTCCGGGTTGCGGTATGTGGCGTACACGGGGCACACCCTCGTGCACGGCGGATCGTCGCATTGCAGGCACGGACGCGGCAGGAACCGGGTCCGCTCTTCGGACTCCTCCACCAGCACATGCATCCAGCTGATGGTCCGGTCGCGGGCGGCTTCCTTGGCCCCGACCGCCGGGACGTTGTTCTCGGCCTTGCAGGCCATGACGCAGGCCTGGCAGCCCGTGCAGCGGTCGAGGTCGATCACCATCCCCCAGAGCGCCATGTCAGGCCCTGGACACTTTCACCCGGGTGGTGTTGAGGAGACCGAAGCCCCGGAACGGGTCGGTCTCGTTGGCGATCAGGTCGTTCTGGTTCGGGCCTTCTCCGCCGAAGAGGGGGATGCTCACGACCTCGGGCGAGCCGCCGGCGACGAGCCTCGCCCTGAGCCTGATCCGTCCCTTCGCCGACCCCACCCACACGGGGTCGCCGTCGGCGATGCCGAGCTTCGCGGCCGTCTCGCTGTGCACCTCCACCCATCGCTCCCACGCCGCCCGGACGAGGACGGCGGGCTGCTCGAGGAGCCATGGCTGGTTCCGTCCGCCTCCCATCGGCCGCGTCACCAGGCGATAGGTGATGAGGCGGAGCGGGAAGGCTCCGGGCTCTTCGCGCGCCGGGATCGGGAGCATCGGGAGGTAGAGGCGGTCTCCGCGGTCGCGGCCCCCGAGGGCCTGCACCAGCGGCGCGCCGGTGCCCTCCCGCGCCACGGCCTCGTCAACGATCTTCTTGAGCGCCGTCGAGTAGAACTCGAACTTCCCCGACGCCGTGCGGAGCAATGCGCTCCGCACGGCGGGAAGACCGGTGGGATCCCACCACGCCCCGCGCTTGACCAGGGCCTCCCAGAACTCCTCGTAGGACTTGAACTCCGGAACCCAGTACCCCTGCCGCTCGAAGACCCGGCGCAGCGACTCCTCGGCGGGCGTGGAGACCACGTATCCGCGGCCGGACTGCCAGAGCCCGCGCGCGCCGGCGTGAAGGAGCTTGTCGAAGCGTTCCCAGGGCAGGCTTTCCGCGACGCGTCCCCCCAGGGACTTGGCCAGCTGGAGTACCACGTCGGCCGTGTCGCGGGTATCGTGCCGCGGGGCCGTCGCGGGGCCGGCGAGGCTGAAGCCGCTGAAGCCCGCCAGGTGCGTGACCTGGTCGTCCTGCCAGCGCTCCAGATAGGTGGAGTCGGGGAGGATCAAGTCGGCCCTGGCCGAGCTCTCGTCCAGGAACGGCGAGAAGCTCACGATGAACGGGATCCGCTCGAAGGCCAGCGCGAACGCTTCCTTGGCCGGGTGGTTGGCCAGCGGATTGGTGGCGAAGAGGAAGAGCGCGTTGACCGGGTAGGGATCGCCGCCGAGGATCCGCTCGGGGAGGACCTGAGGCGCGCTCGGGACGAGGACATAGCGCCCTCGACCCGCGCCGTCGATTCTCGGGCGGTCGAGGCCGCGCTTCGCCGCCTCGTCCTGCGCGACTGCCGGCAAGGGGCTGAGGGGGAGGTCGGCCTGAGCGAGGAGCCCGCCGGCGACGCCGATATTGCCGAGCAGCGCATTGAGGCTGTGGATGGCCATCCTCGTGTGGAGGTCGTGGGAACCGTAGGCGGGGCCCCGCTCGCCGACGACCACCGCGGGCTTGAGGGTGGCGAGGTCGCGGGCGATCTCGAGGATCGTCTTGACGGCGACGCCGGTCGCGTTGGAGACGGTGAGAAGGCCGTGCTCGCTGAGCACCAGGTCCTTGAACCCCTCGTGGCGCTGGCCGCTCGCCTCCACCCAGTCCTCGAAGCCGTGGGTATGCTGCTCGACGAACTCCCGGTCATAGAGCCTCTCCCGGATCAGGGCGTTCGCGATCCCGAGGGCGAGGATTCCGTCTGTCCCCGGGATGATGGGGACCCAGCGGTCTGCCTTGATCGCGGTGTGGGAGCGGCGCGGATCGACGTGGATGAGCCGCCCCCGGTGGCGCTCCGCCCCCACGCGGAGACCGGCGAACGCGCGGCTGGCATGGACGGGGCCGAGCCAGGATTCCAGCAGCCCCACGCCGAAGGAGAGGATGCAGCGGGCCTCGGCGAGGTCGTAGCTCAGCGGGCTCGTCGCGCCCTGCATGAGCTGATGCGCCAGGGCGGGCTGCTCCGGAGCGAGGCAGCGGACGCGGATGTAGTTCGGCGTGCCGTAGGCGGCGGCGAAGCGCTTCCACACCGTGCCGCGGTACCCGCGATACTGACCGCCCAGGATCGCCACCGTGTGAGCGAGGCCCTTGGCGCGCAGCTCGGAGAGGTGCTCGGTCACGCGTCGCAGCGCCTCGTCCCAGGCGATGGGTCGCAGGCGCCCTCGCGCTCCGTCGCGGGCCAACGGGCCCCTCAGGCGATTCGGGTCGTAGAGGAGCTGGAGCGCCCCGTAGGCCTTGGGGCACAGCGCGCCGCGGTTGATCGGATGCAGCGGGTTCCCGGCAATCCCCGCCACCTCGCCGTCCAGGGTCCGGGCGATGAGCCCGCAGCCGCCGGGGCATTGCTGGCAGATGGAGGGCACCAGCCTCTCCTCGGGGGTCGCCCAGCGCTCGAGGTCGGCGGCGCTCACGTCGGCCTTGGCCAGATGCCCCCTGACCAGGGCCGCCGCGCCTGCGCTGGCGCCCACCGCCTGAATGAACCCTCGCCGCGTGACGCGCATCGTTCTCCTCAGCGGTGGCAGGCGTTGCAATCGGTAGAGAGCGGCCGGGCCCCGCTCACCGCCGCCGGGACCGCCGCCTTGCCCGCGGACTTCGCTGCAGCCTTCTCGTGGCACCCGATGCAGTCGTCCATCGCGAGCGTTTTCAGCGGGCGTGCCGGCGGCCGTGTCAGGGTCTCCATCGGCCCATGGCAGGTCTGGCACTGCAGCTTGGCGACGACCACATGGGTTCGATGCGGGAAGAAGACGTGGGCGGGCAAGCGCCAGACGCGCCGCCAGGGGATCTCCCCGCCGTTCTCGTAGGCCGAGATCTTCTTGATCTCGGCCGTGCCGTCTCCGCCCGAGTGACAGGTGAGGCACAGGGCTGTCGGCGGCCGACCCGCCACCGCGTCTTTCTCGGCACGCTCATGGCAGCTCGTGCACTGCAGGTTCTGTTCGATATGGGTCTTGTGGGGGAACTGTATGGGCTGGATGACGTCGGGCTCCGCCCACAGCCTGACGCCGCCCCACGAGAGGAGGGCGACGGCGACCACGCCGGCCAGCGCCGACCACCTCATGGCCTCACCTTGTGGCCGCGCTTTCGCGCCCGCTGGCGGGCCACGCTGCGTATGGCCTCGGCCAGCTGCTCCGGCCCCGAGACCCGGATGGGGAGGCCGGTGAAGATCGTCGCCTCGTCGCCCCGCAGGCTGATGGCCACCGCCGTCAAGCCTTCCAGGCACTCGAGGAGGGCCATCCCTCCGTCGCCTTCGACGACGACGACGTCCGGCCTGAGCCGCCGCAGGTCCCGGGCCGAGACGGTGGCTCGCTCCACCATGCCGATCATCCTGAGGGCCTTCTGCTGCTCGAGCAGCCGCTCGATGCCGTGGGCGAAGAGCGAGTGCTCGTACACGATGCACACCCTCACGGCCTCTCGCCTCCGCGGCACCACGGCCCTCATGGCCCCTACGAGCCTCACGCCGCTTCCATCCCGGCTCCGGCCGACAGCCGCACCACCACGCGCAACCAGCTCTTCCGGCATGCGCTCGCGGCCCACAGCGATGACATCCCCGCCTCCTCCTCGCGTGCCGGTGCCGGCCCGCGCTCCCACTGTCGCGCTCCCACCCGCGCCGCGGTAGTCCCCGGAAGGGCCAGACGGCCCACGAAAAAAGGGCTACCGCGCGGTAGCCCTTTCGGGTGGGGACGGCGGACCGGAGCTACGAGGGCGGGGGCCGCTTCACCAGTCCCCTGCGGAGCGCATAGGCAACCACCTGCACACGGTTCTCGGCGTGCAGCTTCTCCATGATGCTCTTCAGATGGTTCTTGACGGTGTTCTCGCTGATGCGGAGCGTGGCGGCGATCTCCTTGTTGACCGCGCCGCGCGTCAGCAGCTCGACGACGTCCCGCTCACGGGGGCTCATGCGGCCGGCCGGGGCCGCCGGCTCGGCGCCGGTACGCCGGGTGAACTCGTCGAGGAGCTTGGTGGCCATGGACGGCGTGAGGAACGCTTCGCCGCGAACGACGCCCCGCAGCGTGCGGAAGAGCTCCTCCGGCTCCACGCTCTTGAGCAGGTACCCGTGGGCGCCGGCCTTGAGGGCCTCGAACAGGTTCTCGTCCTCCTCGGAGACGGTGAGCATGACAATCCGGACCGAGGGCACGGCCTGCCTGATGCGCCGGGCGGCCTCGATGCCGTCCATCCCCGGCATGTAGATGTCCATGATCACGGCGTCCGGTGTCAGCGCCTGCGCCTTCGCCAGCGCCTCGCGTCCGTCGCGGGCCTCGCCGACGACGACGAAGCCTTCCGCGTCGCGCAGGAGGCTGGCCACGCCCTTGCGGAAGAGCGCGTGGTCGTCCACCACCAGCACGCGCGTGGCCTTCACGGCTGCCGGCCCGTCGGGTCGGTGGTGGGAAGCTCCACCTCCACCCGCGTTCCCTGACCGGGCCGGGAGCTGATCGCGAACTTCCCGCCCACCGACTCGGCGCGCTCCCGCATCGTCTCGAGGCCGAAACGCCCGTTCGACCCGCCCGCCTCCGCGCTCGGATCGAACCCCCTGCCGTCGTCGTGGATCGCCACCCTGGCCGTCTCGTCATGGCGCTCGACGCTGACCAGCACATGCCGCGCCACGGCGTGCTTCCTGACATTCGCCAGCGCCTCCTGGATGATGCCGATGAGCTGGACCTCGACGACCGGGGGGAGCTTGATGGCCTCCTCGGCGCCCACCTGGAGGTCCACGACGATGGCCGTCTGCCGGCTCCAGTCGTGGAGGTACTCGGTGAGCGTGGGAATCAGCCCGAGGCTCCGGGAGACCATGCCGCGAAGCCCGAAGATGGCCTGCCGCGCCTCCTCGTACGCGTCGCGGGCCACCTTCTTCAGATCGGCCAGCTCGACCTCCAGGTGCTCGGCGCCGCCGGCGCCGGCCCGGCCCTGGAGGTCGGCCAGCTTGAGATGGAGATACCCGAGGGCCTGGGCGAGGCTGTCGTGCAGCTCGCGGGCAATTCGCTGGCGCTCCTTGATAACCGCCATCGCCTCGTTCACGTCGGCGAGCTCCCGCGTCCCCCGGACGATCTCCTCCTCTTGCCGCTGCACGTGGACGAACACGAAGCGCGAGAAGACGAACGTCCCCACCAGGCTCAGCGCGAGCAGCACGATGAAAGCGGGCCAGAAGGGAGGAAGGGGGTGCGGGTGAAAGTAGAGGACACTGACCCCGAGCAGGGCCAGATAGGCGGCGGGGCCGCAAACGGTGAGCCATTGCAGCACCGCTCGACTGGTCACAGGCTGCTGCGCCACTCGTCCTCCTCCCCGATCTGTGCCATGGGGCGCTGCCGTGGGCTCCGGGCATATGACGCCGCCCAGAGCATAGCAGGCTCGCTCTTCGCGAGCCACCTCCCCGAGCGTTCACTCGTCCATCAGCGCAACAGAAACGCCAGGAGTTCGAGACGGTAGGGGCGAGACCTGAAGGGAAGAGCCGGGCGGGGTCGTCGAATGCCCTCGACGACCCCGCCCGGCTGCAGAGGCTACTTGAAGCGGTAGGTGAGCATCACTCCCATCGTGTGGTGGCCTGGACTCCTAGAACCGGTAGCCCAGGGTGATCGCGATCATGTGGGCCGAGTAGTCCTTCAGGTCGGCGCCCAGCCAGACGCTGTTCGACGTCGGGGTCGTGGGCGTCAGCTGGTCGGTGCGCCAGTCCTGCTTCTCGAACTGCTCGTACACATAACGCAGCTTGGCGCTCCAGGCCTTGAGGAAGGTGTACTTGAGCGCCGTCTCCACCCGCAGGAGCGAGTCCTCGAAGGAGGGGATGGGCCTGACCTTGGCGGTGGCGATCTGCGCCGCAGTGCCGCTATTCGGGTCCACGGGATTGTCCGTATCCATGCTGCCCAGCGCATAGGAATAGCTGGCACCCGCCGTCCACTCCAGCATCTTCGGGATGATCGAGGCGCGGACTCCGCCGTGGATGGTGTCCACCACGTCCACGTTCTTGGACACCCAGTCGAAGTCCGCGAAGTCGAAGGTCGTGGTCCCGGTCACCGGGCGGCTCCGGGAGCGCTGCTGCGCGTCGATCTTCTCGTGCACGTATCCCGCGGAGATCGAGAAGCGCTCGGTGGGGGCCCAGCTCGCGTCCATCCCCGCCGACCACGCCGTCTCCTTCTGCAGCCCGAGCCGCGACTCGATGTAGTCGTCGGCGCGGTAGCTGAATACCGGCGTGATCGTCACGCTGTCGTGAGGCATGATGTTCAGCGAGAAGTCCACCTTGTGCCGGTCCCGCTCCCCCTCGTCGAATTTTCTGAGGAGCACCGACTGCCCCTGGGCGGCCGCGACATCGTCCTCGATCACGCTATGCTCCTTGTGGGCGAGGCGGTCGTAGTGGGCGAGCCTGCGCACCGAGGGCTTGTAGGTGACCCGCGCCTGGAGCCAGTCGAAGATCGTGGCGTCCAGCGCGGCCTTGCCGAACACCTCGTCGCTCTCCTGGACCTCGCGGTGCTCGCTCCGGTCCCAGCGCTCCCAGCCGGCGCCGAGCGTCAGCGCCAGCGGCTGGAAGATCTGCCAGCGCCC
>JACPCX010000202.1:0-2637 GCA_016184305.1 Candidatus Rokuibacteriota bacterium | reverse complement strand
CCCCCCTGGCCGTTAGCCAGCACCCTGCCCTGCGGAGCCCGGACTTTCCTCCCGCGCGAGTTGCCCCGCGCCGGCGACCGTCCGGCCTTCTCTGGCGCTCATCGAAGACGGAGTCAAAGAGCTTGTGGATGCACGCCAAGTATAGCACCCGCGAACGGTCCCCACCCGCCCCCCCACGGGGAGGACGGGATGGAATCACGGCAGGAGGCCGGCCACGGGGATGCGCGCGCGGGGAGCGGCCAGCGGCGAGAGGTACGCCTCGGGCCCGAGGACCCGGATCGCCCGGTAGCGCCAGCCGTAGGGCGCGTCCGGATCCGGCGCCGGCTCGCGGTACACCTCGACGCAGGGATCCACGAGGTTCACGATCCAGTAGTCGCCGAGGCCCGCGCGCGCGTAGAGGCTGCCCTTGACGCGGCGGTCGAAGCCGACCGTCGAGTCCGAGACCTCCAGCACCAGCACGGGACGGGAAGGGTGGGCGTCCATATAGTCCCTGGGGACGCCCGGGACCACGGCCACGTCGGGCTCGGGCTCGGACTCGTCATCGAGAGCCACGGGGCCCTGGGTCCGGACGTCCCAGCCCTGGCCGAAGGCGGAGCGCAGGGCAGCCTCGGCGAGGCGGATCGCGGTGAAGTGACGGGTGCCCTGGGGCTCGGCGACCATCAGCTGGCCGCCGATCAGCTCCACGGGCTCGTCCTCGTGGAGGACGCCCAGGGCGATCAGCCGATCGTACTCGGCGCGAGTCCACTGCCGCGTACGGATCTCGTCTGTGGTCATGGCAAGAGGTCGTCGACCGGGACGCGCGCTGCCGGCGCTGCCAGCGGCGAGACGGTCTCTCCCGGGCTGAGCGTCTGCACCTCGGCATAGCGCCAGCCGTAGGGCGCCGCGGGATCGGCGAGCGGTACCCGGTACACCTCGAGGACGCGGTCCACGAGATTGACGATCCAGTAGTCGCCGAGGCCGGCGCGGGCGTAGAGGCTGCCCTTCTGGCGGCGGTCGAAGGACAGGCTCGACTCGGCGATCTCCACGGCGAGCACCGGCAACGCGGGATGGCTGTGGAGATAATCCCGGCGGGACCCCGGCGCGACCGCCACGTCCGGCTCCGGCTCCGACTCGTCGTCCAGGGCCAGCGGCCCCTGAGCCCGGACCACCCACCCCGGTCCAAATGCCGCGCGCAGCGTGTCGTCCACGAGGCCGACCGCGGTGAAGTGGCCACTGCCCTGCGGTTCGCACACCATGAGCTGGCCGCCGATGAGCTCGATGGGCTCGCCGGGCTGGAAGACGCCGAGGTCGATCAGCCGGTCGTACTCGGCGCGGGTCCAGCGCCGGTTGCGGATCTCGTAGGTGGTCATGGCAAGAGGTCGGCGACAGGGATGCGGGCGCCTGGAGCTGCCAGCGGTGAGACGGTCTCTCCCGGGCGGAGCAGCGTGACCGAGGCGTAGCGCCAGCCGTAGGGAGCCGAGGGGTCCGCGACCCGCTCGCGGTACACCTCGACGCAGCGGTCGAGGAGGTTCACGACCCAGTAGTCGCCGAGGCCGGCGCGCGCATAGAGGCTGCCCTTGACCTCGCGGTCGGTGCCCAGGCTCGACTCGGCCACCTCGACGATCAGCGCCAGGCGGGCCGGATGTCGGACGGGCTGCTCCTCGGGATTCCCCGGCGGCCCGTAGCCTGTGGTCCACGATGGCGAGCGCCCAGGCGTGACGGCGTCCCTGCGGCTCGCAGACCATGAGCTGGCCGCCGATGAGCTCGATGGGTTCCCCTGGCTGGAAGAAGCCGGCCTCGATCAGCCGGTCATACTCGGCCCGGGTCCACCGCCGCAGCCGGATCTCCGAGGTCGCCATGGCATCCAGGCTATCCGGGGGCACAGCGGGCGTCAATGTCCACCGTCGGACACAGGGCTGGGAGCGGGTTCAGCGCCGGAACGCTTCGAGGCGGGGCAGGAGATCGCGGAGCAGGATGCGGGTCTTGAAGGGCAGGACGGTGGCCGGCAGGGTGGCGGCCTGGAGCGCGAGGGACTGGCGGACGGCGACGAGGAGGTTCGGGCCCCTGACCCGCCCGAGCTTGCAGAACTTCTCGGCCAGGCCCGCCTCGAGCGGGGAAGTGTACGCCGAGCAGCGGTCAGGCGGCGAGCGCGGCGGCCCGGACCTGATCGAGGACGGCGAGCAGCTCATCCAGCTGCGATGCGGTGAAGAGCGCGTCGGGGCCTCGGGGCGTGACGTCGGTGAACGGCGACTCGTAGAGCAGCGATGCGCCCATCACGCCGTGTTCTGTCAGGTGGTCCACGATCAGGTTCACGAACTCGATCTGGTTCGCGTTCAGCGTCTTCGCCGCGAGGAATCCGGCGAACGCTTGCTTGGCGGCCTCGCGGTCCAGGCCCACCAGGGAACGCACGAACAACCCCAGGCCGTGGCTCTCCTCCTTGGCCTTCTGGATATGCTTCACGTGGCCGGCGCCGCCAACCCCGCTCGCCGCCAGCATCCGTTCGAGCTCGTCCAGGTCGGACCGCGTCAGCGCCTTGTTCATGCGCAGCTTGTGGATGGCGATGTGGTCCTCGTGTTCCTTGAGGAAGGCCCGCGCCTTGGCGCGGAAGCGCTCGAAGCTGTCCGGCGCGTCGAAGCCCGGCAGGTCCACCGCCGACTC
>JACPCX010000044.1:0-16226 GCA_016184305.1 Candidatus Rokuibacteriota bacterium | reverse complement strand
GAGCCCGATGCCGGGACCAACACGTTCAGGATCCGCACCATGGCGCGGAAGGTGCCGGGCGGCTACCGGCTGAGCGGCCAGAAGACCTTCATCACCGGGATCGACGTGAGCGACCACATGCTGCTGGTGGCGCGCACGAGCCCGCTGGACCTCGCGCACCGCACGCGCGGACTGTCGCTCCTGGTGGTGGACACCAAGGCTCCCGGCATCTCGCGCACCCGCATCGACACCCAGGTGTGCAAGGTGGAGACGCAGTGGGCGGTGTTCCTCGACGACGTCTTCGTGCCGGAGGGCGACCTGATCGGCGAGGAGGGGCGGGGGATCCGCGCTCTCTTCGACGGGCTCAACCCGGAGCGCATCCTGGTGGCGTCCATGTGCGTGGGCTTGGGCGAGTACGTGCTGGACAAGGGCGTGGAGTACGCGAAGGGCCGCCAGGTCTTCGACGGGCCCATCGCTGCCTACCAGGCCATCCAGCACCCGATGGCGCTGGCCAAGGCGCATCTCGAGCTGGCGCTCCTGATGAACCGGCGCGCCGCCCGCCTCTTCGACGGCGGCGAGGCCGCCGGCCCCGCGGCCAACATCGCCAAGCTGGCCGCCGCCGACGCCGCGCTCGAGGCCTTCGACATCTCGCTCCAGGCCCATGGCGGCAACGGCTTCACGAGCGACTACGACCTGCTGGACATCTACTCCTTCCTCAGGCTCCAGCGCACCGCGCCCGTGTCCCGCGAGATGATCCTCAACTACATCGGCGAGCATCTCCTGGGCATGCCCAAGTCGTACTGAGCGGTTCACTTCCACCGGATCGGAGGCACGCCATGAAGCGAATGACTGGACTGATCGTCGCGGTGATGCTGCTGGCCGTGACCGTGGCCGCGCAGGCCTACGACGGCCCCGTGGAGAAGAAGACCTTCTCGATGCCCGCCTACACCACGGTGGGCGGGCAGACCATCAAGAGCGTGCGGATCGGCTACGAGACCTACGGGACGCTCAACGCGGCCAGGGACAACGTGATCCTCATCGGCCACGGCTTCTCGGGCAACTCGCACGCGGCCGGGAAGTACAAGGCCACCGATCCGGCCCCGGGCTACTGGGACGGCATCATCGGCGCCGGCAAGCCCGTGGACACCGACAAGTTCTTCGTCATCGCCACCGACAGCCTCGCGAACCTCAACGTGAAGGACCCCACCGTCGTCACGACGGGTCCCGCCTCGATCAACCCGGACACGGGCAAGGCCTATGGCCTGTCCTTCCCCATCGTCACCATCCGGGATTTCGTCAACGTGCAGAAGGCGTTGCTGGACTCGCTGGGAATCACGCGACTGCGCGCGGCGATGGGGCCGTCCATGGGGTCCATCCAGAGCTTCGAGTGGGCGGCGGCGAATCCCGCCATGGTCGAGCGCGTGATCGCGGTCATCCCCACCGCCGAGCTGGACGCCTTCACGATCGGCTGGGCGAATATCTGGGCCCAGCCCATCATGCTCGACCCCAGATGGAACAACGGGGACTACTACGGAAAGGACGAGCCCACGGCCGGGCTCGCGGCCTCGCTCAAGATCGTGACGCTCCACTCGCGGCATTACGGCTGGGCCGACAAGGCCTTCGGCAGGAAGTGGGCGGCGCCCGACAGGGATCCCGCCAAGGCGCTCGGGAACAAGTTCGCGATCGAGGCGGTGCTGGAGCAGGCGGCGGCGGCCCGGGCCCGCGTCTCTGACGCCAACTCCTTCCTCTATCTCGTCAAGGCCAACCAGCTCTTCGTGACCGGCCACAAGGGATCGCTCGAGGCCGGGCTCGCCGACGTCAAGGCCAAGGTCCTCCTCATCCCCGCCCAGTCCGACCTGCTCCTCTTCCCCGAGTACGCCAAGCGCGTGAAGGCGATCCTCGAGAAGCAGGGCAAGCAGGTGGAGTACTTCGAGATCGAGGGGGACGGCGGACACCTGGACGGCGCCTTCCTCATCACGAAGGCCGGAGAAGTGATCCGGCAGTTCCTGAGCCAGTAGGCGCGCTGGGCGGCAGACACCGTCGCGTCAGTGCGTCGGCTGCCCCCAGATGCCACGAAGCGTCGGGAATGCTTACGATCGAGCGCCGCCTCGAGGGGGTCCGGCCATGACGGCGCGCTCCGGCGGGGCCCTGACACGGCTTCCCGGGCCGCACGTGCTGGGCCCTCTTGCCCATCATCCGACCTCTCATTGGGCCAGCGCGTCCTCCTTGAGCGCCGCGCGGAGGTCCCTATCGCAGGCTTGAGGACATCAGCGGAGCCGCCGGCCGGGTCGCTCCGCCTCTCGGTGCCTTTTGACGCTTCGCAGGGAGTGTCCGGGATCTTTACGATGTTCGAAGAGGGGCTCCGCGGTCGACTCGACGCCGCTCACCGAGAGTTCCGATGTGACAGCGACTTAGGCGGCACACGCCCAGCCGGGCATTCTTCTTGCTGTGGCATCCTCCAACTCGGCGTGGAGCGATTCTCAAGGTTCGAAGCGCCTCTCTCGGGGGAGGGTTCATCATGTATGGACGTAGAGGGCTGGTTGTACTGGGCGTCGCCGCGATTCTGCTCGGGAGCGTGACGGCCGCCCCCGCGAGCCTGATCACCAACGGGACCTTCGACACCTTTGTCCCGAGCAATGGCACCGGCGGCGGCTGGACGTCAGCGAATATCGACGGCGCCGGCGGGCACCGGACCACTGGCGGGAACCCCGGGGCCATGTTCATCCTCAACGACGGCGGCGCGTCGTCGACGGACCCGACCATCAGCCAGACCGTGCCGGGGCTCACCGTCGGCGCCGTCTATCTCATCGCGGGGGACTACGCGAACGAGTACGGCTGCTGCGGAAGTATCACGCATCTCTCCTTCGGGGTCTTGCTCGACGGACTGCCCATCCTGCAGCTGACGGGGGCGCCGACCGACGTCTTCACCCCCTTCTCGACGACCTTCACGGCGACGAGCACGAGCCACACGATCGGCTTGGCGGCCGAGCGGAACAGCTCAGACTATGAGGCCAAGATCGACAACATCTCGCTCGAGCTCGCGGAGGCACCGCCGCCGCCCCCCCCGAGCGTGCCGGAGCCCGCGTCGGCTCTTCTCCTCAGCGCGGGTTTGATCCTGCTCGTGGGCGCTGCCCGGAGGCGTTCCCGGAAGTAGGCCGAACCCTCCGCGGCCCCGGCCGGCCGCGTGGAGCCCTCGGGTTCCAGAGCCGGGAGGCGCGACGGGAAGCCGGCCCGGCTCCGTCAGCGCGCCGGCTTCCCCAGGCAGCACTTCTTGTACTTGCGCCCGCTGCCGCAGGGGCAGAGGGCGTTGCGCCTCGCCTGCTGGGTGGCGCTCTGATCCGCCGCCCGCACCTCCCGCATGAGGCGCTCCATGGGCTGGCCGGCCCGCCAGACGGCGGCGAGGCGGTCGAGATGGGGCCGGCTGTGGGTGAAGAAGCGCTTGAAGCCGGGGCAGAAGTAGTTGAGCCCCGGCTCGCCGTCCGGCGTCCTGATGAACCGGTCCTTCGGGCAGCCGCCATTGCACAGGGCCAGCACGTCGCACTCCCGGCAGTAGCGCGGCAGGGCCTGACGCTTGGCGCGGCCGAAGTCGAGCTGAGGGGCGCTGTCCACGAGATCCACGAGCCGCGTCTCGCGGAGATTGCCCAGGCGATGGGCCGGGTCCACGAAGTGGTCGCAGGAGTAGAAGTCGCCATTGTGCTCGACAACCGGCACATCCCCGCACTCCTCCCGGAAGTGGCAGAGCGCATGGGGCAGGCCGCAGGCGGGCCGGGCCGCCTCGTCGAAGATCTGGACCGTGACGCGCCCCACGTCCTGGCGCACCCACTCGTCGAAGATCGCGCAGAGGAACTCTCCGTAGGCCAGCGCCGGAACCGAGTGCGGGGTGACCCCGCCCGATCCGTCCCGCAGCGGCTCGACGAAGGGCAGGAACTGCAGATGCTGGGCGCCGATCTCCTTGAAGAAGCGGTACACGGCCATGGGGGATCCGGCGTTGTCGGCGTGGACCACGCAGAGGATGTCCGAGCGTACCCGGTGCTGCTGGAGCAGGCGGAAGGCGCGCATCACCTGCTTGTGGGTCGGCTTCTGCCCCTTGGTGACGCGGTGGCGGTCGTGGAGCTCCTGCGGGCCGTCGAGGGAGAGCCCCACGAAGAAGGCCTCGGCGGCGAGGAAGCGGCACCATTCCTCGTCGAGGAGCGTCCCGTTTGTCTGCAGCCCGTTGGTGATCCGCCGTCCCGCAGGCTGGTGTGCGCGCTCGATCGCCACGATCTTCCGGAAGTAGTCGAGCCCCAGGAGGGTCGGCTCGCCGCCATGCCACTGGAAGTTGATGAGCGGGCGCGGGGAGGCGGCGATGTACTGGACGATGTACGCCTCCAGTAGGTCGTCCGGCATGCGGGGGGCGGCGGTGTCGGGGTAGAGGCGCTGCTTGTCGAGGTAGTAGCAGTAGTCGCAGCCCAGGTTGCAGATGGCGCCGATGGGCTTGACCATCACCTGGAACTCCCGCGAGGCGGCCGCCATCACCCGTCTCTCCGGTCCACGGTCACCATGGGACTCGATAGCGCCAGATGGAGGCCCGCCCTGTCAAGCGCGGCGGCGGCCGGCCGCCCACGCCGCCCACGCGCACGCGATCGCGGCAGCCCCGCGGTCCGCCTCGGCGGAGGCGCCACTCAGCCGAGAGCGCCCGCCTGCCTGAGCTGCGCGATGTCGGCCGCGGAGAAGCCCCAGTCGGCGAGGGCCTCGTCCGTGTGCTCGCCGGGACGAGCCGGCGGACGCTGGATGGCGGGCGGCGTGCGGGAGAACCGCGGCGCTGGCGCGGGCTGCGGGATGCCGTCCACCTCGACGAAGGTGCCGCGCGCGCGGTTGTGCGGGTGCTGCAGGGCCTCCGTGTACGAGAGCACCGGGGCAAAGCAGACGTCGCTGCCCTCCATGATGGCGCACCATTCGTCGCGGGTCTTCGCCTTGAACACCGTGGCAAGCCGGGCGCGTAGCTCCGGCCACTGCGGCCTGTCCCACTGCTTCGGCGGGTTGTCGGCCGCGAGACCGGTGAGCCGCATCAGCTCGCCGTAGAAGCGCCGCTCGAGCGACCCGATGGCCACGTACTTGCCGTCCTTCGCCTCGTACACGTCGTACCAGGGCGCGCCCGAGTCGAGGATGTTGTCGCCGCGTTCCTCGCTCCAGATCCCCATGGCGCGGAGCCCGAAGATGGCCGTGGAGAGCGACGCCGAGCCGTCCACCATGGAGGAGTCCACCACCTGGCCGCGGCCGGAGCGGCCGGCCTCGAGGAGCGCGCAGACGACGCCGAAGGCGAGGTACATGCCGCCGCCGCCGAAGTCGCCCACGAGGTTGAGCGGCGGTACGGGCGGCCCGCCGTGGCGCCCGATGGCGTGGAGCACGCCCGAGAGCGCGATGTAGTTGATGTCGTGGCCGGCGGCATGCGCGATGGGCCCGGCCTGCCCCCAGCCCGTCATGCGGCCGTAGACGAGTCGCGGGTTCGCGGCCAGGCACTCGTCGGGCCCGAGGCCGAGACGCTCCATCACGCCCGGGCGGAAGCCCTCGATCAGCGCGTCCGCGCCCGCGACCAGTCGCTTCACGGCGCCGATGCCCGCCGCGTTCTTGAGGTCCACGGCCACCGAGCGGCGGCCGCGGTTGAGGAGGCTCTTGCGGGGGTCGCCGGCGAAGCCGATGTCCGCCTCGGCCGTGCGGTCCACGCGGAGCACCTCCGCCCCCATGTCCGCCAGCATCATCGCGCAGAAGGGCCCCGGCCCGATGCCGGCAATCTCCACGACCTTGATTCCTGCCAGTGGTCCCGTGCTCATTGCTCCTCCTCAAACCATTCTCGTGCGGGGAAGGGGCTGCCGACGATGGCCCGCATGATAGACGACCCCTGTCCTCTGGAGCAACCGCGCGTTGCGTGCTAGGGTGCTCGCGTCCACACACGAGGAGGACAACTCATGGACCATCAGCGGCTTTCCATGCCCATCGGCGAAGCGATGTTCACGCAGCGCGCCATCCGGCGCTTCAGGCCGGAGCCGATCCCCATGGAGGACATCCGATTGATTCTGGAGGCGGGCTCCAAGGCGCCCAATGGCGGCAATCGGCAGATCGCCCGGTTCCTGGTCGTCACCGACCGCGCGCTGATCCGGGAGTTCGGCGCGCTCTACCGCGAGGCGTGGTGGGCCAAGCGCTGGGACGATCACCGCTGGACAGGGCCCGCGGACATCCCCGTCGAGGACCGCACCCACCGCTCCGCCATGGGCCTGGCGGACGACATGAAGGACGTCCCGTGCGTCGTCTTCGCGCTGGCGGAGCCGCCGGGCGTCGCCAACTCGGTGATCCCCGCTTGCCAGAACCTCATGCTGGCGGCGCGCGCGCTCGGCATCGGCTCCGTCCCCACGACCCTGCACGCCAAGGTGATGGAGCGCTTCCGCGCGCTCTTCGGGGTCCCCGAGCAACTGGTCTTTCACTTCTGCATTCCGCTGGGCTACCCGCGGGGCTCGTTCGGGCCCAACGTGCGCCGGCCCACCTCCGAGACCACCTCTCTCGACCGGTGGGGCGCACCGGTGCCCTGGGCGTAGCCGCGCGCGACGTCCGGCGCCCGCTACCCGACGTGCTGGCGGAGGAAGGCGAGCGTGCGCGTGCGGGCCAGCGTCGCGCTGGGCTCGTGGTAGCTGGCCCGCTCGTCGCAGCTGAAGCCGTGGCCCGCGGGATAGATGTGCACGGGGACCGTGGGGTGCGCGGCCATCACGCGCTGGTAGTGGTCGGGCGGGATCGACGCGTCGGTCTCGCCGAAGTGGAGCAGCACCGGGCAGCGCGGCCGCTCGTCCACCGTCGCGGCGATGCCGCCGCCGTAGTAGCCCACCGCGGCGGCCACGCCGTCGATGCGCGTGGCGGCGAGCCAGGCGACCGTCCCGCCCATGCAGTAGCCCACCACGCCCACCGTGAGCCTCGCATCAGCCAGCTCCCGCACGGCGGCGTGCACGTCCTTGACCATGTCGGTCATGTCGATCTTGCCGCGGATGCTCCGGCCGCGGTCGATGTCCTCCGGGCCATAGCCCAGCATGATGCCGCGCTCCACGCGGTCGAAGAGCGCCGGGGCCAGCGCCACGTAGCCGTCGGCGGCGAAGCCGTCGCAGAGCTTCTTGATGTGGGAGTTGACGCCGAAGATCTCCTGGATGATCACGAGGCCGCCGCGGGGCTGCTGTGCCGGTGCTGCCCGGTAGGCGGAGAGGGCGTGGCCGTCGGCGGCGGTGAGCGTCACGGTCTCGCGCATGTTCGAGGCTCCTTTGTTGGACAGGGAGTGCGTCTCAGACCGGGAGGCGGACCGTCATTTTCAGGCCTGCGCCCTTGCCGGTGACGTGGCGAACCTCGCCGAGGGCCACGAGGGTGTTGCCGTTGTCCGCGACGAGCTCCACCCAGTACGAGTGGCCGACCTTGAGCGGCGCCGTGGGCGCCGTGATCACGAGGATGCCGTACGGGCTCACGTCCACGGCGTGCCCGACGACAGTCTCCATGTCCGCCTGCAGGCGGACGGTCCAGGCTGCGGGAATCCGCGGGTGACGCCGACGCTCCTCCATCGCCTGCCTCCCTGATCCCATATGGCACCCCAGGAAAGCACGGCGCCCGCCTCGACGCGACGAGGCACGAGGGAGCCAGCGACGCGAGGCGTACTCTCTGTACGTTGAGCGTCGCGGGCGACCGAGTAACGAAGTATGGCGACGCAAATTGACCCAGTACCCGCTCCCCCGAGACCCGGGCGATGGGTGTGGGGCCGCAGATCCCCCGGTCGCAGCGGTCGGAGACCGCCTCGGTGTTCACGGTGGCTACGAGCACGTCATCGGCTCGGCGATACGACAGTGGGTGCAGGACATCCTGCGGCACGGCATGCCGCAGGACGTCACTGCCGCTGCCAGGGGGCTGGACGGCTGGTCTCCATCGAGTCAGCCACTTAGCGAATGTCCTCTCCCTGGCATCCGGGTTGCTGTATAGGTCACGCAGGGGGAAACGGGCGGGGTGCGCCCGGGTGGCCGTCGCGCCTGACACCCAGAACGGAGGAGCCTCTCATGGGACTGATGGACTTCGTCAAGAAGCAGTTCATCGACATCATCGAGTGGACGGAGCCGGGCGACGATGTCCTGGCCTGGCGCTTCCCCACGGCGGACCTGGAGATCCAGCAGGGCACCCAGCTCGTCGTGCGCGAGACCCAGATGGCCGTCTTCGTCCACGAGGGGCAGGTGGCCGATCTGTTCGGGCCAGGCCGGCACATGATCCGGACCCGGAACCTGCCGCTCCTCACCGACCTCCGGCACTGGGACAAGCTCTTCGAGTCGCCGTTCAAGAGCGAGGTCTATTTTTTCTCGACGCGCCTGCGCCTGAACCAGACCTGGGGCACCGCGCTTCCCGTCACGGTCCGCGACACGGAGTTCGGCGCCGTGCGCCTGCGCGCCTATGGCATCTACAGCTACCGCATCGCGGCGCCCGAGAGGTTCTACGAGCGCGTGTCGGGCACGCGGGAGAGCTATCTCGTGGGAGACATCGAGGGCCAGCTCCGCAGCACCCTGGTCACCACCCTGGCCGATCACTTCGGGGAGAGCCATGTGCCCTTCCTCGACATGGCGGCGAACCAGGTGGAGCTCGCGGCCGCCGTGCGCGACAGGGCCGCTCCGCTTCTCGCCGAGCTGGGACTGGCGCTCGAGGGTTTCCAGATCCAGAATGTCTCTCTCCCCGAGGAGCTGCAGCGGCGCCTCGATGAGCGCATCGGCATGGGGATCGTGGGGGATCTCGGCCGCTACACCCAGTTCCAGGTGGCGCAGTCGATTTCCCTTGCCGCCGAGCAGGGCGGCGGCGCCGCCGGCGCGGGCGTGGGCGTGGGCGCGGGCATCGCCATGGGACAAGCCATGGCCCAGGCCATCGGCGCGACCAAGCCCGCAGAGCCCGCTTCCCGGGACGCCGCGGCCGCGGCGCCGCCGGCGGGTGCGGCCACGCCAGCCGCCGCGGCCACGCTGATCTGCGGGCGCTGCCAGGCGCGGCTCGACCGGCCCAGCAAGTTCTGCCCGGAGTGCGGGGCCCCGCTCGCCTGACGCCATCCATGCAGTGCCCGGGCTGCAGCCACGAGATGGCCTCCCAGACTCTGGAGGCCCACTACGGCCGCCCCGTGGGACTCGACTGGTGCGCGGGATGCGGCGCGTTCTGGTTCGACACCAATGAGAGCATCGTCCTCACGCCGGGCTCCGTCCTGCGCCTCTTCACCCTGATCCACGAGCAGCGAGGGGAGTCGCGGCCCCCGCTGACCGACACGCTGGCCTGTCCGCGGTGCCGTGCGCGCCTGGCTCGGACCGCCGACATCCAGCGCGGCACCCGCTTCCGCTACTGGAGATGCCCGGGCGAACACGGGCGCTTCATCACCTTCGCCGAGTTCCTCCGGGAGAAGGACTTCGTCCGCCCGCTCGCGCCCGCCGAGCTGGCCGAGCTCCGACGACACGTCCAGATGATCCAGTGCTCGAGCTGCGGGGCGCCGGTGGACCTCGCCGAGGCGTCCATCTGCGGCCACTGCCGCGCGCCCGTCTCGATGCTCGACCCGAAGCAGGTCGAGACCGTCATCCGCGAGCTCAAGCAAGCGGAGATCCGGCGGACCACCGAGGACCCGGCGCTGGCCGCGCGGCTCCTCGCGGACCGAATGGAAGTCCACCGCCTGTTCCGGGACCGCGAGGCGGGCGGGCTCGACCTCTCCGGTCCCGTCGGCCTCGTCGAGGCCGGGATCCGCGCGGTGGCCGGCCTGATCGCCACTCTCAAGAGCTGAGGCGCCGGGGCGAGCTCGCGGGAGAGGGCCCGCCGGCGCTGATCAGGCGAAGCGCCAGCCGTCGAGGGCTGCGGGGTCCGCGGGGAGGATGACGAGCGGCAGGTCGCGCAAAGCCAGGACGCCATGCTCGATGAGCGAGTCGCAATCCGGGGCACGCGCGTCTCCCGGCAAGAGGCTCGGCATGAGGGCGAGCCGGCGCGCGAGCCCGGCGGCCTCGGCCGGCAGCCAGACGACAGCTCCGTCGGGCAGCCAGACGGGCAGGCGGTGCAGCGCGCGATCCACGGGCCCCGCGAGGGCCGGCACCTGGGTCCACAGGCGTTCGCGACTCGCGCGCGGGATGCGTTCCACGCGCCCCGAGACCACGTCCCAGGTCGTGAGGCCCGCGGCCCGGCGTCGAGTGAAGGAGGCCGGGGGCGTCCACACGGGTCTGGCCCCGCCCCTGCGCTTCCAGGTGAGCGAGATCGCCAGTGATCTGCCGCGGCAGATCACGTCGTGTGGGGTCCGCGGCGGCACGTACAGGAGCGTGCCGGGCTCGAGGGCGCCTGTCCACCAGCCGCCGCGGCGCGCCCCGCCGCTGCGCGTGGGCCAGCCGGCAGGCAGATCCTCGGGCGTGCCCGGCGGCACGGGTGGGCCGATGGTGACGGTCCTGCGCCCCTCGATCTGGAGCCAGAAGGACTCCACGTCGCCGTCGTGGTGGAGCCCCATGGCCGGACGCCCCCGACCCTCGACCATGAAGAGGAAGGAGCACTCCTCCTGCGCGTGGCCGATGAAGGCGATGCGGAGGGCCACCATGAGCCGCATCAGACGCGGCAGCACCTGGTGGATCTGGGGCAGGAAGATCGTCTGTCCGCCGGCGAGGGCTCCACGGAGGCGACGTGGATCCGCCGAGCGGTCGTAGTGTCGGTCCGCGGCGATCTGGAAGGGAAGCCCGGAGGCGGCCAGCGCGAGCGACGCGCGGAAACCGGGCGCCACCGCTCGCCCGGCGCGATCGCGGGGCGGGAGCAGGGCCGGGGCGCGCCCGAGCCGCCGGGCCCTGAAGCGCGCGAGCGCGGCGTTGGTCGCGAACCACGTGGAGAGCGGCGAGCTGGAGGTCATGGCCGCGGCGTGCCGTTCATCTCACGCCCTCGAGATTGCGGACCACGCGTCTGAGCATGTGAGAGGATACCGCGGGAGTTCACATGCGCGTGCCCTTCTTCTATGGCTGGATCGTCGTGGCCGTGGCCTTCGTCACCATGGCCATCGGTGTGAACACGCGCACGGCCTTCTCGCTCCTCTTTCCGCCCATCCTCGACGAGTTCGGCTGGGAGCGCGGCGTCACCGCGGGGACCATCTCCGTGGGCTTCCTGATCTCCATGCTCTTCACCCCGTTTCTCGGCCGGCTCATGGACCGGTGGGGCCCGCGCCGGGTGATTCCCCTGGGCGTGGGGCTCATCTGTGCCGGCCTCGTCCTGGGCACGCTGGCGCGCGAGCCCTGGCACCTCTACCTGACCCTCGGCGTGCTCGTCGTGGGCGGGAGCGTCTGTGTCGGGTACACGGGACATGCGCTGTTCCTGCCCCACTGGTTCATCAGGCGCCGCGGCGCGGCCATGGGGCTCGCCTTCGCGGGGGTCGGGATCGGCTCCATCATCCTCTTCCCATGGCTGCAGGGGCTCATTCTCCGCTCGGGATGGCGGCAGGCGTGCTGGGCGATGGCCGCGCTGCTCGCCGTGACCCTCGTGCCGCTCAACGCCGTCTTCCAGCGGCGCCACCCGGAGGATCTGCATCTCCTCGCGGACGGCGATCTCGCGCCTGCCTCGATCTCGGCCGGCCGCTCGCATCCGGAGAACGTGGTGGACCAGGCCTGGGCCTCCGTGGACTGGACCCTCGCCCGCGCCATGCGAACGGCGCGCTTCTGGTGGGTGTTCCTCGGATTCTTCGCCGGGCTCTTCGCCTGGTATGCCGTCCAGGTGCATCAGACGAAGTACCTGATCGAGATCGGCTTCAGCCCCGCGGTGGCGGCCTATGCGCTGGGCTTCGTGGGGCTGGGCGGCGTCGTGGGGCAGATCAGCCTCGGCCATCTGTCGGACCGCGTGGGCCGCGAGTGGGTGTGGACGCTCGCCAGCGCGGGCTTCATCCTCTGCTACGTCCTGCTGATCCTGATGCGGCAATATCCGACGCCGACCCTGCTCTACCTGATGGTGGCCTGCCAGGGCATGCTCGGCTACGGGCTGGCCTCCGTGTTCGGCGCGATCCCCGCCGAGCTCTTCCAGGGGCGGCATTACGGCACGGTCTTCGGCACGCTCGGCCTCGGTGCGGGCGCGGGCTCCGGGATGGGCCCGTGGGTCGCGGGCGCACTCTACGACCGCGCCGGCTCCTACGCGCCCGCGTTCTGGCTGGCCATGGGCGCGAGCGTCGTCTCCATCGTCGCGATCTGGCTGGCGGCGCCGCGCAAGGTGCGCGCCGTCGCCGGCCGCATCCCAAAGCCCCCGCGGTAGCGTCCGCGTGCCGGCGGTCAAGCCCTATCCGCGACCCTCACAGCTAACGGGAAGGAGGCGTTCCATGGCGATCGTGAATCCGATCCCGGCGGAGCAGGCCGCGGAGGACGGGAAGGAGGCGTTCCATGGCGATCGTGAATCCGATCCCGGCGGAGCAGGCCGCGGAGGACGTGAAGCCGATCTACGACGGCCTCACGAAGGCCTACGGAAAGATGCCCAACATGTTCGCCGTGATGGCCCAACTTCACGAATCGGTTCAACGACGCGCTCCAGGTCGAGCCCGACCTCGGCTGTGCCCTGCGGGCGCGGCCGCGCTGCCGCGGGCCGCGCCTCCTTTCAGCGATCAGCGGCCGAACTTGGCGATGAGGGGGCCGTAGCGGTCCAGCCGCGAGAGCACCGCGTCGCGGCCCTCCGATGGCAGCCGGAGGACGGCGCGGGTGATGCCGGCCGCGGCGTAACGGTCCAGCAGCGCCTCGTCCGAGGCGGTGCCGAAGACGGACACCGAGATCGTCTTCATGTCGCGCCCGGCGCGCGAAGCCCGCGCGCGCAGATCCGCGAGCCCGCCGAGGACGCGCTCGCCGGCGCGCCCCCGCGGGAACCAGCCGTCGCAGAAGTCCACCACGCGCTGCAGCGTGTGGCCGCTCTCGCCTCCCATGAGGATGGGCGGGTGCGGCTTCTGCACGGGCTTCGGCCATGCCCAGATGGGGTCGAAGCGCACGATCTCGCCGTGGAACTCGGCCTCGTCCTTGGTCCAGATCTCCTTCATGGCGAGCACCTGCTCCGTGAGCCGCCTGAAGCGTGTCTTGAAGATCGTGCCGTGATTCTCCATCTCCTCGGCGTTCCAGCCGCCGCCGATCCCGAACAGGAAGCGCCCGCCCGAGAGCAGATCGAGGCTCGCCACCTCCTTGGCTGTCGTGATCGTGTCGCGCTCGATGAGGAGGCAGATCCCCGTGCCGACGAGGAGCGTCCGGGTCGCCGCCGCGGCGGCCATGAGCGCCACGAAGGGGTCCAGCGTGTGCGAGTACTCGCGAGGCAGCTCGCCGCCGCCGGGGAAGGGGGTGCGGCGGCCGGCGGGGATATGCGTGTGCTCGGTCAGGAAGAGCGACTCGAAGCCCCGCTCCTCCGCGGCGCGCGCCAGCTCGTCTGGGCGGATCGAATAGTCCGTGGCGAAGATGCAGAGGCCGATGCGCATGAGATCCTCCGGGAGGTGAAGGGTGAGTCCACGGAACAGCGCCAACCGCGTCGAGCGTAAACGCCTGCCGGTGTGCCGTCAAGCGGCCTGGCGCGGGTCTGGTTGCGCGGCGGTGTGCATCTCTGGTATTGAAGAGGGCATGGCGTCCAGCGAAGCGTTCGCGGCACTCCCGGTGGGGCGCAGGGTCACCGTGCGCCGGACCGTCTCCGAGTCCGACGTCTACCTCTTCGCCGGCCTCACGGGGGACCACTCGCCGAACCACACGGACGAGGAGTACATGCGCGGGACGCGCTACGGCCGGCGCATCGCCCACGGGGCGCTCTGCATCGGCCTCATGTCGGCCGCCTCCACCAAGATCATCGAGGGGCTGCCCGGTACCATCATCTCCTACGGCTACGACCGGGTGCGCTTCCCCGCGCCGCTGTTCTTCGGCGACACGGTCACCGTGACCTACGAGATCGTCGAGCGCGACCCGGCGGCGCTCAAGACCTTCGCTCGCGTGACCTGCGCCACGCAAAGGGGCGACGTGGTGGCCGCGGCCACCCACATCCTCAAGATCGTCGAGTGAGCGCTGACCCGCGCCCGCCGCTGTCCGTCCTGGCGGGTGTCCGCGTGCTCTCCTTCACCCAGTTCCTGCTGGGCCCCTCGGGCGTGCAGTTCCTGGCCGACCTCGGCGCCGACGTGGTCAAGATCGAGCCTCCCGGAGGCAAGCTCTGGGAGCGCAACTGGGCCGGCTGCGATCTCTACCTCAACGGCGTGAGCGCGTTCTTTCTGCTCGCGCACCGGAACCACGCCAGGGAGGAGATCGCGCGGGCGCTCGTGCCGGTGCTCAGGACGCGGACCACCGCCGAGTGGCTGGCCTTCCTGGAAGAGCGCGCGGTCTGGGCGGTGCCCGTCCTGACGTACCCGGAGACCTTCGCTCATCCGGCCGTGCAGGCGGCGGACGTCGTGGAGGAGGCACTCCACCCCGTGGCGGGGCCGGTCAAGTTCCTCCGCTTCCCGGTGGAGCTGTCCACGGGAAGGGCCTGCGTGCGCCGGCCGCCGCCCATGGCCGGCCAGCACTCGGAGGAGATCCTGCGCGAGGCGGGCTACGCCGACGCCGACATCGCCCGCTTCCGGGCGGCCGGCGTCATCTGATCCGCTCCCGGCTGGCCTGCGCTCCTCGCCCGACGGGCCAGGACCCGCTGGCTGGCGCCCCCGCGGCCCCGCGCGCGACCACGAGGTCGCGTCAGCGCGTCGGCTCGCGCAGCTCGGGGATCACCCACTCCGGGGGGCGGCCGGCCGCCACGCGCAGGATATTGTCGAAGCCGTTGCGGAATGCCTTCGTCCAGTTCTCCCAGGTGGGGCCGGCCGTGTGCGGCGTGATGATCACGTTGGCGAGGGCGAAGAGCGGGTGATCCGCCCCCGGCGGCTCCTGCACCATGACGTCAAGCCCCGCCCCGGCGATTTGCCCCGAGGTCAGCGCCTTGTGGAGCGCCGCCTCGTCCACCACCGGCCCCCGGCAGGTGTTGATGAGGATCGCCGTGTCCTTCATGGCGTTGAGCTCCGCCGTGCTCATCATGTTGCGGGTCTCGGCATTGAGCGGCACGTGCAGGCTCACCACGTCCGAGGTGCGCAGGAGCTCCGGCAAGAGCACGAAGCGCAGGCCGAGGGCGTCCTCCTGGTCCTCGCCGAGGCGCACGATGTCGTGGTACACCACGGCCATGTCGAAGGCTTGGGCCCGCCGCGCCACCCGCTTGCCGATGCGGCCGAGCCCCACGATGCCCAGCGTCTTGCCCTCGACCTCGAAGAGGCGCGTCTGGGCGAAGTCGCCCACCCGCCACTTTCCGGCCACCACGTTCTGATGCTGCCAGACGAGGCGCTTGTAGACGGCCAGGATGAGCATGAGCGTGTGCTCGGCCACGGCCACCGAGTTGGCGCCCCCGTTGTTGGCGATGGGGACCCGCGCCTGGCGCGCGGCCGCGATGTCGAGGCGGTCGTACCCCGCGCTGATGAGCTGCACCAGCTTGAGGCGCGGGGCCGCGCGGTAGAAGTCCCGGCCCAGCGCCTCGCGGGCGAAGCCCAGGTAGAACTCCGCGTCGTGGAGCGATGGCAGGAACTCCGGCGCGGTCTGCTTCACCACGTGGAGCTCGAAGCCCGCCGGGACCATGGCGCGGGCAACGTTCATGATGGCGGCCGGGAGCGGGGGCGAGAACACGATCTTGATGGCCACGGAATCGTCCTCCGGGAGCGCGCTCAGGAGCGCGGCAGGATGATCATGTAGGTGGCCCGGCCGACGGCCAGCAGCCGGCCGGCCGAGTCGGTGATGGTCGCCTCGCCGAATGCGATGGTCCGGCCGCGGCGCAGGATGCGCCCCTCGGCGAAGACCTCGCCCTCGGTGGCGGCGGCGAGGAAGCTCACGTTGAGGTCCAGCGTCGTCTGCCCGACGCCTCCCGCGGACGTCTCGTGCAGTGTGCTCAGCGCCCCGCCCACGGCCATGTCGACCAGCGCGCTGTAGACACCACCGTGGACGGGGGCGCCGGGGGCGTTGCGGAGGGCGTCGCGGATGGGCACGCGGAGGCGCACCCACCCCTCCCGGGCGTCGTCCACCTCGATGCCGAGGTGGCGCCAGAAGGAATTGGCCTGGGCGCGCTCGCGGACGGCGGTCAGGAGATCGTCGGGCATGGGTCGCGCCGCGCGGCTCGCGCGCGACCCCCGCATCATCGGCGACGACGCGGCCCTCGTCAACCGGAAGCCCGCGCTGCTATCATGCTGGTCTCATGTGGAAACCGCTGGCCAGGCGGGAGACGCG
>JACPCX010000043.1:0-8407 GCA_016184305.1 Candidatus Rokuibacteriota bacterium | reverse complement strand
CCCCAGTTTTACGAGGAGAGAGCACCTCGAGATGCCGCCTGCGCCTCACTGATCCCCGTCGAAACCTGTCGCCCCCTTGACCTGGGATGGGCACCCGGGCCGCAGGCCCGCCCATCCCCGCCGGAATCCTACGTGCGCTTCCTTACCACGCGGCCCGTCAGTCGCCGTCAACCCTGCTGTGTCAGGCGCGGCTACGGGTGCGGGCCTCCTTGGCGATCTCGCGCTTGACCTCGCGCTCGCGGATGGAGGCTCGCTTGTCGTGGAGCTTCTTGCCTCGGGCCAGCCCGATCTCGAGCTTGACCCGCCCTTCCTTGAAGTATAGACGAAGGGGCACCAGGGTCAACCCGCGCTCCGCCACCTTCCCCATGAGCCGCGAGATCTCGCGCCGGTGGAGCAGCAGTTTCCGCGGCCGCTCGGGATCGTGATTGGCATCCGTGCCGTGATGGTAGGGCGCGATGTGGCAGCCGATGAGCCAGCCCTCGTCCCGGGTGATGGCGGCGTAGGAGTCCTTGAAGTTGACCTGACCCTCCCGCAGCGACTTCACCTCCGTGCCCTTGAGAACGAGGCCGGCCTCGCTGGTCTCGATGATCTCGAAGTCGTGGCGGGCCTTCCGGTTGGTGGCGGTCCTGTTCGGGCCGAAGTGGCGGAATTGGCAGACGCGCATGATTCAGGGTCATGTGCCCGCAAGGGTGTGGGGGTTCGAGTCCCCCCTTCGGCACCACGCCTCTCCAGCGGTTCCGCGGGGTCCCTCACGAGCCTGACACGCCGGACGCCGCTCCCCGGCGCCGCGCCCTCAGGACCTCGACGGCGATGGGCACCACCGAGAGCACGATGACCGCGCCCACCACCACGTGGACGTACCTGGAGATGTTCGGGATGACGCTGCCCAGGAGGTAGCCCGCCCACGTCATGCTTGCCACCCACGCGATCCCACCGGAGACATTGTAGAAGACGAACCGCGCATAGCGCATCTGCCCCACTCCCGCCACCACGGGCGCGAATGTCCGGATGATGGGCACGAAGCGGGCGATCACGATGGTCTTGCCGCCGTAGCGCTCGTAGAACTCCCGGGTGCGGATCAGGTGGCGGCGATTGAACAGCAGCGAGTTCTCCCGGGTGAACAGGCGGGGCCCACTGCGGTAGCCGATGGCGTAGCCGACGCTGTCCCCGACGATGGCGGCCGCCATCAGCAGGACATTGAGCCACCAGATGTCCAGCGTGCCGGCCGCGGCCATCAGCCCCGCCGTGATCAGCAGCGAGTCGCCGGGCAGGAAGAAGCCGACGAGGAGCCCCGTCTCGCTGAAGACGATGGCGACGAGCACCGTGTAGCCGCCCCAGCGGATGAGGTCGGCCAGCGACATGCTGCCGTCGAGGATGCCTGCGATGAGCTCCACCGGGGCCGCCCTGAGCCCGGCCTACTCGAGCTCGGCCAGGGGGACGCGCCGCCCGAGCCGGGACGAGACCTGCGCCGCTTCCACCGTCTGGAGCGCCACCAGCCCGTCCTCCACGTCCACCGCCGGCTGTCCGCCGCGCGCCGCCGCCTCCAGGAACAGCTCCAGCTCGCGGCGGAGCGGCTCGGGGCCCGCGGCCTTGGTGGTACGGCTCGGGCCCTCGGGGGCCTGCCAGCCGGCCGGGCCCTGGACATGGCGATTGCCGTGCACGGTGACCTCCGAGGAGCCGAAGTCGGCACTGAGCGTCGCCTGTTCCCCCACGATGACGCAGTCGCGAGAGGTGCCTGGGGCGAAGTAGCCCGCCTCGATGAAGGCGGGGACGGCGCCGTACTCGACGGTGGCGAAGGAGCAGTCGTCCATGCCGCGCCCCAGATAGTCGCGCAGCAAGGCCGTGACGGCGGTGGGCCGCCGCCCGAGCAGATGGGCGAAGAGGTCGAAGTAATGGATGGCATCGGTTTGGGTGACGCCCACGTCGGTGCGCGGACGCTTGAAGCCCGCGAAGCGGCCCGTGGCATAGCGCACCGGCCCCACCGCGCCGCTCGCCAGCTGCTCCTGGAGCACCGTCGTCACGGGATGGAAGCGGAAGATGTGCCCCACCTGCAGGACGCGCTTCGTGGCCTGCACCATCCGCGCGATCTCGCGGCCCTCGGCAACGTTGAGCGCCAGCGGTTTCTCGACGAAGCAGTGGCGTCCGGCACCCAGGCACTCCCGGGCCAAAGCGAGATGATTGTCGGCGGGTGTGACCAGATCCACCGCATCCACGTGGGGCAGCGCCCGGCGGAAGTCCTCGACGGCCCGCTCCGGGGCGATGCCGGCCTTGACGGCGAATCCGCGCCGCGCCTCGGACACATCGGCCACCCACAGATCCACCCCGAGCTCCTGGAGCACGCGCAGATGCTTCTCGCCCCAGCGGCCCAGCCCGACCAAGAGCACATTCATGTTCGGGGGTTGCTCTCGTCGGCGCCGAGGTCCTCGGCCACCTCGTAGCGCAGCAGCCTGTCCTTCATCCAGCGCACGACGAGGAGATCGAAGAACGCGCGGACGGCGCGGTTCCCGATGCCGTACTTGGACCGGCCGAAGCGCCGCGGGCGGTGATGGACGGGGATCTCGATCACCCGGAAGCCTCGCATCTTGAGGAGCGTGGGGATGAAGCGGTGAAACCCCTTGTAGAGCACGAGGTCCGCCAGGCACTCGCGCCGGAAGGCGCGGAAGGTGCACCCGCTGTCCTGGATGGTCTCGTCGCTCATGGCATTGCGGACGCGGTTGGCGATGCGCGAGGAGACGCGGCGCAACACCGAGTCACCATCCCCGCGGTTCACCCGCCAGCCCGTCACGGCGTCCCACTGGTCCAGATGGCCGAGCATCGCCGGGATGTCGTGCGGGTCGTTCTGCAGGTCCGCGTCCATCACCACCACGTGGCGGCCGCGGGCTGTCTTGAAGCCGGCGTCGGTGGCCGCCGTCTCGCCCGCATTGGCCTTGAGCCTCACGAGCCGCACGCGCGGATCCTGTTCGCGGAGCTCGCGGATGATCTCCGCGCTCCGGTCCTGGCTGCCGTCGTCCACGAAGACCACCTCGTAGCGCAGCGGCATGGTGGCCATCACCTCGCGGATCTCGGGCCACAGCAGGGGCAGATTGTCTTCCTCGTTGTACACGGGCACGACGATGGACAGGTCTGGCGCTGCCGTCATGGGCGAATCCAGGCTTGGGCGCTGAGCCATCAGCCCCGCTCCGGCGACGGGCCCGGAGGCGGGGCGGACGCTGGGGTGCCCTGCCACTCCGGCACCAGCCGGTGAGGCAGCCCGAGGCGGTCGAGCACCCGGGCCAGGGTCTGGTCGATGAGGTCGTCGATCTGCTTGGGCCGGTTGTAGAAGGCAGGCATGGGCGGAAGGATCACCGCCCCCATCTCGGCCAGCGCCGTGAGCACCCGGAGGTGCCCGAGATGCAGCGGGGTCTCGCGCACCACGAGGATCAGCGGCCGGCCCTCCTTGAGCGTGACATCCGCCGCTCGCGCGAGGAGCGTGTCCGCCGCGCAGTGCGCGACTGCCGCCGCCGACTTGATGCTGCACGGGACGATGACCATCCCCTCGGTCTTGAACGATCCGGAGGCCAGCGCGGCGCCGATATCCCTGTTGCTGTAGCGCCGCGTCGCGAGGGCCTCGACGTCGCGCAGGCTCCAGTCGGTCTCCTCGGCGATGGTGCGCTTGGCGGCCTCCGAGATGACGAGGTGGGTCTCGAGTTCGCCGATGCCCCGGAGCAGGTCCAGGAGCCGGATGCCGTAGATGGCGCCGGAAGCTCCGCTGATGCCGACGACGATACGTCTCACAGCCGGAACCTGCGGCGGTACACCTCGTCGCGGGTTTTCTGGTACAGCACCTGCCACTCGGCGCTCCCCTCGGGCGCGGGGCGCGCGTAGGTGGACAGCGTCCGGCGAACCTCCTGGTCGATGGACTCCTCGAGCTTCGTCTCGTCCTCCAGCACGCGGAAGACCTCGGTGCGGAGATGGCCGCGCGTCGTCTCGTCGGTGAGCCCCCTGATGACCACGCCCTCGGTGGTCGACAGCTCCGCCACGATGCGGTCGGCCAGCGCGAAGAGCCGCTCGCGGCCCATGCGTATCACAGCGTGAACCCCCGCTCCTTGGCGAGCTTCCCCCTCACGAGGGCGAACAGGCGCTTGTAGTCGGAGGCCGAGTCCCGGATCTCCTTGGCATGGTCCATCATGAGGGCCCGGGCGTCGGCGTCGAGCTTCTCTTCGGCCAGGAGGTTCTCGGAGAGGATCCGTCGCACCGCCTCCCGGGCGCGGGCCTCATCCTTGGTCTCGATCAGCCTCCGGACCACGAGGCGCTTGATCACCTCCTGGGCCATCCGTCCCGCCAGCTCGTCCTTCTTCCCCATGGCGCTTTCTCAGACTACACGGGCGCGGCAAAGGGTGTCAAGCCGAGCGCTGAGGAAAATGGGCCAAAAGTCGAGGGGTTACACCGGCATCAGCACCCGGAAGCGGGATCCGACCCCCGCCCGGCTCTCGACCTCCACCCAGCCGCCATGGGCCTCGGCCAGCGCCTTCACGACAGCCAGGCCGAGGCCCAGGCCCCGGGCGCCGGTCGTCTCCGGATCCGGCACCCGGACGTACTTGTCGAAGATCCGCGGCAGCGCCTCGGCCGGGATCCCGACGCCTTGATCCTCGACCGAGATCTCGATCATCCGGTCGGGGCCCGGGGTCGGACCGGCGCTGACCGTGACGTCTCCCCCCCGGGGGGCGTACTTGACGGCATTGGACAGCAGGTTCTTGAGCATCCGGTCCAGCGCGTCGCGGTCGGCCAGAATCGGCGGCAGGTTTTCCCCGGGCCGCCACCGGAAGCGGTGACGCGGGTTGCTCTGGGCGAAGATCTCCAGGTTCCGCTCCACCATGTCGCCCATGTCCACGGGCTCGCGGCGCAACGCTTCGGGGCGCCCCGCCTCGATCCGGGACAGGTCCAGCAGCTCGGTCACGATCCGCCCGAGCCGCTCGGCTTCACCGTGGATGTGACCGATGAAGCGGCGCGCCTGCTCGGAGGGCACGGTCCGCGACAGGAGCAGCTCGCTGAAGCCCTGGAGCGCCGTGAGCGGGGTCCGGATCTCGTGGGAGACCACGGAGAGGAACTCCGACTTCGCCCGATCGAGCTCGAGCAGCCGGCGCGTCGCGGCCGCCACCTTGTCCTCGAGCTCGACGGCGAAGCGGCGCTGGCGAAGCGTGAGCCGGGCATTCTCGATGCCGAGGGCCAGATGCATCGCGATCTCGTGCGCGGCCACGCGCGTGGCGGCGGTCAGGTCTCCCCGCCATTCGAGGGCGAGGGCCCCCACGGCGCCGGCGCCTGACTCGAGGGGGAGCACAAGGGCGCGCCGTGGCGCCGGACCCGGCGGTTCTGCCAGCTGAAAGCGATGGTCGCTCGCGAGATCGCGGCTCGTGACGGCGCCACCGCCGCGCAGGGTCCATCCTGCCGCCGATCGGTTATCGAGACGGGCGCCCACCGGCGCACTGGCCACGACCGGGCTGTCCCCCGTGCCCAGCACGAGCCCCACGCGGAGGGCACCCAGGGCCGTCCTCGTGCGCTCGGCCACCTCCTCGAGCCGCCTGTCGAGCGGCCCCTCGCGGGCCAGCTCCCGCTGGATCTCGAGGAGCGCCCCCAGCCTGACGGCGCGGGCGCGGGACTGATCGCGCAGCCGTCCCACGACCCAGCCCGCTGCCAGGGGGGTTGCCAGCGTGACCAGCCTGTCCAGCGCGCCCGGGTCGAGGCCGCTGCGCTCGATCCCCGGAAGCACGAGCGGGGCTTGCAGGAATCCCGCCACGAGTCCCGCGAGGCATCCCCCGGACGTCCCCGACGCGAAGGCCGCCCAGAGCGTGGGCAGGAGATAGAGGTGACGCAAGGACACCATGGCGCTCTCCCCCGCCCAGACGATGACCCCGGTGAGGGCGAGGAGGAGCGAGAGCTGTATCGCTACCACACCACGAACATCCGATAGGCCGCGAAGAAGACGAGGCTGGCCAGGTAGCCGGGCAGGAGGCTCCCGCTCCATGCGCGCAGCGCGGAGGCGCACAGGCCCAGCGCCGCCAGGTAGAACACGGCACCCGCACCGACTTCCACCGCCGGCGGCAGCCAGGGATCCAGCAGGTAGCGGGTGAGCCCCATGGACGTCGAGGCAACCGCCGCCGCCCAGAATCCCCACCGGCGCCACCAGTGGGAGAAGAGCGCGCCCCGGAACAGCCACTCGGCCGACAGCGCATTGGCGCCCACGTCATAGGCCACGGCGGCGATATAGGCATCGGCGTCCGGCATGCGCGCGGCATACCCAAGGGTCTGGGAGGCGGAGACCAGGAGGTGGCTCCCGAGGAAGGCCCCCGAGCCCAACCCCAGCAGGAGGGCCCGCGGACGCTCTGGCGTCACGAACCCGATCCGCCGCAGCACGGGATGGCGACTGCCCTCCCAGAGCAGCATGAGGGGCAGCAGCGCGAACGCGGCGCTCCCCCATGCGCCGAGCCGGCTCAGGGCGAAGGCCGCCAGCAGCGCGGCCGCCAGGCGAAGCGCAGGGCGCTCCCAGCCCCACCGCCCGCCGAGCGCGATGACCCAGCCCAGCGCGATGAAGCCCCCGTGCACCCCCGCCCCTTGCACGGAGCGTCCCAGGCCCACGAGCGCCCCGCCGCCCTCCTCCAGCCAGCGCCCGGCGGCGACCACGATGAGCATGGCCACCGCCACCGCCACGAGAGGTCGCAGGAGCGAGGCTCGCGCGGACGGGCGCTCGACGTCAAACGGTGCGCTCAGGAGGGGCATCGCGGATGAGATCCACGAAGAGGGTGACCAGATCGCCGTCGAGCGTGCCACCGGACTCGCGACGGAGCCGCCGCACCGCCTCCTCATGCGAGAGCCTGGGGCGGTACGGCCGGTCCGATGTGAGGGCGTCGTACACGTCGGCCACGGCGACGATGCGGGCCCCCAGGGGAATGCTGTCTCCCGAGAGCCCGTCGGGGTACCCCGAGCCGTCCTGCCGCTCGTGATGGTGGCGCACAATGCTCGTTCCCTCCACGAAGAACTCGAGCGGGGCGAGGATGCGGGCGCCGGTGAGCGGATGCCCCCGCATCATCTCCCATTCCGCCGCGGTGAGCGGGCTCGGCTTTCCGAGCACCGCCTCGGGGATGCCGATCTTTCCCAGGTCGTGGAGCCGCGCCGCCTGGGCCACCAGCTCCGCCAGCGGCGCGGGGAGCCCCGCCGACAGCGCGAGCTGGCGCGCGAGCATCGCCACGCGGTCCGAGTGGCCCCGCGTGTACTCGTCCCTGGCCTCGAGGGCATTGGCCAGGGCCAGGAGGCTGTGCAGGAAGACGCGCTCGACCCGGCCATGCGTTTTCTTGAGATCCTCCGCGTAGCGGAGCGCCTGACGGTGCGCCGCGCGCAGGCGTCCGTTCGCCTGGCCGAGCTCGCGCTCACGGGCCCGGGAGGCCTGCTCCAGGGCCTTGAAGTCCCGGGCATAGGACAGCGCCTGGGCCAGCGCTACATGTCCGGCCACGACACCGCCTCCGGCAAGAGCGATCGGACCAGCGAGAAGAGCGCCAGCGGGGAAAAGGGCTTGGTCAGGTAGCCGTCGGCCCCCGCGGCAAGTCCCCGGACACGGTCCGCCTCCTGGCTTGCGGCCGTGAGCATGACGATGCGGCTGCCGGCCAGGCCTGGATCCTGTCGAAGAAGCCGGCACACCGCGAGGCCGTCGAGCTCCGGCATCTGCACGTCGAGAAAGCAGAGCTCCGGCCGGACGGCCTGGGCGAGACGGAGGGCCTCGAGACCGTCTCTGGCCTCGACCACCCGGACGCGGTCGTCTTCCAGGGTGAATCGGATCAGCTCCAGGATCGGCGGCTCGTCGTCCGCCACGAGGATGGTCGTCATGCGGAGCTGAGAGAGCGAAAGGCGTGCCACTCGGGCGACGGAGGAGAATCGCGGGCTTACAGCGGGGCGAGGGGGCGAACTGCCTGGTGGCCTGTGCAGCCCAGCCGCGGCGCTGCACCGTCAACTGGGCACAGCAAGGCCCCGAAGTCCTGGCTCCGCTCCTAGCAGGCTGCTGAAAAGCCCGCAGGCTGCTCAAAAAGGTCCAGATGCGAGGCGGCGCCCGACGGCCGCACGCGAGGCGTACTCCGCTTGGCGAGCCGAGCCGGAGGCGAGACGAGCGGATCCGGAGATCCGGGCGAGCGTGAGCGAGCCACGTTGAGCGTGCGGCCGAGGGCGCCAACGAAGCAGATGGGCCTTTTTCAGCAGCCTGCTACCCGCGGACGGCGCGGCCCGCGACCTGCAGCCGGGCGAGGGCGCGCGCCAGCGCGGCGACGGCGCGCGCGTAGTCGATCTCGCCCCCGGCCTCGGGCGACCGCCCCTGCGGGTTCCTCCCCGCCAGCCGCTGCTCGGCGCGCTGGCGGGCCTGCTCGGCGCGCTCGCGGTCGATCTCCTC
>JACPCX010000042.1:0-13115 GCA_016184305.1 Candidatus Rokuibacteriota bacterium | reverse complement strand
AGGAAGTGCTGCCGCCTCGCGTCCTCGCCGTCGAAAGTCAGGCCGAGGCACTCGACGCGGCCGGTCTCGAGGACGACCTGCTCGGCGGACTTGTCGGCCAGCCGGAGCTGGCCACCGGCCTCGATGAAGAGCTCGCCGGTGCGACCCTTGGCACGAGCCCTCGGAGTCCGCTTCCGGGACGCAGATGCACTCTTCGAACCCGACTTCTTACGTTCAGCCATTCATGGAGTCCTGCACGTACTGGACGATGCGGTCCCGGTTCGCCCCCAGACTCGAGAAGAGCTTCTCGCCCACGTCGCTGAATCGGGCCAGCACCCGTCGGTTGATTGACTCCTGGTCCTCGAAGACGGCCACCGAGCGAAAGGCGAGGCCCCACTTTTCGAACTGGTGCAAGGTGATGGTCGTGTCGCGCGCCTTGTCGTCGTTCTGGACGGCAAAGACGAAGAGCGGCCGCGCCATCGAGTTGATCCGGCAGTCGACGCCGTACTTGGCGTCCGGATCGCGCTCGCGATGGTACCAGTCGAAAGCACGCCGGCTCTCAGGCACCGTCTCCTCCATCAACGCGCGGAAGTCCTCGAGGAACGTGGAGCGGACCCGCTCGCGGGAGAGATAAGTGACGTCCGTGATCTTGAGGAGTGCCTGGACGAAGTTGTAGAGAGCGTCCCCGTAGCGCTGGTCCGGGATCGTGAGAACCAACTCACCGTCGCGATCCTCCACAGCGAACACGGACAGGGCATTGGTGATGATCTTCTCGCGCGTGCCCTTGTGCAGATCGCGCTCGTCGAGCTCGTACGTGAGGTGCATGTAGGTGTGCCCCTCGTCGGAGAGCACCCAGGTGCTGCCCTCGCGCTTGAGCACGATGGCGAGATGGTCGCCATCCTCGAACTGGAACGGGGTGAACACCCGGTAGCGGTCGAGGCCCTCCGAGGCGAGGCGGAGTTTGTCGCAGACCTTCTCGCGGAAGTCTCGCTCGACAGCCTCAGGAGTCATGGCGTGAGCCCTTCGAGGAGGGGGTGTCGGGCCGACGGAAGGGGCAGTCATCGAGCAAGCAGGCGAGAGCCCCGCGGAGATCGGCAAAGCGGTCGCTCGGCTCGGCAAAGGATTCCTCCTTCGCTCCCAGGGCCTGATAGCGCTCGGTGGCCATGTGGATGTGGAAATCGTAGAAGGTCGTGCCTTCGAGCCGGTTGGTGTGCTCATGGCTCCTGCCATTGTAGCGACGGAGCCGGAAGAAGAGGCTGGAGTTTGATGGGGCGTGGGCGATGATTGCCGAGAAGTCCAGGGCATTGCGCATGTTCTGTCGGGGCAGGATTCGGAAGCGATTCCCCGAGGGAGTGCGAACGTCCAACTCGGCACGTTCGTGACCCGACCGCTGCGAAGCTGGAGGCGCGCCTGGTAGTCGTCGGGCAAGGGCTTCGCCTCCGCGAGCAGCTGCGCGATCTCCGCGTCACTGAACCGGGCGGCCATTCAGCTGGCTACTCGATGACGATCCTGATCTTGGCCGGGTCCTTGCCCTTTGCCAGGCCGGCGAGGTAGTCGTCGAAGCGTTTCTTCAGCTCGACGGGGGTGACCGGCGACCCTCCCGCCAGGAGAGCGGTGCGAAGGTCGGCGCCAGTGACCACGACCTTCTGCAGGCCGGAGAGCACCTCCTGGACGGCCTGGATGAAGGTGTTGCTGAGATCGTCAGGCAGCGTGCGTGACTTGAGAAACGCCTCGATCGCCTTGCCCTGCGCCGGCTTGAGCAGGGCGAGGTTGCCCTTGGTGGTCGGGTCCTCCAGGTTCGCCAGGAGCGCGCGCGTCCAGTCGCTAAAGAGCGTGTCCAGCTCTTGGTCGAGCTGGGCGAGTTGGGCCGAGGCGGGAGCGGCCGGAGGCTCGTTCGCCGGACGGAGCTGGCAGTGCAGGCACACCGGGTCGGCCTCGAGCTCGGGCTTGCCGACGGCGTAGCACGGCTTCAGGGTGGCGAGGCGCTCCCGGACATCGATGAGCTGCTGGCGCGGCATCAGCTCGATGGCCGAGAGCTTGGAGAGCCGGTCCAGGCGCCCATCCTTCATCAGCTTGGTCTTGCGCCTGTCGACGGTGGCGTCGAGGCGCCCTTTGGCGTGCTCGAGCAGGTAGGTCTCGACGTAGTCTGCCTTCAGCGCACCGAGGCGCTGGGCCACTTGCTGGCGGAACGACGGCGATGTCCGTCTCTGCGGGCTACCGACCTCGGCCATGATCTGGGCTTTCTGGGTCTGCATGGTGGACACCCAGGAGTGGGTGGCCGGCAGGACGTGCTCTGCCGTCATGAGATAGGCCGCTGCCGGAGCGAGATCGGCGACCAGCTCCGTCAGACCCTCGACTTCGCGAAGCGAATCCAGGCCGATCCGTTGGGCCGTCACCTCGTCGGCGGTGTAGCGGAAGTTCTTGAGCTTCCCCGCTGAGTTGTACGCCTGGAGGGACTCGAGGAAGGCCTTGGTCTTGACGAGCCGCTGACCGATGTCCGCCTGCTCGTTCTCCGCGAGGACGGCCTTGCCCCAGAAGGCCAACCCGTCCTGCAGCTTCTGCTGAGCGACCACGATCCGCTCGACGCGCTTGGCGACCTCGGTCGCCAGCGCCACGATTGGCTCGTCGCTTCCTTGGGTAATCTGGGTGGCCAGGCCAGTGGGCAGGTCCACCAGCTCGAAGAGCGCCTTGATTGCGGGGAGGTTCCACTCCTTCGGTCGTTCGGCGTGCTTGAAGGCGATCAGGTCGTCGACGGGCGTGGCGGCCAGCTGGTCGAGCCCGCTTGCGTCGAACTTCTTGCCGAGCAGGCTCAGCGTCAGGTCCCCGGTGTAGACCAGCGAAGCCAGGAGAACGACGACCCACTCGGGATCGAGACGGAACTTCATGTCGTACTCCACGCCAAGGACGTCGTGGATCAGCTCCGGCCGGTTGAGCACCTGGCCGTGGCCCTTCTGTCCGAGCAGGTCAAGAATGTGCCGGGCATACTTCGACGACTGCGGACGAAGCTTCTCGCCGTCGAGCAGCTCGAGCGCGTCGAGCACGGCGGCCCCCTGCTTCGTCTGCTGGCGGCCGGTGAGCCAGCGCAAGGCGTCCTGGGCGGCCTGCTTCCGGTTATCGCTGGTGATGAGGATCGAGAAGGTCGGGTAGTCCGGGCTCTGCTCCTCGAAGGAGGAAACGAGGCAGATTGACCCCACGGCGTTCACGAGGTCACGGACGTTGATGCTCGCGCCGGATCTCGGTGGGACCTTCCCCTTGACCCACTCGAGCAAGGGCTTCTGGCGCCCCTGGTGGGCGACCTGGAAGGCCGTCGTCATGTGATCTCGGAGCCACCCGGTCAGCTTGCCAAGCGCGCCCTCGGCCTTGTCCTCGTAAGTCTTCTTGGCCTGGCCCGATGACGTGCCCGTCAGGTCGCGCGCTCCCGCGTACCGGCGCAGAGCGTCCCGGAACTCATCGTCCGGGGCGCTCAGGCGGAAGAACACTTCGTCGCCCCGCCGCTCATCCCTGAAGGGGGGTGGGTCGTGGGGCTGGAGAAAATACAGGTAGAAGTCGCGCGGGGGTTGCGCCGTCGACCGCTCGTTCGGCGCGCCGAAGAAGAGATAGCCCAGGCGCGCAGCCTTCCGCTCGCGCCATTCCAACTCGTGCTCCCAGATACGGTAGCCGTTGACCACGGTGACGTCTGCACACTCCATGACGCGCTTTAGCGCGTCGAAGTAATAGCGGTCGAGGAGATCGCTCCCAAGCGTCTCGGCGCGCTTGTCGATGAGCGCGTCGTAGTCCGCGGTCTTCTTGAGGTCGAGGTGGTACTGCTGGTTCTCGGTATTCAGGGAGATGAACTGACCGCTAACGGTCTTGACGATCTCGCGGAGCACTACCTCGATCTGCCCGAGCAAGTCATCTGCTGGGACCCCGCCCATCTGCTCGATCCCGGGCTGGTACAGGCATAAGCCGTCCCGCAGCTCAGCGGCAGTGGCCCCGAGAGGGCTGTCGATCTCACCGGTCGTGAGGCGGTGGACGCTCAGGCCATGGATGATCCGCAGGGCCATCGGCCGAGACGCCGGCCGTGTGAACGCCTGCTGAACGCGGCCTTCCAGCACCTGGCTGCAGTCGATGACTGCCTTGACGTCGGGGATTGCGTTGAACGAGGGATTCTCACGGATGGCCGCCCAGTAAGTGTCGTAGGCGAGCAGGCCCGGGTCGTTCGCCGAGACCTCCTGCGGCAAGAGCTGCTTCATGGAGTTCGACAGCGTTTTCAGGACTTCCCGCTTCTCGACGACGCGAATCTGCTCGAAGGTGGCGATGTAGTCGGGATGCACCGGGAACAGACGGGCGAACTCGTCCATACGCTCGTTCATCGCCCCGTAGAACTTGGCGAACGGCTGCAGGTGCTGGCGAATCAGCGCCTGCTGTTCGGATGTCTTGCGCAGGAGCCGCTCGGCCACAACGTGCTTGATGTCGTCCCTGGCGATGAGTACCTGCTCGAAGCGGTCCTTGACTCTCCTCATGCTGTCGGCCACGAACTGGAAGCGCGGATTGTCGAAGAGCATCTCCTGGATGCCGCCGACGAAGCGGAATCGGAGATCCCGGCAGACCTCCCCGATCTCGCGCAGGAAGCCGAGGTCCAGGATCAGGGCATGGTCCGTCCGGGTGCGCAGGTAGTCGAGGAGCTCGTCGACGACGAGCAGGAGCCCGTGGTCGGGCCAGCGCTGCTGGAACGCCGCCATCATTTGCTCGAACAGCGGCTTGTGACTCCTGACCTCGCCGGCGGAGGGGAACGCGAAAGGGGCGCCGAGCCGCGCGAGGTGTTCCTCGAGCTCCTGGCACAAAAGGTCGCGTAGCGACATCGTCGTGGCGCCGATCTCGACCCGGACCACCTTGAATTTCCCGGCCACCCTCCCTGCGGCCTTAGCAACATCTGTGTGGCGAAGAACCTGCACCAGGTCGGCGTGCTCGGCCACCGCTGAGATCACCGACATCAGGTGCGACTTTCCGGTGCCGTAGTTGCCGACAATGAGGAGACCCTTGTTGTCTTGAGGCTGCTCGAACTGGAGGTGGGCGAACACGAGGTTCGCCAGCTTGTCGGCCATCGTGTCCGAGATGACATACGTCGAGACCAGGCGGCGGGCGGCGGCGACCTTGTCGGCGTCACGAAGCTGGACGACCGTCTCGATGGGGTCGAACTGGATCAGGTCCGCGTATTTCATCGCTGGGACTCGCGTGCGGCGTCGTGGCCGCTCATGCGATAGGTGCCATCACCTGGGTCACGATGGTCAGATCGTTCGCGGAGTATCGCCGGTACTCAGGATGACCCGGCGTGGCGTAGGTCAGCACAGCCGAGATGGCTCCATCGTGCGCCACCGCGCCGCCCCACGTGGCCACCACCGTGCGGCGTCGCGCGAGCTGCTGCAGGCAGCGGAGCGGGTCCTGCTGGAGCTTCGGATCGAACAGGATCTCGATGTTGTCGAGCAGGACCACGTCGGCGCCGGTCTCGGCGACGACTTCCTCGACCAGTTCCTGGACATGCAGCGAGCGCTGGCGTTCCGTGAGGTCGAGGAGCCTCCGCGATAGCTCCAGGTTGAGATTGATGCATGGCGCTCCCAGGCGCTCACCGACCGTGTGGAGCACGGCGGTCTTGCCCGCCCCTTCAGGCGCGACGACGAGGACGAGCCGGTGATAGCCGTCCTTGACCTCGTCAATCTTCCGAACGATCTGATCGGGTAAAGGATCGGCCACGTTGTTCTCCGCCTTGTCCGCCGATGGGACCGTGCGAAACAGCCGTATTCTACTGGATTTTCGGGCGTCGGGGCACTTTCCTTGAGGTGAGCTCACGGCCTCGTCATGATCGGCGCGAACCTATGAAGTCTTCGGGGGAATAGCCAGAACGCGCTGAACTCGGCCGGCCCCGATGTGCCACAGCGAGCGGATGGCGGTCACCCAGAGCGCGCCAAGCGCCAGCTGCGGGGCCCCCCGAACCGTCTGCTATCGCGGCAGTCGGCTCGGGTCGCGGGAGTTCGCGCGGAGTCAGCGCGTCATCGATGGGCGGCCGGGGCTGAGGCGCGAAGCGATCACGCGGGAGGTCTGCCGGCGATTGCGGTGGGCTCGGCCCAACGGCCAGTTCGCGGTCAGTTCGTGCCGCGTGCTGGTGCTGCGGCTGGCTCGCCGGGGCTTCATCCGGTTGCCCGCGGCCCGACGGCCGGGGAACTGCGCGGCGCCGAGCAGGGCCGCGCGGGGGCCGGAGGCGGTGCTTGGCGGCCTGGAGCCCGGCGCGGCGGGCCCGGCGCTGACCGGGCCGCTGGTGGTGCGGCCGATCCGGCCCGCCGAGCACCCGGGGTGGCGCCAGACCATGCAGCGCTCCCACTATCTTGCCTGTGGCTGGCTCGTCGGCGAGTCATTGCGCTATGTCGCGTTCGTCGGCGACACGCTGGTCGCGCTGGTGGGCTGGGCGGCCGCCGCGCTGCACAACCCCCCCGCGCGATCGCTCCCTCGGCTGGGACGCCCCGACGCGCGCGCGCCGGCTGCCCTGGCTCGTCAACAACGTCCGCTTTCTGATCCTGCCCGACGTCACGGTGCCCTCCCTCGCCTCGCGCATCCTGGCCGCGAACCTGCGGCGCCTGCGGCGGGACTGGGAAGCGGTCTTTGGGCACACGCTCCTGCTGGCCGAACCCTTCGTCGACGGCGCGCGCTGTCGCGGGACCTGTTATCGCGCCAGCAACTGGCTGTACGTGGGCGACACGTGCGGTTTCGCGCGCCGCGGGGCCCGCTACCAGCGCCATCGGCGGCCCAAGGCCGTCTTCGTCTCCCCGCTGCAGCGCCACGCGCGCGACCGCGTGCGGGCCCTGGACAGTCCCCACGAGACCCGGAAGCCGGAGGGCACACAGCTGGTCAAGCTCGACATCCAAACCGGGTCAACCCCAGGCACTACCTCGCCCATGGGCCAGCTCGGGATCCGAGCAGCCGACTTCGCCGGGACCCTGGGGGCGGCCTCCCCACCTCCACCTCCCGCCCGGGACCGGCGAACAAGCTCACTGCGTCGCCCTGGCGGCCTGGATGGCCTGCCAGACTCTTTCGCTCGTCGCCGGCATGTCGAGATGCCGGACGCCCAGCGGCGCCAGGGCATTCATGACGGCGTTGATGACCACGGGCAGGGCACCCACCGTTCCGGCCTCACCGGCGCCCTTGGCCCCCAGGGGGTTGAGCGTGGTCGGGACCGGATGGCTCTCGATGTGCATGTCGCACAGGTCGTCGGCGCGCGGGATGGCGTACTCCATGAAGGAGGTCGTCAGGAGCTGGCCGCTCTCGGGGTCGTACTGGACCTGCTCCATGAGCGCCTGGCCCACGCCCTGGGCCACGCCCCCGTGGATCTGCCCCTTGAGCGTGAGCGGGTTGATGACGGTGCCGACGTCGTCCACGACGATGTAGCGGCACAGCGTCACGGCTCCGGTCGCCTCGTCGATCTCCAGCTCGCAGACGTGGCAGCCATTGGGCCAGGTGTCGGCCGGCGGCGAGAATGTCCCCGTCTCGTAGAGGCCCGGCTCGAGGCCGGGCGGGATCTGAGCGGGCTGGAAGGCGGCCCGGGCCACCTCCTTCAGCGCGACGGCGCGGTCAGTCCCCGCCACCGTGAACCGGCCGGCCATCCACAGCGCGGTGCCGCCGATGACCGTGGAGCGGGACCCCATGGTGCCCATGCCGAAGGCGACGCGGTCCGTGTCCCCGTCGATGAAGCGCACCTCCTCCGGTGCGATCCCGAGGCGCTCGTGGAGGATCTGCTTGAACGTCGTCTCGTGGCCCTGGCCCTGGTTCTTGGTGCCCATGAAGATCGTCGCCGACCCGCCGGGGTTGAAGCGCAGCTCGGCGAACTCGGGCCCGGGGGAGGCGGCCCGCTCGATGGCGTTGACCACGGCGATGCCGCGCAGCTTGCCCCGCCGGCGCGACTCCTCGCGCCGGGCGGCGAAGCCCGCCACGTCGGCGAGCGCGAGCGCCGCATCCATGCTCTTCTCGAACTCCCCGCAGTCGTACGTCATCCCCAGCGGGGTGCGGAACGGCATCGCCGAGGACGCGATGAGGTTCTGGCGGCGCAGCGCCACCGGGTCCACGCCCAGCTCGCGGGCGGCATCGTCGATGAGCCGCTCGATGACGTAGATGGCCTCCGGCCGGCCGGCCCCGCGGTACGGCGCGGTCGGATTGGTGTTGGTGAAGACGCAGCTCACGTGGACATGCGCCGCCGGAAAGGCGTAGACGCCGACCAGGGTGAACACGTTGGCGAAGGTCGCGAGGAGGTTGCGGTCCGAGGACACGTAGGCGCCGACATTCGCCAGCGTCCGGACGCGCAGGCCGAGGAACCGCCCCTCCGCGTCCAGCGCCAGCTCCGCCTCGCTGACATTGTCGCGCGCGTGCTCGTCGGCCAGGATCGCCTCATGGCGCTGGCAGGCCCACTTCACGGGCCGGCCGACCTTGCGCGCCGCCCACACCACCAGCCTGTGCTCGGGGTACTGCCAGCCCTTGGTCCCGAAGCCGCCGCCGACATCGCCCGCGATGACGCGGATCTGGTGCTCGGGGATCTTGAAGATGTGGCTCGCCAGCGCGTTCCGGACGCGGTGAGGGTACTGCACGTCCGCATAGAGGGTGTAGCGGTCCTCGCCGGGATCGTAGACCCCCAGCGCGCCCCGCGGCTCCATGTACTGCGCGTGCACCCGGGTGATGACGTAGCGGCGGCGGACCACGCGGTGGGCCCGGGCAAAGGCCGCGTCGACCGCGGCCCTGTCGCCCGCCTCGAAGACGTTGGAGATGTTGTCGGGGCACTCGTCCCACACGGGCGGGCTGCCCGGCGCCGCGGCCTCCGCCGTCGCCGTCACCGACGGCAGCGGCTCGTAGTCGACGTCCACCAGCTCGGCAGCGTCCCTGGCCTCGGCGGGCGTCTCGGCGATCACGAGGGCGACAGGGTCGCCCACGTGGCGGACGCGGTCCTGGGTCAGGCCGCGGTGCGGGGAGGCGAACATCGGCGACCCGTCGGGCCGCTGGCGCCGGAGCGTCATCCGCATCGTCCCGAGCCCGTCACGCGCCACGTCGGCCCCGGTGAGGACGGCGAGGACTCCCGGGGCCCTGAGCGCCGCGGAGGTGTCGATGGAGCGGATCCGCGCGTGGGCATGCGGCGAGCGGACGAGAACGGCGTGCGTCTGGCCGGGGAGGTTGACGTCGTTGTGGTACCGGCCCTGGCCCCGCAGGAGCCGGAGATCCTCGAAGCGCCTGATCCCCTGCCCTATCCCGAACTGCCCCATCAGCGAGCGCGCACGCGGGGCTTCAGATCGCGAAGCGCCGCCTGAACACCCGGCGGATCGAATATGGGTTAGCGCCGAGCTCGTAGAGTTTCCCGATGTCTCCGGCCTGGAGGGCGGCGCGCTCGGCATCGCCGAGCGCATGCCCGGCCATGTCCTCGTCGGTGTTGAGGGGATACGAGGTCTTGATCATGGCGCTACCGCCGTTGAGCCCGACACCCGATCCGAGCACGTCCAAGGGCCGAGCGCCACGCGCCTAGCCCGCCATCATGAGGGCCAGCCCTTCGGCGCGCGCGGCAGCGTTGAGGCGCCCATCGTAACCCAGGAAACGCACTTCCTCCGTGACCTGGCGCCGGAGGGACAGGCAGGACGCGAGCTGCACGGAATCGCCGGTGCGAAGCGGATGGCGCGCGAGGAGCACGACGGCCGTCTGGGCGACCTCGGCGGCGAGCTCGATCAGGGCGATCGAGTCGATGTCGGCTCGAAGAGCGGCCAGCGCCCGATCCAGCTCGCGCCGGGTGAGGGTTCTCTCCCGGCAGCGCCGCGCCAGCGCGGACGCGACCTCGACCTCGGACAGACGGCTGGTCGCGACACCGCCGCTCGCGAGGAGCTTCCGGACTCCGGCGCTGCCGGATTCGTCGACGTAGCGTTTCGCCAGCGCGCTCGCGTCGACGTACAGGATCAGAAACGATCCTCCCGATCCTCGACGATGGCATCCGAGAGCGAGCGGCCCTTCCGCCTGATGGGGCGGAATGGCGCCAGCGGCGCCCGTGACACCCTGGTGAGGCGCCCGAGGGCCACGAGCCGATCGATCTCCGCGCCACTGCCGGCCCTCGCCGGCGCGATCGGCCGCAGCTCGGCCACGGGCTCGCCCCGGTCGGTGACCACGATGGTCCGCCCGCGCCGGACATCGCGGAGATAGCTCCCGAGACGGGTCTTGAGCTCCCGGACTCCGACGGCCTTGCTCATGCACGCACCCCCGCTGGGACTGGTGGCATGTGGTCATTGTGACCACATGAGCGCGGAGAGTCAACCCCTCCACCCTCCGCCGCCGCGGACGGGCGATGACCGATGTCCCCGGTCGCGGCGCGGGCGTCCCTACGCCTTGGGCGCCAGGCCGAGCCGCGTCTCCAGCAAGAGCCGCACCTCGGCCGCGGCGGCACGCCAGAGCGGGCCGCCGGGCACGTCGTATTCGGCCGTGACCAGCTTGCGGTACTCGGCCATGGCGGCGTCCTGCTGGTCCTTCGGCGCGGCGTCCAGCGTCCGGGCCCGGATCCCGGCGACCTTGGCCGTCGCTGCGTGCGCGCGCTCGATCCAGCGGCCGAGCTCGTTCCAGTCCTTGTCGAAGAAGACCACGATCGGGATGGAGCGGAAGCCGTGGTTGAGGAAGCAGTCCGTGAGGTCGAGGTTCTGGTCCCGGAAGAACACGCGCAGCTCGCAGCCCGGCATCGTCTCGCAGATGCGCGCGATCAGCGGCGAGTTGCGGTGGACGTCGCCGCACCAGTTCTCGGCCAGCATGAGCACATGGCGCACCTGGCTGATGCCGGCGAAGAACTTCCGCTCCTCGTCGGTCAGCACCGCCTTCTGGTAGTTGTCCTCGGTGCGGGCGCGGGTGTCGCCCATCTGGGCCATGTAGTCCTTCCAGGTCAGGCCCGTGGCGAAGCGCTGCGCGTCCAGTGGAATCCTCAGCTGAGCCATGTCGTCTCTCCTCGTTTGGGTGCGTGTCATCGCGACACCGCGTGGGCGGCATCGTCCTCGATCTCGAGCGCGCGGATGGTCTCCGTCGTGGGCGCGCCCGTGGCTGCGTCCCAGCCCTGCTCGATGTAGTAGTCGGTGACGATCGTGTCCTGCTGCTCCGGGGTGAGGCCGGCGTGCTTGGGCAGCGGGTCGCTGAACCGTGCCGGCAGCCGGTCGTCGGCGCGGCCGAAGCCCTCGCGGAGGTTGAAGAGCCGCGCGAGGGTCAGCCCCCGGTGGGCCATCGTCACCAGCTCCTCGGGCGTCACCTCCCAGCCGGTGACGGCCTTGAGGATCTGGAGCGACTGGCTGTCGTCGTAGGCGAGGAAGTGGCAGAGGCCGACCTGGTTACGCAGGCCGTTGCGGTTGCCGGTCTGGCGCATGTGGTCGCCGCCCGTGGGGGCGAGCAGATACGAGGCGCGCATGATCGGCATGTGACGCGGGTCGTGCATCGCCATCTCGAGCCCCTTCACCGTGGTCAGGAACGCCTCCGCGCCGCGCCCGAGCCGGCGCGCGGCGCGCTGCGATCCCTCCGCGAGGAGGTCGCCGACGCCCCGGCGGTGGGCGATCATCTCGACGAGCGCGACCACGCCGTCGGCGTCGTGGAAGCGAAGCGGGACGCCGCCCGTGTCCTCCAGCGTGAGGAGGCCCTTCTCGAAGCACTCCATCGCCCACGCGAGCGTGGCGCCGAGAGACACCGTGTCCATCCCGAGGGAGTTGCACAGCTCGTTCGACTTGCAGATGGCGATCAGATCGTCGAGCCCGAGGTTGACGCCGAGCGCGGCGAGCGACTCGTACTCCGGGCCGCCGTAGCGGGGATCCACGCGGTACCGGCCGCCGGGATCGACGGCAACCTTCGCGCGGCCCTGGTAGACGGTCTCCGACGCCTCGCGCGCCGCCTCCTCCGTCCGCTCGATGTGGACGATCTTCTTGCAGCGCACCGAGCACGAGTAGCACGAGGTCATCTTGACGCGCACCTGGTCGCGCACGGCGACGGCGTCCACCCTGGCCACCGTGCCGGAGGCGCCCAGACGGTAGTTGAGGACGGGCATGCCGCCCTCGAGGCTCTTGCCCTGCATCGCGGCGCCCGTGCCGAACTCGTGGAAGGCGCGGTGCTTCTCGTTCATGGTGGACGAGACCCACTTGGCGATGGCGGTGAGGCCCGGCTGGTCGGCGATCTTCACGGGGCTCCGGCCACGGACGGCGATGGCCTTGAGCCGCTTGCTGCCCATCACGGCGCCCATCCCGGTGCGCCCGGCCACCTCGTTCAGATCGTTGGCGATGCAGGCGAAGCGCACGAGGTTCTCGCCGGCCGGCCCGATCTGGGCGACGCGGATGCGCGGGTCGCCGAGCTCCGAGACGATCGCCTCCTCGACCTCGCCCGTGATACGCCCCCAGAGGGGCCCGGCATCGCGAAGCTCGACGGCGCCGTCATTGATCCAGAGGTAGACGGGCGCCGGCGACACGCCGTGGACGACGATCGCGTCCCAGCCCGCGCGCTTGAGCTCGGCGCCCCAGTAGCCGCCGGACTCCGACTCGCCGAAGCCGCCCGTGAGCGGCGACTTGGCACCGACGCTGTGCCGGCCAGCGCCCGGGACGGGGGCGCCCGTGACCACGCCGGGAGCGAACACCAGGATGTTGTCGGGCCCCAGCCGGGAGCGAACACCAGGATGTTGTCGGGCCCCAGCGGGTCGGCGCCTTTCGGCACCTGCGTGAGCAGATAGTGGGCGATGAATCCGCGGCCGCCAGCGTAGCGCCGGAAGAAGCGGTCGCCGGGCTCCTCGACCCAGGTCCGCCCGTCCCCGAGGCTCACGTGCAGGATCTTGTTCCAGTAGCCATGCCTGTCCACCGTGTCTCCTATTCCCCCTGCTATCCGGGCTCAGCCGCCAACGGCCCTGGCCCATCTCTCTGCTGGTCGCCTCGCCTGCGGCTGCGGCTCCCCCGGCTATCCGGCGCAGCCGCCAACGGCCCTGGCCCATCTCTCAGCTGGTCGCCTCGCCTCCGGCTTCGGCTCCCCCTGCCATGGGGCTCAGCAGCATGACCTTGGCGCCGTCGGAGAGGAGCGTGCCCCGCTCCACCAGCTCCCCGTCCACCGCGGCGGTCACCTCGGCGTCGGGGCGGATCCCGATCGCC
>JACPCX010000208.1:0-1861 GCA_016184305.1 Candidatus Rokuibacteriota bacterium | reverse complement strand
CGAGCGCCTCCGCGGTCAGGCCCGCGTCCCCGGCCACGACGAAGGCCACCACCCGCTCGCCCCACTTCTCGTCGGGCTCGCCCACCACCGCGACGTCCCTCACCTCGGGATGCCGCGCCAGCGCCTCCTCGACCTCCACCGGGTGGATGTTCTCCCCGCCGCTGATGATCATGTCGTCGACCCGCCCGGAGACGACGAGATCGCCGGCCTCGTCGAGGTAGCCCATGTCGCCGGTGAAGTACCAGCCGTCGCGGAGCGCCTTCGCATCCGCGTCCGGGCGATTCCAGTAGCCGGCGAAGGCCTCGTCGGAGTCCAGGCTGGCGATGATCTCGCCCTTCTCACCGGGAGGCATGGCCTCGTCGGGGCCGACGCGCCGCTCCGCGCTCGCCGCGACGACACGCAGCCTCGAGTGGATCCCGGGGCGGCCGGCGCAGCCGGGCTTGGTGTGGACGTCGGGAAAGACCGAGAACGTGTAGAGCTCGGTAGACCCGTAGTGGTTGACGAAGACCTCGGGGTGGAAGGCCTTTACGCAGGCCTCGGTGAGCGCGGCGAGCATGGGCGCGCCCGCATAGGCGAGCTTCCGCACCGACGCCACGCGCTCCGGCCTGAACTCGGCTGAATGGACGAGATCGTGGTAGAGCGTGGGGATGAGGTAGAGCGCGGTGAGGCGCTCCGCCTCGACGAGCGAGAGCGCCCCGCCCGCGCTCCAGTCCGCCTGGCAGACGAAGCAGCCGTTCACCGCGGCCATGCTCGTCAGCGAGTGGATCCCCATGGTGTGGTAGAGCGGCATGACGCCGAGGGTGCGCTCGCCCCACTGGTAGCCGCACTGGATCACGTGGGCGAGCGCGCCCGCGTGGTGGTTCCGGTGGGTCCGTGGCACGCCCTTCGGCCGTCCCGTCGTCCCCGAGGTATAGAGGATGAGGGAGAGATCGCCCTCCGCCACGCGCGAGAGGCCCGCGGCGCCCCCCGCCCCCGACGCCAGCACCTCGGCGAACGCCAGCGCCCCCGCGGGCGTCCCGTCGCCGGCGAAGACGAGGCGCCCCTGCCATCCCCGCGCCGCCTCGAGCATGGCCGCAGCCGTCGCCCGCTCGAAGAGCGCGACGCGGGCCCCACAGTCCTCGAGGACATAGCGGAGCTCGCCTCCCGCGAGCCTGAAGTTCGCCGGCGCCGGCACGCCCCCGATGGTCTGGAGCGCCCAGTACGCCAGCACGTGCTCGAGGCGGTTCTTGAGCGCGATGAGCACGCGGTCGCCTCGGCCCACGCCCAGCCCCGCGAAGCCCCGGCCGAGCGCCTCCGCCTGGCTCGCGAGCTCGGCGTAGGTCACGCGGCGCGCGCCGTCCACGACGGCCAGAGCCTCCGGGTGTCGCAGCGCCGCGCGATCGAGGAGCTGGGCGAGCGTCACGGGACGACGAGCACCTTGCCCCTGTTCTTCCGGTCCAACACGTGCTGCACGGCGGCCCGCGCCTCCTCGAGCGGGAACACGCGATCGACGACCGGCTTCAGCCGGCCGTCCACCAGGTGCTCGAGCACGGTCTCAAGTTCCGTGATGGAGCCCAGATTGGTGCCGAGGATCCTGAGGTTCTTGGAGTAGACGTGGCGCAGGTCCAGGCGGCCCCAGTGCGTGTCGTGGGAGCCGATGGAGACGAGGGTGCCCAGCCGGGCCAGGGCATAGAGGCTCCGCTCGAAGGTCTCGCCGCCGATGTGCTCGATCACCACGTCGACGCCGCGCTTGCCGCTCCAGCGCTTCGTCTCCGCGACGAAGTCCTGCGTCCGGTAGTTCACCACGTGCTCGGCGCCCAGCGAGCGGGCGAAGTCGATCTTGTCGTCGGACCCCACCGTCGTGATCACGCGCGCGCCGCAG
>JACPCX010000041.1:0-7846 GCA_016184305.1 Candidatus Rokuibacteriota bacterium | reverse complement strand
CCTGGCGCGCGCGCTCGCCGGCGAGATCGGCGCCCACCTCGTCGCGGTGAATGGGCCCGAGATCGTCCACAAGTATTACGGCGAGAGCGAGGCGCACCTGCGTGAGGTCTTCGCCGAGGCGCGAGCCCAGGCTCCGGCCATGATCTTCTTCGACGAGATCGACGCCATCGCGCCCGGGCGCGAGGACGTCGAGGGGCAGGTGGAGCGGCGGGTGGTGGCACAGCTCATGACGCTGATGGATGGCCTCGGGCCGCAGAGCCGGGTCGTGGTCGTGGCCGCGACCAATATTCCCGACGCCCTGGACCCAGCGCTCCGCCGCCCCGGCCGGTTCGACGTCGAGGTTGCCATCGGCCCGCCTGACGTCGCGGGCCGCCTCGAGATTCTCCGCGCCCTGACCCGCCTGACGCCGCTCGCCCCCGGCGTGGATCTCGCCGCGATCGCCGAGCGGACCCACGGCTTCGTCGGCGCGGACCTGGCGGGCCTCTGCCGCGAGGCCGCTCTGCGGGTGCTCCGCGGGGCGCTCGAGGCGGCCGGCCTCGACCCCGCGGGTCTCGAGGTCCGGCAAGCGGACCTGCTGGCGGCCTGCGACGGGACGCGCCCGGCAGCCACGCGCGCCCTCGCGGTGGGCCTGGCCCCGGCGCCCTGGGAGGACGTCGGCGGCCTCGGCGAGGCCAAGGCGCGCCTGCGCGAGGCCGTGGAGTGGCGCGTCCGCCACCCGGAGCTCTGCCGCCACTACGGGGTGCGGCCGCCGCGGGGAATCCTGCTCATCGGCCCGGCCGGCAGCGGCAAGACGCTCCTCGCGCGCGCCGCCGCCACCGAGAGCGGACTCCCCGTGTTCGCAACGAGCGGGGCGGCGCTCCTCTCGAAGTGGGTCGGCGACACCGAGCGCGCGATCCGCGACGTCTTTCGCCGGGCGCGCCAGGCCGCCCCCTCGCTGGTCCTCATCGACGAGCTCGACGCCCTCGCCGCGGCCCGGGGCGCGGCCGGCGAGTCGCGGGTGGGCGACCGCGCCGTGGCCCAACTCCTGGCCGAGATCGAGGGCCTGGCCGGCGCGAGCCCGGTGGTCGTGATCGGAGCCACGAGCCGGCCCGATCTGCTGGATGCCGCGCTCCTCGCGGCCGGGCGCTTCGAGGACGTGATCGAGCTCGGGCCGTTATCGCGGGAGGAGGCGCTCGCCGCCCTGGACGTCCACCTGCGCGGGCTCCCGCTCGCTCCGGACGTGGATCGCGAGGTGCTGGCCGACCTCACGCCCCGGTGGGTTGGCGGCGAGGTCGCCGCGCTCTGCCAGCGCGCCGCGCTGACGGCGCTCAGGGAAACCGTGACGGCGGGCGCTGCGCCGGGAGCCGTCGCGGCGCGCCACTTCAGGGCGGCCCTCGAGACGCTCGCGCCCGTCGTCGAGCGGCGCCGGCGCCCCGCCAGCCCGGAACCGAGGAGAGAGGAGCCCGGGCATGGGCACGCCGGTTGAGGTGACAGTCTGGAGCGATCTGCTCTGACCGTATTGCTACACGGCGGCGGTCCGCCTCCGCCGGCTGGCCGAGGAGTTCGGGTCCGACATCCGTCTGGGCTGGCGCGCCTTCCCGATCGTGCCCGAGCCGCGCCCGGGGCGGGTGCCGGACGACCACACGCGTGAGGCGTGGCAGAGGGCCGAGGAGCTGGGCGAGGGAGTGCGCTTCGTGCCGTGGCCGGACGCGGTCCCATTGCCGGCCTGGAGCTTCCCGGCGCTGGAGGCCGTCCGGTGGGTGGAGGCCACGGTTCCGGAGGGCGCCGATGCGGCCCGGGTGGCCCTGCTCGAGGCCTACTTCGAGCGGGGCGTGGACATCGGCGACCCCGAGGCCATCGGCACCGTCCTTGGCGGGCTCGGCCTCGACGCCGGCGGGCTGCGGGCGGCCCTGGCCGCGGGCCTATGGCGGGCCGAGGTGGTCGAGCAGTACCGAGCGGCCCGCGCGGCGGGCATCGATGCCGTCCCGACGGTGGTGATGAGCGACGGGCGCGGGCGCGTCCGCGTGGTGGGCGACGTGCCCTATGCGCGGTACGAGCGCCTCGTCCGCTGGTTTCTGGCAACCTGAGGCGGGGAGAGCGGCCCAGCCGGTGACCCCGCGAGGAGGACCCCCATGGAGCGCACCATTCGTGTGCTGAGTCCCGTCGGCGAAGCCCAGGTCAAGACGCTCGCGGCGCCGCCGCTGCCGAGCCTGCAAGGCAAGACCGTCGGCTTCATCGATAACCGGAAAACGAACTTCGAGCACCTGGTCGGGCTGCTGGCCAGGACCCTCAAGGAGCAACACGGCGTGGCGGAGGTGATCCACCGGCAGAAGGCCCACGCCGCCGTGGGAGCGACGCCCGAGCTCCTCGCGGAGATGGCCCGCACCTGCGACCTCGTCATCACCGGCTCCGGAGACTGAGGCTCCTGCACGTCGTGGAGTCTCCACGACGCCGTCGAGATCATCCGGGCCGGCATTCCGGCCGCGCTGATCACCACCACCGCGTTCCGCGGCCTCGCCGAGTCGGAGCGGGAGGCGAAAGGGGTGCCGGATCTGCTGCTCCTGGTGATCGACCATCCGCTGGGCGGCGAGCCACTCGACACGGTCGCCGAGCGCGCGGCGCAAGCGGCCAGGGCGCTCGAGGCCGCGGCGCATGTCCGCCCGCCGAAACCCGTGCGGCCCGCGTGAGCGGGCGGTGAAGGAGGCGTCATGAGCCCCGAGGTCCGGCTCGCTTCAAAGACCGTCGATCTCCCGGACAGCCCCGAGGCGATCGATGCGTACTTCGTCGAGCACCAGTGGTCGGACGGTCTCCCGGTGGTCCCGCCCACCGAGGCGCGTGTCCGGGGCATGCTGGCTGCCGTCCGACGCGATCCGCAGGAGAGCCTGGGCGACATGCCGCCCGGCTGGAGGGCAGCCACCATCGAGAAGCTCGCCATCAATGCGGTGATGGCCGGGTGCCTGCCCAGCTACTTTCCGGTCATCGTCGCGGCGGCGGAGGCGATGCTTGATCCCGCCTTCAACCTCTACGGCGTCCAGGCGACCACCCACCCGGTGGCGCCTCTCCTCATCGTCGGCGGTGACTACGCCCGCACAATCGGGATGCACTGGGGGTCCGGATGCTTCGGTCCCGGCCATCGTGCCAACGCCACCATCGGCCGCGCCCTCCGCATGATCCTCCTGAACCTCGGCGGGGCGTGGCCTGGCCACGGCGACATGGCGACCCAGGGGCAGCCCTCGAAGTACTCCTATGCCGTGGCCGAGAACGAGCCGGACACCCCGTGGGAGCCCCTCCGTGTCGCCCTGGGCTTCCGCCCCGAGGACAGCACGGTCACCGTCTTCGGCGCCGAGGGGCCCCACAACGTCAACGACCATGTCTCGACGACGGCGGCCGGGATTCTGACCAACTGCTGCAGCGTGATGACGACGCTCGGCTCCAATGTCGGCTGGTACATGTCCCAGAGCCAGGTGCTGCTGGTGCTGGGTCCCGAGCACGCCGCCACCATCGCCAGGAGCGGCTTCAGCCGGCGCGATGTGCAGGAGTTCTGCTTCAACCACGCCCGCATGGCCCTGCGCGAGCTGCGGCTCGGGGGGATGTACGGGATTCACGAGTGGCCGGCCTGGATGAACGCGATCCAGGACGAGGACGTGCGGCTTCCCATCGTCCTGAGCCCTGAGGACATCCTGGTGATGGTGGCAGGCGGACCGGGCAAGCATTCGGCCGTCGTTCCGAACTGCACCTTCAGCCGCACGGTCACGCGACGCATCACGATCTAGGAGCGGCCGCACCGACGGAGCTTTCGGCCCGCCGCTGGACGCTGCTGTCCCTGCTCACGGGGGCCTTCGGCGGCGGCGCCTTTGGCATGCTCGCCGTCTCACCGCTCTCGCCTCGGCTGCTCGAGGCGTTCGCGCTGAGCCGCCTCGAGGTCGGCCTCCTCCTGCCCGCCGCCTACATCGGCGGGCTCGTCTTCGCGCTCCCCGGCGGGTATCTGGCCGACCGGGTTGGCGTCCGGGCGGCCTTCGTGGGCGGTTTGCTGATCACGGCCGGGCCCCTCGTGGGTGCCGCGCTGGCTCCATCGTTCCCGGCCTTTCTCGGCTTCCTCGTCGTGGCCGGGATCGGCTGGAGCCTGGTGAACCCGGCGCTGGCCCGGGTGATCCTGGTGCTCTTCGCTCCCCGGGAGCGCGGGATCGCGATGGGCATCAAGCAAATGGGACTCACCCTCGGAGGTATCGCCTCGGCGCTCGTGCTCCCCGCGCTGGCGGGGGCCGCGGGCTGGCGGGTCGCCGTGGGGCTCTGCGCCGCCGTCGTCGGGCTCGGGGCGCTCATCGCCTGGTCCGTGCTCTCCGGCTTCGCCGCCCCTGCTGGGGCGCCAGACGGCGGCTCGTCCGGCGGTGCGAGCGCGTGGTGGTGGCTGGGGCGCCCGGGACTGCTCGTTCTCTTCGGCGCGGGCCTGGTGCTGGGGATGGTGCAGTCGGCTTTTCTCGGCTACTTTCCGCTCTTCGCCGTCCAGGGCCAGGGGTTCACGGTGGTGGCTGCGGGCGGCCTGCTTGCAGCGGCGCAGACCGGGGGGGCGCTGGCGCGGCTGGGGCTCGGGGCAGCGAGCGACCGATGGCATGCCAGGGGGCGGCCGCCCTGGCTGGCCGCGACGGGCGCCGTGAGCGCGATGGCCTTCGCGGTGTATGCGGGGTGGCCCACGGGTTCGCCCGTTGCGGCGACCGTCGTCGCCGTCGGTGCCGGCGTGGGGGCCCTGGGCTGGGTGGGGCTCTACCTCGTGCTGGTGGCGGAGGTCGGCGGTGCGCACCGGGCCGGGCTGCTCACGGGTGTCGGGATGGCCTTCATCATCCTGGGCGTTCTCATCGGCGCCCCCGCGTTCGGCGCCATCCTCGAGGCGAGCGACTCCTGGTCGGCGGCGTGGGGGAGCCTGGCCGTCCTGTCGGCCGCTGCAGCCCTGGCGCTGTCCGTGGCCGGATCTATCATCCACCGCGAGTCAGGTTCCTGAAGCCGTCCCCTGTCGCGCCAGTGCACGCTCCTCCGTCGTTCAGCGTATGGCTCGCGCGTATAGCACGGTCCTATCCGATCCCCTCATTCGATCAGCGCTTTGAAGACCCCATCCGCCGGAGCGCTGTAGAACTCGATGTTGATCTTCGTCCACAGATCGTCCGGGAGGTCGTTGAGAGCTCGGCGGGCGGCGACCGGTATCAGCACCGTGGTGGCCTGCTTGTCCACGGCAAGCTCGGCGATCGCCACGGGATTCGGGAACAGCTCCAGGGAGCCGCCAAGGTTGAGAGGACCCACGACGATCGTGCCGCCCCGCGTGCTTCGTTCGAGCAGGCCGCCGACGAGCGCCACGAGCACCGGCAGCCCGAGTCCCACGCCGGACCTGTCCGCGTCGAACGGGCGGAGCTGGATGGAGTACTCGTGCGCACGGGGATCCCGGTCGCCGACCAGCTCCTTGCCGCGGGCGTAGAGGTTCTGCTCACCCACCCTGACGCTCTCGCGGAAGGCAGGCGGCACCGGATGGTTGAGGATCCGGACCCCGCTGCCCGGCCCCACGGCGATCTCGATCCGGTAGAGACCCGCGCCCGCTTCGCCGCTCCCCGGGCCGATTGCCCAGACCTGTCCGGGCGGCAGCGGATCATCGTCGATCGCCTCGTCGCTGTGCAGCTCCGGCGTCGCCACGAACTGCTCGACGCCGTCCACGCCGAGCGTGAAGGAGAAATGCGTGTTGCGGAATTCGCTCTTGAGGCAGCGCTTCTGCTGCTCCTTCACGCGCCGGCGCGACTCGAGGGCAAGACGCGCGATCCACTCGAGGTCCTCATTCCCAACCGACATCTGCGGGTCGGGGAAGAGCAGCTTGATGAGACCGGAGACCGTCTTGTTCACGCCCTCGATGTCGCGGCCGCTCAGCGCACCGCCCCAGAAGACCCGATTCTGAAGGGCGGCCACCCGGCTCGTCTGCCGCATGCGGCTCCAGCATTCGCTCAGGAAGTCGCTCACCAGCCCGAAGTGGTCCGTGAAGTGATCGTTGGGGTTCAGCTTCGGGAAGTCCCAGCCCGGAGCGTAGGCATGAATCCGGTCGTGGAAGGCGGTGTCGTCGCGCATCTCCTTGGGAAGAGGGCTCAAGAGGTGGCCGATGCGCTGCTGTTGCAGCACGTCCACATCGAAGTTCCCCACCATCACGATCCCGCCCTCGGCGCGGATGCTCTCCTTGCCGCGGCTGAACTCGCCTGAGGCCATGTAGCCCTTCATGATGTTGACGCCGTCCTTCTGGTCGAAGGAGATGCCGGACACCTCGTCGAAGCAGACGACGTCGTACTGGCAGACGAGCCCCCGCTGGCCATTCGCCATGTTGACGAACATCTTGGCCACGGTCGCCTTGCCCCCCGAGAGGAGGTGGGAGTAGGGCGAGATCTGCTGGTAGATGTGGCTCTTGCCGGTGCCACGGGGACCGAGCTCGACCAGGTTGAAGTTGCGCTCCACGAAGGGGACCATGCGCAGGAGGGCGACTCGCTGCGCGCGCTCGTCGAGCGCCGTGGGCTCCAGGCCGGTCGAGCGGATCAGGAAATGACGCCACTCCTCCGTCGTGAGGCCATGTCGCCCGCGGGCCAGTACATCGAGCACGTCGGGTTTCGACATCTGGATGGGACGGAGGGCCGCTATGCGGAACGGGTGCCCGTTCTTCTCCTGCGCGAGGAGCGGGTCGTACTCGAGCGTGACCTCGGCGTAGAAGCCGTCGGTCAGCATCCGCTCGTTCGCCTTGACGAGGGCGTCCCCGATCTGCACGTCGTTCAGCGTGAGGCTCGGCAGCTCCGCGACGTAGCAATCGTTCCTGGCGTCGAGCCTGGCGCGAACGATGTCGATCAGCTTGACGGAGCCGTCCTCGCGCGCCCGAGCCTTGAACAGCTCCTGGTCGCCGGTGCGAACGGTCCGGCCCTGGAGCTGCTTCTCGACGATCTCGAGCCCCTCGTCAATCTCCTTCTCGTCAGTGCTGGCACAGTAGCGGCCGAGCAGGAACTCGACGACGTAGGTCGGCACCGGGTACTGCCTCGCGTAGCGCCGTACGAGATCCTTGCGGACGAGGTAGCCGGGGAAGGCATCGGCCGCGATGCGGTCGAGGTGGTCCATCTCGATCTTGGACTGGGTCATGAGTCCACCCCTGCTCGGGTCGGTTTGTGGGAGAGGATGTGGCCGGCTTCGTCGAGGAGGACGAGGACGAGCGTGGCTCTCTCGTGCTCGTCTCCAGCGAGCACCAGGCTGACCGAACCATCAGCCTCCACCCGCTTGGGCGCAGCAGCGACGGAGGCGCCCGAGGGGCGCTCGAGCCGCAGGTCGGCGAGCACCGCGCCTCCCCGAGCGACCGCCTCGACGAAGCACCGAAGGCCCCGCCAGGTGATCGACGTGATCGTAGCGGCGGTCACCGCCTCGCCGGCTCGCCCGATCAGGAGGTCGGGGGTGAGGCATTCCTGGATGCTCAGCCCGCCGTGCGCGTATTCCTCGGACTTGTTGAAGCAGGCGATCCCTGGCGCTGTTGCAAACCACTGGCTGGCATTCCAGTGCCAAGGGGCCCGGGTGACCTCGGGTGTAGATTCCCCGGCGATCACGGCGCAGCGGGACCAGCGGCTCGCGGTCAGGTGCTTGGGGAGATCGACCTTCGGGAGCCCACCGGGCAACAGGAGCCAGCCGTGGTCCGTGACCACGCGGACGGCGTTCCAGCCCGCATCCAGGAGGCCGGTGATGCGCGCGGCCAGCCGCTCGAGTTCATCGTCGATCTGGCGCGCGAGACGCGTGCCCAGCCTGTGGCCGAGGGAGTCGATCTCGCCGGACTCCACCCAGCCGTGGGCCGGATGGGACGCTGGCACGTCGAACATGC
>JACPCX010000040.1:0-8446 GCA_016184305.1 Candidatus Rokuibacteriota bacterium | reverse complement strand
GGCCGCCGGGGAGCGCCCGGGGGTGGCTTGACTCGGGGACGGGCCAGATCATACTCTCGCCTCATGCCTCGCCAGATCGTGTGGTATCCGGACGGCTCGCCGGTCGCGCAGCTGGCGGCCGCGCTTCCCGCACCCTTCGAGGGGCACCCGCTCTCGGAGGCCTCGACGCTGAGGCGCCGGACCGGCGACCCCGAGATCCTGCTGCTGGACGCCGATCACGATCCGATCGACGCCGCCAAGGCCCTGGGCCAGCGGGCAAAGTCCGTGCTCGTGGTGGGCCTGGTCTCGCCCCGGGACGACGGGCCCCGCTGGCCCATGTCCTGGTACGCGTACCTCCCCAGGCCGGTGACGCCGGCGGTGCTCGCAAAGACGCTCGAGAACGCCGCCGAGCACCTCCGGCTCAGCCTCGAGGCCGAGCAGACCCAAAAGGAGCTCGCGGAGCTCAACGCCATCGGCGTGAGCCTCTCGGCGGAGCGCGACACGGACGCGCTGCTCGCGCTCATCCTCACCAAGGCGCGCGCGATCACCCACAGCGACGCGGGCTCCATCTACCTCGTCGAGGAGCCCGAGGAGGGGCGGCGCCGGCTCCGCTTCAAGCTGGCGCAGAACGACTTCGTGCAGGTGCCCTTCACGGAGTTCACCATGCCGATCAGCGAGGAGAGCGTCGCGGGCCACGTGGCGCTGAGCGGGGAGCCCCTCCATCTGGAGGACGCCTACCTCCCGCCCCCCGGCGCGCCCTACCGGATCAACCGGACCTTCGACCAGCAGGTGGGCTACCGGACGAAGTCCATGCTGGTGGTTCCCATGCGGACGCCGACAGGCGATACCATCGGCGTGCTCCAGCTGATCAACTGCAAGCGCGACGGCCAGCGGCGGTTTCCATCGGTGGAGGCCATCCAGAGAGAGGCCGCGCCCTACCCGGCGCGGTTCATCGGGCTGGCCGCCTCTCTCGCCTCCCAGGCCGCGGTGGCGCTCCAGAACAGCCGGCTGCTCGACAATATCCAGACCCTCTTCGAGGGCTTCGTCGCCGCCGCCGTGACGGCCATCGAGTCGCGCGACCCGACGACGTCAGGCCATTCCTTCCGGGTGGCGGACCTGACGGTGGCGCTGGCCACGGCGGCGGATCGCGCCGACGCCGGCCCCTTCCGCGAGGTCCGCTTCTCGCCCGACGAGATGAAGACCATTCGCTACGCCTCCCTGCTCCACGACTTCGGCAAGGTGGGCGTCCGCGAAGAGGTGCTGGTGAAGGCCAAGAAGCTCTACCCGGGGCACCTCGAGGTGATCACGCAGCGGGTGGAGCTCATCAAGCGCGGCATCCAGCTCCGCTACAGCCGCCGGCAGCTCGACCTCCTGCTGGGGGAGAGCCGGGACCGCGTCCTGGAGGAGGTGGCCGCGGCCGACGCCGAGCTGGGGTTGATCCTGCAGGAGCTGGACGAGCACCTCACGGCCGTGGTGGCCGCCAACGAACCGACCGTGATGGCCGAGGACACCGCCTCCAGGATCAAGCATCTCGCTCTCACGAGCTTCGTGGACCATCGGGGCGAGAGCCGGACGGTCATCACGCCGGACGAGGCCCGGATGCTCTCCATCGCCCGCGGCAGCCTGACGCCGGAGGAGTTCCAGCAGATCCAGTCCCACGTGGTGCACACCTTCCAGTTCCTCTCCCAGATCCCCTGGACCAGGGAGCTCAGGCTCGTGCCGGAGATCGCCCGGTCGCACCACGAGAAGATGAACGGGACGGGCTATCCCAATCGGATCACGAACGGGGAGATCCCGATCCAGAGCCGCATGATGACCATCTCGGACATCTTCGACGCGCTGACCGCGAGCGACCGGCCCTACAAGTCGGCCGTGCCCGTGCCCAAGGCCCTCGACATCCTCGGCTTCGAGCGCAAGTCCGGCGCCATCGATCCCGACCTCCTGGAGCTGTTCGTCGCCCTCAAGCCCTGGGAGCGCCCGGCCCGCTAGCCGCCGAGCAGCCCCAGCACCACGCCCCAGGACACCAGGCCCGCGAGCATCGCGACGCCGCCCAGCCAGGGCTCGAGCGCGGAAGGCGTCTTCACGTGTTGAGGTGTGCGAGCCGAAAAAAAAGAAATACGGGCACGCCCCGGTGGACGCGCTCCCAGGCTCAAGCGCCGCGAGCACTGCGTGTGGCCGCGCGAGAGGATGTGGCAGCGCCTCGGGCGGGCGCGCTTGCGATGCGCACTGCGCTTCCTGCGAACGAGCATGACTGGCCTCCTGTTTGACTGCGCCATCTAGACGCCCCGGAAGAGCCCCGTTACCTTGCCGAGGATCCGGAAGTCCCCGCGTCCCGGCTCGACGACGATGGGCTTCATGGTCGGATGCTCGGGCTTGAGGACGACGGCGTTGCCGTCCCGGGCAAAGCGCTTGACCGTGGCCTCGTTGTCGAGGAGCGCGGCCACGATGTCTCCCGGCTGCGCCGTCTCCTGCCGCCGCACCAGAACCAGGTCGCCGTCCATGATATGCGCGTCGATCATGCTGTCGCCCCGCACCCGGAGGGCGAAGAGGTCCTCCCCCTTCCCCTGCAGCCACTCGGCGGCCACGGGGAGGCTCTCCTCCACTTCCTGCTCCGCGTGGCGGGGCGTGCCGGCGGCGATGCGCCCCATGACCGGGATGTCGCGGACCGCGGGCTTGCGAGCGGGCGGGCGCTGAGTCAGCACGAGTGTGCGGGACACGCGCCGGTCGCTGATCCGCCGCTGGAGCATGCCCTTGCGCTCGAGGGCCTTGAGGTGATCGAAGGCCGCGCGTGCCGTGAAGCCGAAGTGCTCCCCGATCTCACGCACGGTCGGCGGCGCGCCCTGATGCTCCGTGAACTTCCGGATGAACCCCAGGACCTCCCCCTGCCGGACTGTCATCTCTCTCATGCCGTGGGATCTCTCCTCGATTCAGGGATGAACCGCAGCGATGAAACAGCTCAACAGGATCATAGTCAACACACGTTGAGTTTTCAAAGGAAAAAAAATCAGCCCGGCTCCCAGGGGTCGCAAGATGGGCAGACGAGGAATCCCGCCTCCTTGGCCTCGGCCAGCCGCTTGAAGTACTGCCGATCCGGCTCCGCCACCTTCTTTGCCCATCCGCAGTCGCGGGCGTGGACGAGACGCCCTCCGCGCTGGGCCAGGTAAGGCTCCCCCGGCCGCTCCTCCGTCGCGGTGGCCACTTCCCCCGGCGTGTGGGAATCGAGCCCCGTGTCGGGCCGCCCCTCGGTGGCCGTGGTCACGGCGGTGGGGGCGGGCTCCGCGGCCACGGGCTCGGGAACCGGAGTGATCACGGGATCGGGGGCATTGATCTCGAGGTTGGTCTCGATCGTGGAGCGGAACTCGTCGCTGGCTCTCCTGAACTCGCGCATGGCGCGGCCCAGCGACCGGCCGAGCTGGGGCAGGTTCTTGGGCCCGAACACCAGCAGGGCGAGGACGAAGATGACGACGAGTTCCTGGAGGCCGATGTCGAACATGGCGGTGTGGGCTCAGCGATGGATGATACCACGTGGCAGAGCTGGATCCGCTTGAGCGCGGCTTGACGCGGGCGCGCCGCCCCTGATAGCGTGCCCGCGTGGTGACATTCTTCAGCCCGTCGCGGGACCCGCTGCTGGCCCTGCGGCGGGCATAGCCCGAGACAAGAAGGGAGAGCCATGCAGGTCGAGGTGGAGCTGATCCAGGAGGACACGGGGATCTTCCGGGCCATCGCCGTCGCCTATCCCGCGGTGAGCGTGACGGGGCGCACCGAGAAGGAGGCCCTCGGCCTCCTCATGGAGGCCATGGAGAAGTACATGCGCGCCGAGGCGCGCAAGAGCGCGGCGGGCCGCCGTGGCTGAGCCGCAGGGCGCGCGGGCGCTCAGCGATCTGCGCGTCGTGGACTGCTCCCGTCTCATCGCGGGCGGCGTGCTGGCCACGGTGCTCGCCGATCTCGGCGCCGACGTCGTGAAGGTGGAGAACCCGCGCGGCGGCGACCCGCTCAGGGCGTGGTCCCGGTCGCTCGGCGAGCTGTGGTGGAAGGTGTATGCCCGGGGGAAGCGGTCCATCACCCTCAACCTGACGCATCCCGAAGGCCAGGGGCTCCTTCGGCGCCTCGTCCGCGACGCCGACGTGCTCATCGAGAACTACGTGCCGGGCACCTTCGAGAAGTGGGGGCTCGGCTGGGAGACGCTCTCCAAGGAGAACCACGGGCTCGTCATGGTCCGCGTCTCCGGCTGGGGCCAGGATGGGCCATACCGCGATCGCCCCGGCTTCGGCACCATGGTCGAGGCCATGTCGGGCTTCGCCGCGACGACGGGGCCGCCCGAGTCCCCCACGCTACCCTCCTTTCCCATGGCGGACATGGTCGCCGCACTGGCCGGCGCTACCGCGGTGCTGGCGGCGCTGCGCCACCGGGACCGCGTCTCGGGTCGCGGCCAGATGATCGACGTGCCGCTGTACGAGCCGCTCCTGTCCATCCTGGGGCCGAACGCCGTGGAGTACCGGACGCACGGCATCGTGCGCGAGCGAATCGGCAACCGCTCGCACAACGCGAGCCCGCGCGGGACGTACCCGACCAGGGACGGCAAGTGGGTGGCGCTCTCCGCCTCCACTCAGGCCTCGGCCGAGGCGCTGTTCAAGGCGCTCGGGATCGGCCCCCTCCTGGCCGACCCGCGCTTCGCCACCAACGACGGCCGCGTCGCCCACGGCGAGGCCGTGGATCGGGCCGTGGGCGAGGCGATCGGCGGGCGGACGCGCGAGGAGATCATGCGCCTTTTCGAGACCGTCGGACTCACCGCGGCGCCCGTCTACGATATCGCCGACATCCTGCAGGACCCGCACTTCAAGGCGCGCCGCACCTTCGTGGACGTGCCCGACCCGGACCTGGGCGTGGTGACCATGAGCGCCCCCACACCGCGGCTGTCGGAGACTCCGGGGGCGATCCGCTGGGCGGGCCCCGCGCTCGGAGCGCACAACCGCGAGGTCTACGCGGGCGAGCTCGGCCTCTCGGACGCGGAGATGGAGCGGTTCAGGCAGGCCGGGGTGATCTGAGCGCTGCCAGGATCGGTCCGCGCTGTCAGGCCCCGAGTTGATCAAGCGCGGGGCGACCGGTATCCAGGGAGCGCCCGGGTCAGGCGGGGCGGGCGAAGTGGATCAGCGGGGCGGACGGACGCCAGTATCCCTGGCGGTGGGCGATCAGGTCGAAGTGCGGAGAACCCCAGTCCTCGACGAGCGCCGGGCCAGCGTTCCAGCGCACCCGACGATCGAGCTCCTTGACGTAGCCCCGGCATTGCTGGCACGTCGAGATGACGTAGCCCTCCTCCTGCGCCTCGAGCTGGAGGCGGGCGAGGTCCGTCGCCCTGTCGTTTCTGCAGAACGGACAGCGGAGCCTCGGGTACACCCATCCTCCCCCACAGAGATGGCAGGCGAGGCGCCGCCGGCCATCCTCGATTATGTCCGCGAAGCCGGGAGGCCCCCGCAGAAGGGACACACCCCCAGGTCCCAGACGCCGTCGACGAGCTGAACCCGGCAGTCGCTGAAGAGCCCGTCGAGACCCGGTCGCAGGCTCACGCATGCGAGGAATGCGACCGCGTTGTGTTCCAGGCCGATCTCGGGTTCGAGCGAGCCGGCGCGTCCCTGCGCCGGCAACAGCGCCGCAGGGCCGATGCTCCCCCGGTCCCAGGCCTCCGCGAACCGCTGCAGGGCGGCCTCTTCGGCTGCCCCGACCGACGCCAGGAGCCCGAGCGCCAGCCCGAGGAGTGCTTCAAACTCGTCCGGTGAGAACGGCACCGGCATTCCGGCGAGGAGGGGGACCTGTCGTGCCCAGCGCTCGCGGCACTGCTCGGCGGTCCAGCCGACCTGGACCCCTGGCGCAGACGAGTCGGCCCACCGATCCAGGATGCCGTCATAGACCGTGAGCGTCTCGGCGAGCGCCGGACGCCGGCCGAGGAGGGCGCGCCAGTCCTCGCGGAGATCGAGCGAGGACATCACGGTCATCGTCGCGGGGTGACCTCAGGACTGGGTCGACATCACGACCACGTAGCGGAGGACGAACCCACCCGCCAGCACGAGCACCGCGGTCACCGCCGCAATGGCCTTCACGCGGTGCCCGACGAGCTCCAGCACGAGCGGGATCACCAGACCGGCGCCGACCAGCCCGCCCCAGAACAGCGGGGCGAAATGGCCGCTGGTGATCGGCCTGGCCGCCGACCCGAGGAGCGCGAGGAAGATCGCCAGCACGAGCAGCTCGAAGATCATGGAATAGCGATCGGCCTTTTTCAGCTTCCCCCACCCCTCCCCGGCGGGCGCACCGCTCAGGAACAGGAGGAACGAAATCGCGGCCATGCCCGTGGAGGCGCCGGAGGCGAGGAAGAGCGCGCCCATCAGCCGCGAGTCGCCCCAGAACGGCAGCGCCGTGTTGCTGAGGAGCACGCCCGTGTAGGCGGCCAGGAAGAACCCGAAAATGCTGCCCACCAGACTGGCCTTCCGCCGGAGCCCGATCATCTGCTCCGACGTCGAGAAGCTCAGGACCGACGAGATGAACGAGAACAACCCGAAGATGCCGAGCCCCCACGCCCCGACCGACATCGGGTTCCAGGAGTTGAAGGCCCCGAGCATGTTGAGGAACCGCATCGGCACCCCGAGATCGGCGATCAGAAGGAGCCCGCACAGCCCCGTGAGCGGGAGGGACAGGAGGTAGCCGATCCTGGCGACCCGCCCGTCGCGAGGCCCGCCGAAGTTGTCGGCGATGGCCGCCGTGAAGTACGCGCCGCCGGCGATCCCGCCGAGGAAGAAGTACCAGACGATCATCATCTCCCATCCCGGGGCCTTAAGCATCGGCGTCCCCCTTCCCGCGGTCACGAAACGCCATCAGCGCGCCCAGCCCGACGACGAGCGCCGAGCCGATCGAGAGGAGCGAGTCCACGACGACGTTGCGCTGCGGAAGCTGTGGGCTGTCCGGCAGGTGATACGTCCCCGGCTTCGAGAGAAGGAGGAAGAACGCGTTCAACCCACCGAGGAACCCCTTGGAATCCGCGCCGTAGAGCTGCGCGTCCTTGAAGCCCATCGCCTTGAGCGCCTCCACGCGGCTCGCCGCCTTCCTGACCAGCTCCTCCCTGAACCCGAACTGGATCGAGTCGGTCGGGCACGCCTTGGCGCACGCGGGCCCGAGCCCGGTGTGGATCCGGTCGTTGCAGAACGTGCACTTCCTCACCGTCCCGGTCTCGTGGTTGAAGCTCACGACCCCGAAGGGGCAGGCGGAGAGGCAGTAGCGACATCCGTTGCACACGTCCTGGTTGATGTTGACCGTCCCAAACTCGGTCCGGTAGATCGCGCCCGTGGGACACGCCTCGAGGCACCCCGCCTCGGCGCAGTGCTTGCACACGTCCGACATGAGCAGCCAGGCCAGATCGCCGCTCGGCTTCGGGTCCTCCATGAACCGCACGAGCCGGTACGTCTTGTCGGTGAAGTGGCTGTGAGCTGCAGCATGCAGAGCGCGCGGATGTTCTCGACGCCGTTGGTGTGCTGCGTGAGGTTGAGCGCGTAGGTGATGGTGCCGGTCTTCTCGGGGCCGCTGTTCTCACAGTAGAGCTTCGCGGCCGCGACGAACTTCTCCTTCGGGATGCCGCACACGCGCTCCACCATCTCGACCGTGTAGCGGCTGTAGTGCCGGCGCAGGAGCTGGAAGACCGAGTTCGCGTCCCGGAGCGTCAGGTCACGCTTCGGGTTGCCCTCGGCGTCGAGCTGGTACTTCCAGGACTTCTGGTCGTTGGCGCGCTTCTCGGGATCGAACCCATCGAACCCCGTGAAGAGCCCGCCCCCGTCCGTGGCCGTCTTGAACTCGGGGTCGATCAGGAACGAGGCGTTCGTGTAGTGGACGACGTAGTCCTTGAAGTAGAGGTTGTGGTCGATGGCGTACGTGATGAGGCCGCCGAAGAAGGCGATGTTCGTGCCCGAGCGCAGCGGCACGTGCATGTCGGCGGCGGCGCTCGTCCGGGTGAAGCGCGGGTCCACGTGCGGGTTGTAGAACCGCCCCAGCTCGAAGAGGATGCGGTCGACGCGCGCGACGTCCCCCAGGTTGGCCTGCGCCTTCCGGAACAGCTCGACCGCGTGGTCGTCGCACGCCCGGAACTTGAGGCCGCGGCGGTGCCGGGCCTCCTCTCCGGGGGACTAGGGAACGGGGTCGTCAGCCATCGAGGGCTCCACCCTCCCTGATGTCCTTCCGCATCGGCGCAACCGATTGTATCGCGGGGAGCGAACCCGAGCCAGCGTGCGGCCGCGGCCTCGCGACGGTGACTCGGCCAGCGTGGCCAGGAACACGTCGCCGGGCCGGACGGGATCCCGTGAAGCGCCATGTCGAAGGCGCCGGTGGCGTTCTCGATACCCGCGATCTTCTCGGGAGTGAAGCCTGGCGCCACGGCGCGACGGGGTATCATGGGGTGCCATGACGGCCGCGGCCAACCCCTTCCTCGATG
>JACPCX010000207.1:0-2827 GCA_016184305.1 Candidatus Rokuibacteriota bacterium | reverse complement strand
ACGATGATCTCAGCGCGGCCGAGGTCGTCTCCCGGCTTTCCGCAGCACCTCCCCGCGCTCCGCCTCCACCCCCCGTCCCCTGGGGGCGCTGGTCTCGGGCACCCCGGCTCGGGGCCAGACGGGCGCCGTCGCCCCAAGCCAGGCGGCTCGGGCGCCCGCGAGATCAGCCGCGAAGCTGCGTCGCAGATGCGCCACTGCCCGCCTCATCTCGACCGTCGCGAGCGTGAGGTCCCGCATCAACCGCCCGCGGCCGTTACGGGCCGCGTGAATCTCCCCGACCAGCCGGGTCATGTCATCCGTCAACCGCCCCATGGCAGGTTCGCCTCTTTCCCGATCGAGCGAAGCGTGGACCGTGAATCGTGGATCGCGAAGCGTGACACGAACCACGAATCACGATCCCGCACATCACCGGCGCGGCCGTCAGGCCGTCACGCGCTTTCTCCGCTGAACCACTTCCCGCCCCGCCGGGTGCGTCCCGGCATCGCCGCGGTCATGGTGCCAAACCAGGCCCTGCGGGCACCCGCGAGCTCGGCCGCGAACTCCTTGCGCACGCCCGCCACCGTGGCCCTGAGGTCTGAAGCGAAGCCGTGGAGCATCCGCTGCTGGCTCCGAGCCATTCCGGCGTGGGCCGAACGAAAGCTTGCCTGCATCCCGGCCACCGCCCGCTTCATCTCGACCGTCGTGTGCTTGAGGTCCCGCATCAACCGCCCGCGGCCGTTGCGGGCCGCATGAATCTCCCCGACGAGCCGTGTCATGTCATCCGTCAACCGCCCCATGTGTTCTCCACCCCCTTTCGAGATTCGGTCAAGGCCCCGTTGGGGGACCGCCGAAGCGGCCCCCCAACGGGAACACGGCGCCTGTTCGTTACGCCGGCGCCGCAGCGCTGGCGGTCAGCCCGATCGCCTCGGCGTACTTGAGATAGGTCTCCACCGACGCGATCACCACCCGGGCTTCGACCGGCTGGACGAGTCCGTCGACTTCTGCACCTTCGCCATGTGTTCTCACCTCCTCGTGTGATAAGTGGGGCTTGCCTTTGACCGGCCTCGCCGGCTTCAGCAGGACACGCCGGCCCTTCTCCGGAGCAAGGCCGATGCCACGGCCGCGGGAGGGATCTCCCTCGTCTCCCCGCGCTGTGTTTTTGAGAAGTTGCGGAACTGCGGTAGATGATCGGACCCCACGCGGGCACTCTTCCTGAGCGCCGGCGCTATGGAGCGCGCGCCATGACCTGGGGGCGCCGATCCCCTGAAGACGCTCAGCGCGCACTTCGTGGTCGCCGAAGACCCTCAGGGTGCCGTTGCATCGCCGGCCCGTCGGTCAAAGCGCTGCACCAGCGCGAAGTAGTTCAAGGCCACATCCTCGGCGTACCGGTCCAGCGGCCAAGACTCGCTCGCGCGACCCGGAGGACGGTTGTAAGCCCGGATGGCTGTCGGCGTCATACCGAACCGTTCGATTTGCCACCTGAGGTATTCGATGCCATAGCGGACGTTCACCTTCGGATCGGCGAGACTCCCAAGGAGGCTGTAGTCCGGGCGCCCGTCTCTATCCCTGCTGACCCCCACGGGGGATTCGTAGCTCGCATCGTCCAGTCGCTTGGCGACGAGCGCAGCCGTCGCGGGAAGAAGCTGAAGCAGCCCTACCTCGCCGTTTCGCCCCACCGCGCGGGGATTCATGCCGCTCTCTTTGTCCGCCATGGCAAGGATCAGCCGGTAATCGACGCCGGCTCTCTCTGATGCGTCGAGCAACACTGCCGGGAAGGACAGGAAGTCCTTGATGGTCGCGTCCGGGTAGCGTTCAACGACCCAGGCGAGAATGCGGGCCTCGCGATCGGCGCGTGCGGACGCCGCTGTCGTGATTGAGGTCGCCGCGACCTGCGCAGCGATACCGGCGCCGGACGCGATGCAGAGCGCCGCGAGCGCCGCGATCCCGAGGGCGTTGCGCCTCATCGAAACCGCCTATGGAGTGCGCCGCTCCAGGCGCAACGCCACTCGCTGCTCCACCTGGCCCGGCCAGTCTCCATTGAGCTCGGGTTTGCCGCGGGCACTGAAGGCGGGGGTGGAACCCGCGGGCTCGGGCCAGGCCACCCGGAGGCCCGCTGCATCGCTCGCGAGGATACTGCGCAGCCTCGCCACCGCGCGCCTCATCTCCTCCGCCACTCGTGTCAGATGATCCTCCCATGGCTTCATGCCCACCTCCCGCCCCGTCGACTTCTGCACCTTCGCCATCGTTTCTCACCTCCTCGTGTGATGAGTGGGGCTTGCCTTTGACCGGCCTCGCCGGCTTCACCAGGACACGCCGGTATTCCTCCGCGGCAAGGCCCATGCCACGGCCACGGGGAGGATCTCCCTCGTCTCCTCGTGCTTGTTTTTGAGAAGTTGCGGTACCGCAGCAGGTGATTGGACCCGCGCCGGCGCCCTCCCTGAGCACTTGGGAGTGCGCGCTATGGAGTGCGCGCCATGATCTGGGGGGCGCTGATCCCTTGAAGACGTTCAGTTACGGCGCAGCGCCGCCCGGGCAATCGTTCGAACTTCGTCGTGCAGGAAGGGTTTGCTCACGAAGCCGTTGATGACTCCCGCCGCTGCCGCCTGGAGCACCTCGGGGTCGTCGCCGTAGAAGTAGCCCGAGACCAGCACAATGCGGATCCCAGGATCCGCCTCCCGGATTCGCCGGGCCAGCTCGAGCCCCTCGGCGTCGGGGAGCTTGGCGTCGACGAAGGCCAGACGGAAACGCCGCCGCGCTGCCAAACGGAGCGCTTCCTGGCCGCTGGTCGCCGTGACTGAGACGATCCCGCTTCCTCCGAGGATGTGACTCAGCGCCCAGCACATGCCCG
>JACPCX010000184.1:0-31050 GCA_016184305.1 Candidatus Rokuibacteriota bacterium | reverse complement strand
GAGGAGCGCGGCGGCGAGCAGCCCCGCCTCCAGCCACTCGAGCGGCACGGCCGAGCGGCCGGCGGGGAGCACCGGCCGCACATAGGCTTCGAGAGCGTAGCCCAGGATCAGGAGGAGGGCGATCGACGCCGCGGCCAGCGCCGTGGCGATCCGAGCCGTCATCCGGCGATGGCCTGCCGGCGCCGCCCCCTGGTGGTCAGCGGCAGTCACTGGCGTGTCCGTGGGCCGGGAGGACATCACTCATGGAGTTTCAAGGATACCGGCGGTGTGCTCGTCACTCCGCCATTATTCGGGCCCGCATCAGGGGCTGTCAACCTTGACGGCGTTGCGAGCGCTGGGGTAGGGCCCGAAGTCGTCAATCCTGACAAGCAGATTGACTGCATCGGCCTTTTCTGTCCGATGCCCATCGTCAAGACGCGCGAGGCGATGCGGGAGATGGCGCTGGGACAGGTCCTCGAGATGCTCTCGGACGACCCCGGCTCCGACCCGGACATGAGGGTCTGGGCGGAGCGCTCCGGGAACGAGCTCCTGGAGGTCTCGCGCGCCAGGGCGATCTACCGGTTCCTTGTCCGGAAGACGCGGTAGAGGCGTGGCCCCCGGCGGCGCCCCCCCAGACCGGGTGTACCTGGACTATGCGGGCTTCGCGCCCGTCGACCCGCGCGTGCTGGCCGTGATGCGCCCCTTCCTCGAGGCCGGCATCGGCAACCCCTCAGCCCGACATTCCCTGGGCGTCGAGGCCCGCGAATCCCTCGAGGCCGCCCGCGCCAAGGTCGGACGGCTCGTCGGCGGAGCGGCGAGCGGCGTCATCTTCACCTCGGGCGCCACGGAGGCCAACAACCTCGCGATCCGGGGTGTCGCCGTCCGGGCGGGCGACCGGAGCCGGCACGTCGTCACCTCGTCCATCGAGCACATGTCCATCCTCAATCCCTGTCGCGATCTCGAGAAGGCCGGTGTGTCCGTGACGCTCTTGCCGGTGGACGGGGAGGGGCGGGTGGACCCTGACGAGCTGCGCCGTGCGCTCCGGCCCGACACGGTGCTGGTCTCCATCGGAGCCGCCAACGAGGAGATCGGCACCGTGCAGCCCATCGCCGACCTCGCTCGAGTGACACAGGCCGCCAAGGTGCCCGTCCACGTGGATGCGGTGGGCGCCCTGGGGCGCGTCCCCGTGCCGGCCGAGACCCTGGGGATTGACCTCCTCACCCTTTCCGGCAACGACATCTACGGCCCCCCCGGGGCGGGAGCCCTGTGGGTGAGGCCGGGGTTGAAGCTGGGGGCCCAGATCCTCGGCGGCGGGCAGGAAGGGGGCTATCGGTCGGGGACCGAGAACCTGCCGGCCATCGTCGGCCTCGGCGTCGCCGCCGAGCTGATCCGCACCGAAGGTCATCACGGGGAATCCGCACGCCTGGCGGGTCTTCGCGACCGACTCGTGGCCGGCCTGCTGGCCACCGTCCCGGATTCCCGGGTGACGGGATCGCCGAGCACGCGGCTCCCACACCACCTGAGCGTCGTGCTGCGCGGGGTCAAGGCCGACAGCGTGCTGCTCGATCTCGATCTCTCGGGCGTTGCCGCCTCGTCGGGCTCGGCCTGCGCCTCGCTGACGCGCACCCCCTCGCACGTGCTGCGCGCCATCGGGTGCAACCCGGCGGAGACCGAAGGGTCGCTGTGCCTCACGCTGGGCCGCTGGAGCACGGGGGCGGACGTGGACGCCGTGCTCGACCGGCTTCCGCCAATCGTGGCCCGTTTGCGGGCGCTGGCCCTCACGATCTCGCGCTGAGCGCCATGCGCCTCGTCCTCTTCGACATACACGGCACCCCCCTCCCGGCCCGGTGCGCGGGGCGTCGCGCGCCGGGCCGGGCGCTCGAGCGCGTGTACGGCACCCGCGGCGCCATCGACGGCTACGACGTCTGTTGCTTCGACAGCTTCGCCGACGCCGGCGATGCGCCCGATGAGCGCTTGCGCGAAGAGGCCCGGCCGCAACGCGACTTCCACCACGTTCAAGCAGGAGGAAGAGACCGCTTGCGCGAAGAGGCCCGGCCGCAACGCGACTTCCACCACGTTCAAGCAGGAGGAAGAGACCGCTTGCGCGAAGAGGCCCGGCCGCACCGTGGACTTCTCCACGTTCAGGCGTGACTGTGGAGCTCTTGCGGGCCTGAGCGCGAGGGAGACGCCATGGACCCCGGGCCGCGCATCCAGGTCCTCCTGATCGAGGACAACGACGAGTACGCCGTGGTCGTGAGCCGGTCGCTGGCCCGGCCGGGCAACGCCCCGTGCGAGGTCGGCCGCGTGGCGAGCCTGGAGGAGGCGCTGGCGCGGCTCGGCGAGCAGCGGTTCGACGTGATCCTGCTGGACCTCTCGCTGCCGGACAGCCAGGGGATCGAGGGGATCAACCGGCTGCGGACCTACTGCCCCGAGGTGCCCGTCGTCGTCCTGACCGCATCGGACAGCGAGACCCTCGGCGTGGAGTCCGTGCGTACCGGCGCCCAGGACTACCTCGTCAAGGGGCAGGCCGACGGCCGGCTGCTGTCCCGCGCCATCCGTTACGCCATGGCGCGGAACCAGATGCAGGATCGCCTCCGGAGCCTCGCGCTCCGGGAGGAGCTGACCGGGCTCTACAACCGCCGCGGCTTCGTCACGCTCGCGGAGCAGCACCTGAAACTGGCCCGGCGCACCGGGAGAGCGGCCCGGCTGGTCTTCGTTGACGTGAACGGCTTCAAGCGGGTCAACGACCGGTTCGGCCACCCGGAGGGTGATCGCGCCCTGGTGGCGGTGGCCGAGGTCCTGCGGGCGACGTTCCGCGAATCGGACATCGTGGCGCGGGTGGGCGGCGATGAGTTCGCGGTGCTCGCCATCGAGGCCGCCGATGCGAGCGCCGAGCGGCTGCGGGCCCGACTGTCCAGCAACCTCGAAGCGTACAATGCCCAGGCCCGCCGCGGGTACGATCTGACCGTGACCGCGGGGATCGCGACCTTCGATCCTCAGCGCCCGGCCGGCGTGGACGCGCTGATGGCCGAGGCCGACCGCTCCCTCTATGACCTCAAGCGTCTCCGCCAGCAGGACCGGCCGGGCGGGGCGTGACGGCGGGCTCTCAGGCGAGACAGATCACGGCGAGGCCGAAGACGATCGAGTGGGCCGTCAGCAGGATCCCCACGCGCTTGAGCGAGGCCGGGCGGTCCAGGCGGGTGATGCCTGCCGTCGTCTGCAGCACGGCCGGGATGAAGGCCGCCAGCGCGAGGGGCGAGAAGGGGCCGAGGCGTACGGCTGCCAGCGCCGCCAGCAGGATCGCCGCGTCGATCACGAGCATCCCGCCGGCGAAGGAGAGTCTCGCCCTCACGGTTCCGCGGGGAGCCCGCCGCGCCCGCGCCTCGATCTTCAGCCTGACGTAGAAGACGGCCCAGAGGAAGAAGGCTCCGCAGAGGAGCCAGAGGGCCGCGGCCACGCGCTCTCGTGTTCCGCCGGCAACGTAGTAGGCCGCGGGAGCGCTGAGCGGCAGGCCCGCGGCAGCCAGCATCTGCCCCGGCAAGGCGTGATCGAGCCTCCTCGTCACGAGGCCCAGGCTCGCTCCCGTCAGCGCCACTGCGAGGGCCCCGATCCCCACGAGCGGCATCAGCCTTGCGAGCGGTATCAGAACCATCAGGGATACGGCGGCGGCGAGGCCGAGGGCGGTGAGGATCAGCAGGAGGCGGCGCGCGGCCGCGGCCGCCCACAGGTCGGGCCGCGCTGCGGCGCGCAGCCGGTACCAGGCCAGGAGCTGGGCGTGGGCGAGGAAGAGGCTGACGACGGCGACCAGCAGCAGGATCTGCCGGAGCGTCGCGGGGCCGCCGACGCCCCAGCCGACGGCCCAGGGCACCAGCAGCATCGCCCAGGTGCCGTGCTCCTTCGGGAGGAGCCGGGTCGCCGTCGCAGGGGCGGGCATGCGGCCGGGCGGCCGCCGTCAGGCGAGCTGGGCGACGCCGAGGCTCGTCGCGATGTCGTGGAGCTGCGCGGCGAGCGCCGGGGCCAGGGGGATGCCGTGGACGCGGCGATGCGCCTCCGCGTCCGCTTCGGGCTCGCCGGCCGTGTAGACGCGCGCCTGCCCCTCGGCCCGCGGCGTGTCGTTGAGGGCCTGGAGCATGTCGTCCATCGCCGCCTCGAACTCCTCCACCGGACGGAAGCGCTTGATGTCGATGGCCGCGAAGCAATGCCCCGTGTTGAAGTGCTTGTCCTCCCGCATCCGGCTGCGATAGAGGACATTGCCGTACACGCTGCCCGAGAGCAACCCCGAGAGGATGTCCACCATCACGCCGAGCCCGTACCCCTTGTGGCCGCCAAGCTCGCGGCGGCCGCCGAGCGGGGAGAGGAGGCGCGAGGCGAGCGCCACGCGGGCGTCGGTGGTGGGACCGCCGTTCTCGGCCAGTGCCCATCCTTCGGGGATGGGCGTGTTCCACCGGGAGGCGATGGTGAGCTTGCCCACGGCGACGGTGGTCGTGGCCATGTCGAGCACGAAGGGCGTGTGGGCCGCGGCGGGCGCGGCGAGGCTGATGGGGTTGGTGCCCAGCATCGGCTTGCGGGCGAACGTCGGCACCATGGCGACGGAGGGGGAGTTGGTGAAGGCGAGCCCGATCATGCCCCGATCGAGCGCCATCATCGAGTAGTTCGCGCAGGCGCCGAAATGGTTCGAGTTCCTGACGGCGACGATGCCGATGCCGTAGGTGGCGGCCCTGGCGATGGCCATCTCCATGGCCATGACCGAGGCGGGATGGCCGAGGCCTTTCTGCCCGTCGACGAGGGCCGTGGCCAGGTCGTCGCGGACCAGGACGGGCTCGGCCCAGGGGTGGATGTAGCCGGCCCGGGTCCACTCCACGTACTTCGGGAGCATGCCGATCCCGTGGGAGTCCACGCCGCGGAGGTCCGTCCTCACCATCAGCGCTGCCGTGAGCTCGGCGTTCTTCGGCGGCATCCGGAGCGCCCCCAGCACGGAGACGATGAATCGCCGGAGGGCCTGCGGCGTGACGACGACGGGGCTATCGGCCATGGGACTCGCCCAGCCCGGTGATCTGGATGCCCGAGTTCTTGAGCTTGTAGCGCCGGTTGACGGTGGCGAGCACGGCCGTGAGGCCCTCGACCGGGCCGGCATTGGTGAGCGGGCCCACGTCGATCGCGCGCAGCCCCATCGAGGCGCCCAGCTCGGCCACGGTCTTCTTCGCCTCGGCGTCCCCGCCGCAGAGCAGGAGATCGCAGGCGATGGTGTGATCGGTCGCCGACAGCTCGTGGGCGGCGATGTGATGGAACGCGGCCACCAGCCGGATCTCGGGGCCCAGGATCTCCTGGGCTTCCTCGGCCGAGGAGCCCTGGGGCGGCGGAGTGAAGAGCCGCCCTCCGCCGAAGGTGAGCGGCACCACGGCGCTCACCACCACCTTCCCGCGGCAGCCGTCCTTGACCTCCGGCAGGGTCTGCTTGAGCCCCGCCGCCGGCAGCGCGAGGATCACCACGTCGGCGGCCGCGGCGGCGTCGCGATTGGACATGCCCTCGACGCGCGCGCCCGGAGCCTGCGCCGCCAGCTCGCCGGCCTTGGCGGCCGCGCGCGCTGCATCGCGCGAGCCGATGACGATCTCGTGTCCCGCCTGCGCCCAGCGGAGCCCGAGCCCCGCGCCTTCCTTGCCAGTGCCTCCGAGGATCGCGATTCTCACCGGTCGTGTTCTCCCTATCTGAAGAGGTCGCGGGTGGGGTCGCGAAGGAGGGCGCGGCTCGAGCTGTCGGCGCGCTCCCACGCGAGGCCGCGGACGATCGCCACCGGGATGCGGGCCAGCTTGCCCATCACCGGCTCCGCGGCGCCGGCCAGCTCGTCCGCGAGGGCCAGCACGGTAGCCTGCAGCACATGCCCCGCCGGGTCCTGCTCGCCGAGATAGCTCTTGAGCGGGTCGAAGCCGGCGACTCCGACGGCCACATTGGTGAGCCCCTCGCGCCACGGCCGGCCGAAGGTGTCGGCGACGATGATGGCGAGCTCGTGGCCCGTCAGCTCCGTCAGCCGGCGCAGGAGGCTCCGCGCCGAGGCATCGGCGTCCTTCGGGAGCAGGCACGCGGTGTCGGCGTCCACGTTGGACTGGTCCACGCCCGCGTTGGCGCAGACCCACCCGTGGTGTGTCTCCACGATGAGCACACCCTTGTCCTGCCGCACGACCCGCCGGCTCTCGCCGAGGATCACCTCGATTAGCCGCGAATCCCGCCCGATCTCGCGGGCCAGGACTTCCGCCTGCGGGGACGGGATCACCTCGGAAAGGCGCACGATCCGGCCCTCCGCCTTCGACACGACCTTCTGGCTCACGACCAGCAGGTCGGCGGCCTGGAGCGGCGTGCCCTGGCGCGCGGCCGCCTCGGCGATGAGCCGGCCGAGATCGTCGCCCGCGCCGATCTCCGGCAGGCCCTCGATGCCGATGACCTCGTAGCGCGGCACCACGGTCAGTGCCGGGCCAACTGACTTCGCCCTGGCTCGCTCACGCTCGCCCGATCCCCAGGTATGCTCGCCTCGCCTTCGGCTCCGGCTCGCCGAGCCACGTTCTCGGTCGGCGCCGGTCCTCGACGTACACCCACGTACGCCTCCGGCCGGCGTGGGCTCGCTCCGCTCGCCCGAGTGTTCCCTCCCGTTCGCCTTGCCTGCGGCTTCGGCTCGCCCTGCGGGGCCTCGTCTGGCTCGTCATTTGGCCCGGCACGGTGCGGTTGCCCGTACGCTCTTGGCCGAACTCGGTGGAGGCGCACTAGCCGAGGCTCGCGAGGCGATGGGGGAGGTCCCAACGGCGGAGGAGCGCTCCGCTGCGCGTCCCGGGACCTCGCTCCAGCAGGAGCCTCAGGTCCTCCGGGGCGTCGATGTCGAGGCCAAGCCCCGGCAAGGGCAGCACGGCGGGTGTGAGCCCACGCCCCCGCGCCGCCTCCAGGTGATTGCCGAAGGAGGGCTCCCCGAACGTGAGCGACATGGCGTCGGGGGGTGAGAGCAGCGCGGCGTTGGTACCGAAACCAGAGAGCGACGGCACGAAGGCGACGCCGGGCCCGGCGTCGAGCGCCGCGCACAGGCGGTCGATCTCGACGGCGGTGACGCATGGGACATCGCCCGGGATGGTGAGGAAGCGCCGCAGGCCCAGCCGCACGGCCTCCCGCTGGGCGAGCGCCACGGCCTCGGTGTGTCCCCGGTTCGCGGTCTCGGTCAGGCACCGGACGCCGTGACGGCCGGCCAGCGCGATCACGGCCGCGTCCTTCGTCACGACGCAGACGGGGTCGAGCGCCGCCGCGGCGAGGGCCGTCAGCACATCCTCGAGCATGGCTGCGGCGAGGGCTCGCCGCTCATCGGGCGTGAGGATCGGCATCAGCCGCTGCTTGGCGTTGTCGAGATCTTTCACTGGGACGGCGACCAGAATCGGAATGGTCATCGGAGCGCGTCGAGGATGCGGCGGGCCAGGGCGATCTCCTTCTCCGGGCTCGTCATCACTGTGTCGGTGGTGACGGCGGAGACGCCGAGCGCCGCCAGCTCCGCCGCGAGCCCCGCGTCGCGCTCATCCAGGACCATCGTGTCGAGCCACGGGGCGTAGACCTGGGCAACTCCGACCGCCGAGACCGGCAGCCCGCATGCTGCCATGAGGCGTCCCGCCGGTCCCGACACGGCCTCGCCGCCGACGATGGGGCTGATGGCGAGCGCCGTGGCGCGGCTCTCGCCGAGCGCCCGGGCGATGCCCGGCACGGCCAGGATGGGCCCGACGGAGGTGATGGGGTTCGAGGGGCAGACGATGACCGCGCGCGCCTCGAGGATCGCCTCCACGACCCCGGGCGCTGGCCTCGCCGACTCCGCGCCCTCGTAGCGGACGGCGCGCACGGCGATCCGCGCCTTCTCGCGCACGAAGTACTCCTGGAAATCGAGCCACCCATCCGGCCCGAGGACGCCCGTGCGCACCGGCTGGTTGGACATGGGCAGCACGCGCTGCGCGACACCGAGACCGGCCGCCACGGATGCGGTGACCTGCGTGAGCGTCCGGCCCTGCCGCAGGAGGCCGGTGCGGTGGAGGTGGGTGGCGAGGTCGCGATCGCCGAGATTGAACCACGTGGGCTCGCCGAAGCGCTGCATGGCGTCGAGGGCGTGGAAGCTCTCGTCGCCGAGGCCCCAGCCCTTGATGGCATCCACGATGCCAGCCAGCGTGTAGCAGACCGTGTCGAGATCGGGGGAGACATGCAGCCCCCACAGATCCAGATCGTCCCCGGTGTTGCCGATGATCGTCAGGTCCCCGGGGTCCACGAGGCGCGCGAGCCCGCGCAGGAGCTTGGCGGCGCCCGTTCCGCCGGCCAGCGCAGCGATCTTCATGCTAGCGGTGGTGTGGGTGCTGCGCGGCGCCGCGTCCCGCGGCGCTCCAGAGGGCGGTGCCTCCCCGCCAGGCGAAGAGCCCGAGCCCCGGCCGCCCCCGCAGCCCCTCGGGGAGCGAGGCCTCGGGGACCGGGATGAAGCCCGCGCGGATCCACGCGCGGTCGAATCCCTGGGGGCGGGTGAAGACGGTCTCGACTCCCTGAGCGGTCGCGTCCGCGAGCCCGTCGGCGCAGAGCCGCGCGGCGACCTCGAGGGTGTCGTCAGGCTCGAAGGACGGGGGCGCTACCACCACCGGTCCGTGGAACATGGCCGAGGCGCCGGCTCGCTCCAGCAGGAGGGCCGCGACCACCTGCGGCCCGTCCCAGGCGCCCCAGCCCATGTCCACGGCCGGTGCGGGCGGTGCCCACGCGCCGGCGAACGCGAACAGCTCCCGGGCATCCGTGCCGGGAGAGGCGAGCGGTCGGTAGGCGAGCCCCTCCCAGGGTCTACTTCTTGCCAAGCACCGCGTCCTTCAGGCCCTTGGCGAGCCGGAACTTCACGACGCGCTTCGCGGGGATCTTGATGGGCTCGCCGGTCTGCGGGTTGCGGCCCATGCGCGCCTTGCGGTTCGCGAGCACCAGGCGGCCGAAGCCGGGAACGATGAAGATGTTCTTCGCTTCCTTCGTGGCCAGCGCCAGGAGCTGATCCATCACGTCAACGACCTGTTTCCTGGAGAGACTGGTTTTCTGCGCGAGGTGGGCGATGATCGAGGACTTGGTCAGGGACTTTGCCATGTGGGCGCCTCCGTCGAGAGCTTCGAGGTGAACGACGCAGCCAATGCACGAGGGTCACGGGCCTCAAAACCAGAACCGCATTGTACTCAAGCGACCTCGCCTCCACAACGGGGCAATTGCGTCACGCTTCCGCTCGTCATGCCGCGCGCTACGCCGCGGAGGTCGGCGTGTGGGTGGGATGGACGAAGCGGAACTCGCCCGAGGCCGTGAGCCGGCGGTAGGAGCCGAAACGGGCCTCGGCGTTCTCCACGTGGTCGAGAGGAGAGTCGTCATCCTCCTCCTCGCGCTCGTACACTCGCAGCAGCGCGTACTCCGTGCTGCGGCGCGCCGGCACGCGGCCGGCGTCCCGCGCCAGGCGCCTCAGCTCCGCGGGCGGGACCAGCTGGCCCCAGCCGGCGCCCGCCGAGGTCGAGATGGATTCGTTGATGAGCGTGCCGCCCAGGTCGTTGGCCCCGCACGCGAGCAGGTGCTGCGCGAGCTTCGGCCCCTCCTTCACCCACGAGCACTGGATGTTGCGGATGGTGGGCCCGAGCAGGAGCCGCGCCAGCGCGTGCATGCGCACGACCTCCAGGCCCGTGGCGCCCTGACGCACGCCGGGCACGAGCCCGCGCCGGTACATCGGCGACTCCTGATGGATCAGGGACAGCGGGACGAACTCGGTGAAGCCCCCCGTGTCCTTCTGGATGCGGCGCAGGAGATCCATGTGGCGCACCCAGTGCTCGGGCCGCTCGATGTGCCCGTACATGATGGTGCAGGTCGTCCGGATCCCCTCGGCGTGCGCGGCAGTGATGACCTCGATCCACTGCGAGACCGTGATGCGGCCCCGGGCAATGACGTCGCGGATCTCCTGGTCGAGGATCTCCGCGGAGGTGCCGGGCAGCGTCCCGAGCCCCGCCTCGCGCAGCGCGCGCAGGAACGCCGGGATCGACACCCCGGAGCGCGTGGCGCCGTACAGGATCTCCTCGGGTGAGAAGGCGTGCAGGTGCAGCTCGGGCACGGCGGCCTTGATGGCCCGGCAGAGATCCACGTAGTAGCCGCCATCGAGCTTCGGCGGCAGCCCGGCCTGGAGGCACACCTCCGAGGCGCCCATCTCCCAGGCCTCGATGGCCCGCCGCACGACCTCGTCCATGGGGAGAAAGTACCCCTCCTCCTCGCGGTGGTCGCGGCTGAAGGCGCAGAAGGTGCAGTGCTTGATGCAGACGTTGGTGAAGTTGATGTTCCGGTTGACGACGTAGGTCACGACGTCGCCCACCTGGCGGCGGCGCATCTCGTCGGCCACCAGCGAGAGAGCGTGCAGCTCCCGGCCGGTGACTGCCGTGAGCCGGATCCCTTCCGCCACCGACAGCTCGGCGCCGTCCAGCGCCCGGTCCAGGATGCGCCGGACGCCAGGCTCTACCCAGTCGAGATTCAGCGAGTCCATTCCGTTCCCTCCGGGTTCACCACGTTCTCCACGTTTCGAGCGGGGGCCTCACGAGGCCGTCGGCACCCACGAGCCTCGCCACTGCGGGCCGCACGGCGGCGTCCATGAACTCCGGGCGGGACACGTACTCGGGGTAGATGGCCAGTCGCTCGCGCAATTCGTGGCCCGCCGCCTCCGTGACCTGCCGGAGCTCGCGGATCAGCGGCCACGGTCTCTCGGGGTTGATGTGATCGGGCGTCAGCGGGGAGATGCCGCCCCAGTCGTTCAGCCCGGCCTCGGGCAGCCGGCCGTAGCCCTCGGCCATGAGGTTCGGCGGCGCCTGGATGTTCATGTCCGGCCCCAGCAGGAGCCGCGCCACCGCCACGGTGCGCAGGAGGTCGGGGAGCGTGGGGTCGGCCCAGCCGCGCATGGGAATGCCGGGCTTGGCGCGGAAGTTCTGGACAATGACCTCCTGGATGTGGCCGTGGCGCTCGTGCAGGTCGCGGATGGCCAGGAGCGTCTCCACCCGCTCGGCATGCGTCTCGCCGATGCCGATCAGGAGCCCTGTGGTGAAGGGGATCTGGAGCTTCCCCGCCAGCGCGATGGTCTTGAGCCGCCTGGCGGGGACCTTGTCTGGCGCGTGGTCATGGGCGAGGCCTGGGCCCAGGAGGCGCTCGGAGGTCGTCTCGAGCATGATGCCCATGCTCGCATTCACCTCGCGGAGCGCGCTCAGGTCCCGCTCCGACATGACGCCGGGGTTGGCGTGAGGCAGGAGTGAGGATTCCCTCAGCACCAGCGCGCTCACCGCCCGGAGATAGGAGAGCGTGCTCCGGTGGCCCATGCGCCGCAGGAATGCGCGGTGCTCGGGGAAGAGCGCCTCGGGCTTGTCGCCGAGGGAGAAGAGCGCCTCCTTGGCCCCCAGGCGCTCCCCGGCCTGGACGAGCGCGAGCACCTCCTCGGGCGTCATGGTGTGAGCGCCCGGCTCGCCGGGGTCCTTCCGGAACGTGCAGTAGCCGCAGTAGTCGCGGCAGAGGGTTGTCAGTGGCACGAAGACCTTGGCCGAGAAGGTGATGCGCCGGCCGCGGCCCCGGCCACGCACGGCCGCTGCGGCGGCCAGGAGATCGGGGAGGCGAGGCTCGTCGAGCCCCAGCAGCAGGGCAGCCTCGCCTGCGTCGGGGGCGCGGCCCTCGCGGACGCGGTCGAGCGCGCGGTCGGTGGCGGTCATGCCGCCCCGCTCCAGTCGGTCACGCGGGCCGGTGTCACCTTGATCATCACGCCGTCTTCCCGGTCGAGCCCCATGCGCCGGTACTGCTCGTACTTGGCCAGGAGCAGCTCGACGCCATGCCGGTAGTCGGCCCCGGCGGTCAGGACCTGGGCCTCGCCCTGGATGATCACATGGCGGAGGCGGCTCCAGTCCTCGCTCCACTCGTCGATGACCACGCATACCTTCGGGTTCTCGCGGATGTTGCGCACGCGCTTGAGCTGTTCCGGGGCGGTCCGCTTCGGCTTGGCGTCGACGGCGGAGAAGAGGGCCGCGCCGTCGAAGGCGTAGCAGAAGGGGACGACCAGTGGCTGCCCCGACGCATCCGCGGTGCCGAGATGCCCGGCGCGGCCCGACGAGATGAAGCCGGCGACGCTCTCCGGCAGCGCGTTCATGCGGCGCCTACCGCGGGGCCCGGAGGACCTTCGGCCGCACGTCCTCGGCGAAGCGCTCCATCATCGCCAGCCGGCCGCGCAGGTCCTGGGGCACCCCGTCGAAGACGAAGTGGGTGACGCCGAGCGCCTGGTAGGCGCGGATGTCCTGGATCACCTCGGCGGAGGTCCCGGTGAAGGGTGTCCGGTCTCCGGCCGCAGGCCGGGCTCGCCGGGACGCGAGGTCGAGGGGGATGCGGAAGGTGAAGATCGAGGAGTAGCGCAACGCTTCCGCAGCCTCGGCGAGCTTGACGAGCGCGTCGGGTCTGGCGAGGGGACCACGTCGGGACAGCGCGAAGCCGAAATGCACGGGGCCATATTGCGCGTGGCCCACGGGACTGTCAAGGCGGCGCGCCTCCCCGCTCGGTCCGGCGGGCGCCCTGCGCGCGGAGCGCTGGCAGCGATCTGGTCGCCCGCGGGGGGCTGTGCTAGGGTGAAAGGAAGATGAGGGCGGCATGAAATCCCGCATCCTCCTGGTGGACGACGAGGCCGCGATCGCCGACTGGCTCCGGATCGTCCTCGAGAGCGAGGGCTACGCTGTCGCCGTCGCCGGCGACAGCGCGAGCGCCATGGTCCAGATGGCGCAGCACGAGTTCTCGCTCGCCGTCGTGGACCTCGTCCTGCCCGATGGCGACGGGCTCGGGCTGCTCCAGCTCCTCAAGAGCAAGGACCCCGCGCTCGAGGTCATCATCATGACCGGCCACTCCTCGATCCAGAAGGCCGTGGAGGCCACGAAGCAGGGCGCCTTCTACTTCGTCGCCAAGCCGTTCGATTCGGCCGAGATGCTCCCGCTCGTGGCCAAGGCCCTGGAGCGGCGGCGACTGCTCGCCGAGACCTCGGACCTCAAGCGGCAGCTCGCCGAGCAATCGGGGTTCGGGGAGATCCTGGGCAGCGCGCCCACCATGAAGCGCATGTTCGAGCTCCTGGAGTCGGTGGCGGCCTCGGACGCGGCTGTCCTGATCCTCGGCGAGAGCGGCACGGGCAAGGAGCTCGTGGCCAACGCGCTCCACGCCAAGAGCCTGCGCGCGGGCGGGCCGCTGGTGAAGATCAACTGCGCCGCGCTCCCCAAGGACCTGATCGAGTCGGAGCTGTTCGGCCACGTGAAGGGGGCGTTCACCGGCGCCGCGACGGACAAGCCGGGGCTCCTCGAGGAGGCGCACCGCGGGACGGTGCTCCTGGACGAGATCACGGAGATGCCGCTGGACCTGCAGGCCAAGCTTCTGCGCGTGCTCGAGGACCGCCAGGTGCGGCGGCTGGGCGGCTCACGCACCGTGCCGGTGGACTTCCGCTTGCTCTGCTCGACCAACCGAGAGCCCGAGGCCGCCGTCCGTGACGGGCGCCTCAGGCAGGACCTGTACTTCCGCATCAACACGGTGACCGTAGCCCTGCCGTCGCTGCGCGACCGGACCGGCGACATCCCGGTGCTGGCCAAGGCCTTCCTCGAGCGGTTCAGGACCAGGCACGGCCGCCAGGTGGACGGGATCGATCCCGAGGCCTACCGGCGCCTGCTCGCCTACCCGTGGCCCGGCAACGTGCGCGAGCTGGAGCATGCCATCGAGCGCGGGGTGCTCGTGGCGCGCGGCAAGGAGATCGCGGTCTCGGACCTGCCTGAGGGGCTCCGCGCCCAGGCGGGGCCCCCGACCGGCGGGGCGCCGGCGGCGGGCTCGCTGGAGGAGATCGAGCGCGTGTCCATCATCCGGGCGCTGGAGTCTACCGGCTGGAACAAGCAGGCGGCGGCAGCGCTCCTGGGACTCCGCCGCCCGACGCTGTACTCCAAGATGCGCCGCCACGGCATCCCGCAGCGCCGCTCGTAGTCTCCGGCCCGACCCCCTCTCGATCCGGCCGCCCGCTGTCGCCCGGGACGGCTGTCTCCCCGGCGAGCAGCTGTCACCGCGGCCCGTCCACCGCGGGACGCCCCCGCGGCCCCCGCGTTCGCCAAGTGGCCGACATGTCTGCTCCGGGACCGCGGCACCAGCCTTGCAACCTGGTTGACCGGGGAGGTGGGGCCCATGACGACCATGCTCATCGTCGAGGACGATCCAGCCTGGCGGGCTTTGTACCACATGGAGCTCGGGCAGCAGTTCCAGCTCTTCGAGGCTGCGGACGGACAGCAGGCGCTCTCCATGCTCGACTCGGTGAAGCCCGACCTCATCCTTCTCGACCTCAATCTGCCCCGGATGAACGGAGTGGACTTCCTGCGCGCCCTGGACCGCCAGGGCAGCCGGACGCCCGTCATCGTCTGCTCCGGCATGCTCCCGGAGGATGCTCCCGGCCGCTTCCTCGGCATCCGGATCGCTCAGAAGAGCGCCGACCTCAGGGATCTCCGGACCGCCATAAGGGAAGCGCTAGGGAGTCCCTGGGGGCCCCCGAGGCCACCCGTTGCCGGGCACAGGGCCGACGAACCCCAGTGGCTCGACTGATCCCGCTCGGCAGCACGCCCGAATGCCGGAGGATGCCTAGCTTGTAGGCACTCCGGCTGAGCCTGCCCAGTTCGTGAGCAGGCGGCCTGGTCCGACCTCTCCACCCATCTGTTCAACCCGCTGATTTCTCTACTCGGGGGCCACTCCGCGTGGCGGCACGCCGGGTGCATTGATGCCGCCGAGGGAGGACTCCATGAAAAAGATCGAGGCGATTATCAAACCCTTCAAGCTCGACGACGTCAAGGAAGCCCTGATGGGCATCGGCGTCATCGGCATGACCGTGTCCGAGGTCCGCGGATTCGGCCGGCAGAAGGGGCATACGGAGCTCTATCGAGGTGGCGAGTACACGGTGGACTTCCTCCCCAAGATCAAGGTCGAGGTCGTGGTGCCCGACCACCTGGTGGACAAGGTCGCCGGGGTCCTGGCCGGGGCGGCGAAGACCGGCAATATCGGCGACGGGAAGATCTTCATCGCGCCGGTGGACACTGCAGTCCGGATCCGGACGGGCGAGCGGGATGAGAGTGCGCTCTAGCAGGGCGCGGAAGATCTCCGCAGGGGACTCCGCGATCTTAGGAGGAGTGACGGTGGCCAAGGCGAATCGAGCGGTGGTGATGGGGCTGGTGCTGGCGGTGTGCTCTCTCCTGGGGGGAGAAGCGGCCGCCCAGTACCCGACTCAGCCGGCAGCACCGGCGGCAGAGGCGCCGAAGAGCGAGGCATCTGCCCCGGCCGGGGCTCCGGCCGCCCCCGCGCCGCCGAAGATCGACACGGGCGACACGGCCTGGGTGCTCACCGCCTCCGCGCTGGTGCTCCTCATGACGGCCCCGGGGCTCGCGCTGTTCTACGGCGGCATGGTGCGCCAGAAGAACGCCCTCGGCACCCTCATGCACAGCTTCATCATCGTGGCGCTCATCTCGATCCAGTGGGTCCTCTGGGGCTACAGTCTGGCCTTCGGCCCGGACAAGGGAGGCATCATCGGCGGGCTCGAGTGGATCGGGCTTCGCGGGGTGGGGCCCACGCCCAACGCGGACTACGCCGCCACGATCCCGCACCAGGCCTTCATGCTCTTCCAGATGATGTTCGCGATCATCACGCCGGCCCTCATCACCGGCGCGTTCGCGGAGCGGAAGCGCTTCTCCACCTTCATCATCTTCGTTCTGGCATGGGCCACCTTGGTGTACGACCCGCTCGCCCACTGGGTCTGGGGCGTGGGCGGGTGGCTGCGCACCCTGGGGGCGCTGGACTTCGCGGGCGGCACCGTCGTGCACATCTCGTCCGGCGTCTCCGCTCTGGCGGCGGCCCTCGTCATCGGCAAGCGCAAGGGGTACGGGCATCAGCCCATGCCCCCGCACAACCTGCCCATGACGGTGATGGGCGCGGGGCTCCTGTGGTTCGGCTGGTTCGGCTTCAACGCGGGGAGCGCGCTCGGCGCCAACGGCCTCGCCGCCCACGCCTTCACCACGACCAACACGGCGGCGGCGGCAGCAGCGCTCGGCTGGATATTCACGGAGTGGAGCCAGCGTGGCAAGCCGACCGTGCTCGGCGCTGCCTCCGGTGCCGTGGCCGGCCTCGTGGCCGTCACGCCGGCGGCCGGGTTCGTCACGCCAATGGCGTCCATCGTCATCGGCGGCGTGGCCGGCGTTCTCTGCTACACCGCGTGCAACCTGAAGGGCCGGCTCGGCTACGACGACTCCCTCGACGTGGTCGGGGTCCACGGGGTGGGCGGGACCTGGGGCGCCATCGCCACGGGCCTGTTCGCGACCAAGACCGTGAACGATGCGGGGGGCGACGGGCTCCTCTACGGCAACCCCAGCCAGCTCGGCGTGCAGGTGCTGGCCATCCTGGTGACGGTCGTGCTGGGCTTCGTCATGACCACGGTGATCCTCAAGGTGCTCGACGCGGTCATGGGCCTGCGGGTCAGCGAGGAGGAGGAGATGGCCGGGCTCGACCTCTCGCAGCACTCGGAAACCGCCTACGCGCTCGGCGGCAGCTACGGCGAGTACTCGATGACGGGTGGCGGCGCCTTCGAGCAGGCGATGCGATCCGCCGAGGCCAAGGCGCGCATCGATCACTAGGGTTGCCCGCCTGGGGGAGTGCGGGGGCCATTTCTGGGCCCCCGCAATGGTAGAGTGTCGGGCCCGGAGGCTCGCGCGAGGTGTAGGCATGGCGGGGGCCATTTCTGGGCCCCGCCATGCCATGAATGAATGGTAGATGGGCCGGCTTGACGGCACGAGACGGAGCTTCTAGTGTTGGGGCGAGGCGATGCGGCCGCCGGCCCTGGAGTTCCTGTTCCCACGCAACTCTCATTGAGGAGGCAGAGGAATGACCCCGAAGGACGTGTTGAAGATGGCCAAGGAGAAGGGAGCCCGGATCGTTGACCTGCGGTTCATCGATCTCCCCGGTCTGTGGCAGCACTTCTCGATCCCCATCTCCGAGCTGAGCGAGGGGATCTTCGAGGACGGGCTGGGCTTCGACGGCTCCTCGATCCGCGGCTTCCAGACGATCGACGAGTCGGACATGCTGGTCGTCCCCGATGCGTCCACGGCGCAGATGGACCCCTTCACGGCGGTGCCGACGCTGGTGCTGATCTGCAACATCAAGGACCCGGTGACGGGGAAGCCCTACAGCCGCGATCCACGCTACGTGGCCCAGAAGGCGGAGGCCTACGTCAAGCGCGGGGGGCTCGCCGACACGATCTACATCGGCCCCGAGCTCGAGTTCTTCTTCTTCGACTCGATTCGATTCGACCAGGGCTCCAACTACGGCTTCTACTTCATCGACTCCGAGGCGGCCGCCTGGAACAGCGGCAAGGAGGGGACGCCGGAGCGGCCCAATCTCGGCTACAAGCCGCGCTACAAGCAGGGCTACTTCCCGGTGCCCCCCATGGACCACTTCCAGGACATCCGCTCCGACATGGTCCTGGCGCTGGAGTCCGTGGGCATCCGCGTGGAGGTGCACCACCACGAGGTGGCGACGGGCGGGCAGACCGAGATCGACATGCGCTTCGACACACTGACCAAGATGGCCGACCGGGTGTGCTGGTACAAGTACTGCGCCAAGAACACCGCCAAGAAATGGGGCAAGACGGCCACCTTCATGCCGAAGCCCCTCTTCCAGGACAACGGCTCCGGCATGCACACCCACCAGTCGCTCTGGAAGAACGGCAAGAACCTCTTCTACGAGCGCGGGGGCTACGCCGACATCTCCAAGACCTGTCTCCACTATATCGGCGGCATCCTCAAGCACGCCCCGGCGCTGCTGGCCTTCATCGCGCCCAGCACGAACAGCTACAAGCGGCTGGTGCCCGGCTACGAGGCGCCCATCAACCTTGTGTACAGCCAGCGGAACCGCTCGGCGGCCATCCGCATCCCCATGTACAGCAAGTCGGAGGGGGCCAAGCGCATCGAGTTCCGCACGCCGGACCCGACCTGCAACCCGTACCTGTCCTTCGCGGCCTGCGTGATGGCCGGGCTCGACGGCATCGCCAACAAGATCGACCCGGGCAAGCCGGTGGACAAGGACCTCTACGAGCTGCCGCCCGCCGAGCAGAAGAAGATCAAGCAGCTGCCGGGCTCGCTCGACGTGGTGCTCGACCTCCTCGAGAAGGACCACGACTTCCTCCTGAAGGGGGACGTGTTCACCCCGGACCTCATCGAGACCTGGATCGACTACAAGCGGAAGAACGAGGTGGACCCGATCCGGCTGCGCCCGCATCCGTACGAGTTCGCTCTCTACTACGACATCTAGCAGGCCGCTGAAAAAGGCCCATCTGCGGAGGTACGGCGCCCTCGGCCGCACGCTCGCCGTGGCTCGCTCACGCTTGCCCGGATCTCCGGATCCGCTCTTCTCGCCTCCGGCTCGGCTCGCCAAGCGGAGTACGCCTCGCGTGCGGCCGTCGGGCGCCGCCTTGCATCTGGACCTTTTTGAGCGGCCTGCGGAGTTTTTCCGCAGCCCGCTGGACCTTCCCGGCCTGCCGTTGGTTGTTCGGCTCCCGGCGCCTCGCGCGCGGCCAGGGGGCCGCGGTTGCTGTGCGCCCCCCGGCCCCGCCTGATGGCCGGATGGGCATCCGGCCGCCGGTGCCCGAGCCATCGCGCTTGGATAGGTCGGGCCGGGGCTGCCCGGGGGCGCGCTCGATGCCCCCCGAACCAGCTGCCGCTTTGTTCGGCAGCGCCCGCTGACTGCCCACGGTTCGAGCAGCCCGCAGCAGCCCGCACCGGCCCAAGTCGGTGGAATTGCGGGAGAAGACTCACCGCGATCACGCGGCACAGCCCTTGCTCTCTTGTCCGTTGCGGTACGCGGACAGCGTCGTCCGGGACCCCAGGCACAGACCCCGTGCGACCACACGAACCTGTCACCGGAAAGGAGAACGACATGCAGGCATGCTCGCGCAGGGACTTCCTCAAGACGACCGCGGCGCTCGGCGCCGGCGCGGCGGCGGGGCTCGGTTTCCCGGCCATCCTCTCGGCGCAGGGTGGTGGGCCGGTCAAGGTCGGAGTGCTTCACTCGCTGTCGGGGACCATGGCCATCAGCGAGGTCTCGCTCCGCGACGTCGTCCTCATGGCCATCGAAGAGATCAACGGCAAGGGCGGCGTGCTCGGCCGCAAGATCGAGCCCGTCGTCGTGGATCCCGCCTCCAACTGGGACCTCTTCGCCGAGAAGGCCAAGCAGCTCCTGCTCCAGGAAAAGGTGGCCGTGACCTTCGGCTGCTGGACATCGGTGAGCCGGAAGTCGGTGCTCCCGGTCTTCGAGAACAACAACGGGCTCCTCTTCTACCCCGTGCAGTATGAAGGCGAGGAGTGCTCGCGCAACGTCTTCTACACGGGCGCGACGCCGAACCAGCAGCTGATCCCGGCGGCCGAGTACCTGATGTCGCGGGAGGGAGGCAGCTACAAGAAGTTCTACCTGCTGGGCACGGACTACGTGTTCCCGCGCACGGCCAACAAGATCCTCCGGGCGTTCCTCCTGGCCAAGGGCATCCCCGCCGATTCCATCGCCGAGGAGTACACGCCGTTCAACCATCAGGACTATCAGACCATCGTCGGCAAGATCAAGCGTTTCGCCTCGGGCGGCAACGCCGCGGTGCTGTCGACGATCAACGGCGACTCCAACGTGCCCTTCTACAAGGAGTTCGCCAACCAGGGGCTGCGGAGCGAGAACGCGCCCATCATGGCCTTCAGCGTGGCCGAGGACGAGCTGCGCGGCATGGACACCTCGGCGCTGGTCGGTCATCTCGCGGCGTGGAACTACTACCAGTCCGTTGACACGCCGCAGAACAGGAAGTTCGTCCAGGCCTTCAAGGCCTACGCGAAGAAGCACAACCTGCCGGGCGGAGACAAGCGCGTCACCGACGATCCGATGGAAGCGGCGTACTTCGGCGTCCATATCTGGAAGCAGGCCGCGGAGAAAGCCAAGTCCTTCGAGGTGGACGCCGTGCGCAAGGCGGTGTACGGCCAGGAGTTCCTGGCTCCCGGCGGGAAGATCAAGATGGACGAGGCCAACCACCACACGTACAAGCCGGTGCTGATCGGCGAGATCCTGAAGGACGGCCAGTTCAAGGCGGTGTCGCGCTCGAAGGGGCTGGTCAAGGCCGAGCCCTGGAGCCAGTACACGAGCCCGGACAAGGGCTGCGACTGGGTGAAGCAGAAGGGGACGTACCAGAAGAAGGCCTGAGAAGGAAGGAATGCTCGAGGGGGCCCGCGTCCTGCTACTCCTGCTCGCGCTGCTGACGGGGGTTGTCGCGGTCCCGGCAGTGGCGGGAGCGGCTCCCGCGCCGGGCACGGCGCCCCCGGAGATCGCGAAGCAGCTCACGGATGTCGCCAGCAAGGATCCGGCCGTGCAGGAGGCGGCGGCCATGGCCCTCGGGAGGACGGGCGACCGGAAGATCCTGCCTCTCCTCGAGGCCCTCCGGGAGGGCAGCGTCTACGTCCACGTGAGCAGGGGCAACCGCGGCACCGTCATCGTGGGCGACAAGGTGACCGACGGGGAGCGGACCCTCGTGCCGCTCTTCAGCGCCTACGGCCGCGAGGCTGTGACCGGGGCGGACGGCAAGCCGCTCCTGGTGGAGCTCTCCGCGCTCGAGGAGGTCTCAGCCGGGCGGAGCCTTCGCCTGGCGCTCCGGCCGCTGATCGACGCCTTCTCCGGCCAGTCCCAGCTTGCCAACCCCGATCCCGTGGTGAGGCGCGCCGCGGCCACGAAGATGGGCAATGCGGGCGATGCCGCAGCAACGGCGGCGCTCGCCGAGGCGCTGGGGCGGGAGACGGATCGCTGGGCGCGCCACGCGATGGAGGAGGCGCTGGCGCTCATCGGTCTGCGATCGAGCGACGACGCCGCCCGCGCCGGCGGGGCCGCCCGGCTCGGCAGCCTCCGCAGCGTCAACGCGCTGGACCGGCTGCGCGACATCGCCGCCGACAGCAGCACGGCGGCCTCGGTGAGGCAGGCCGCCGGAGAAGCGGTCAAGCGCATCGAGCGCTGGAGCCTCGTGACGACCACCCTCGAGCTGGCCTTCCAGGGGCTCTCGCTGTCCTCGATCCTTCTCCTGATGGCCCTCGGGCTGGCCATCGTCTTCGGTCTCATGGGCGTGATCAACATGGCCCACGGCGAGCTGATGGCGCTGGGCGCCTACGCCACCTTCGTCATGCAGGGGTGGTTCCAGGCGCATCTGCCGGGCTCCTTCGACTACTACTTTCTCGCCGCCCTGCCGTTCGCGTTCGCCGTGGCGGCGGCCGCCGGGCTCGTGCTGGAGCGCGGCGTGATTCGCCACCTCTACGGCCGCCCGCTGGAGACGCTGCTCCTCACGTGGGGCGTGAGCCTCATCGTCCAGCAGGGGCTCAGGCTCTGGTTCGGCGCGGCGAACGTGGATGTGACAGCGCCGCGCTGGCTGTCGGGCGGCATTCCCGTGATGGTGGGCGTCCAGCTGCCGTACAACCGGCTCTTCATCATCGGGCTCGCCGCCGTCTGCGTCGCGGGGATGTACCTGTTGCTCTTCAGGACCGCGGCCGGGCTCCGCATCCGGGCGGTGACCCAGAACCGCGGCATGGCCGCCTGCCTCGGGGTGCGCGCCCGCCGCGTGGATGCCTTCACGTTCGCCCTCGGGGCGGGGCTCGCGGGGCTGGCCGGCTGCGCCCTGACGCAGATCGGGAACGTGGGGCCGGAGCTCGGCCAGAACTACATCGTGGACTCGTTCATGGTGGTGGTCACGGGCGGTGTGGGCAAGCTCCTGGGCAGCATCCTCGCCGCCGTGGGGATCGGCGGGCTCAACAAGATCATCGAGCCGTCGCTGGGCGCCGTGTACGGCAAGGTGCTCATCCTGGTCGCGGTGATCCTCTTCATCCAGCGGCGGCCGTCGGGGCTCTTCGCGGTCAAGGGGCACCATGCGGACGCGTGAGCGCTGGGCTTTCCTCGCCGCGGGGGCCGTCCTCCTCGTCGTCCTGCCCGTGCTCAACGCGTTGCCGGCGGAGTCGCCGCTGCGCGTCGGCGACTTCACGCTCAACCTGTTCGGGAAGTTCCTCGCCTACGCGATCCTGGCGCTGGGGATCGACCTGATCTGGGGCTACGCGGGTGTGCTGTCGCTGGGCCACGGGGTCTTCTTCGGTCTCGGGGCCTATGCCATGGGCATGCACCTGATGCTCGAGATCGGGACGCAGGGCGTGTACCGGAACGCGCTGCCGGACTTCATGGTGTGGAACCGGGTGACGGAGCTGCCGCTCTTCTGGCGCCCCTTCCACAGTGGGACCTTCACGCTGCTGGCCGTGGTCGCCGTCCCGGCCGCGGTGGCGTTCGTCTTCGGCGCCCTCACGTTCCGCAGCCGGATCCGCGGCGTGTACTTCTCCATCATCACCCAGGCGCTGGCGCTGTCGGCCTGGCTCATGTTCAACCGGAACTCGCTGAACCTGGGCGGCACCAACGGGCTCAGCGGCTTCAAGACCATCTTCGGCTTCCCGCTCCGCGAGCCCGCCACCCAGCGCGGTCTCTACATGGCCGCGGTCCTCTGCCTGGGCGGCGCCTATCTGCTCTGCCGCTGGATCACGGGCTCCCCCGCGGGCAAGGTGCTGTTGGCCATCCGCGACAGCGAGACCCGCGTGCTCTTCTCCGGGTATTCGCCCGCGGCCTTCAAGCTGTTCGTCTTCGTCGTCTCCGCCGCGCTGGCCGGTGTGGCGGGAGCGCTCTACGTGCCGCAGGTGGGCATCATCACTCCCGCGAAGATCGGCGTGCTCCCGTCCATCGAGATGATCGTCTGGGTGGCCGTGGGCGGCCGGGGGACGCTCCTCGGGGCCGTCGTCGGCGCCGTCGGCGTGAGCTGGCTCCAGAGCGTTCTCACCACGTCGTACCCGGATCTCTGGCTCCTGGTGCTGGGGGGGCTCTTCATCGCCGTGGTGCTCTTCTTCCCGGATGGGCTGGTGGGCGGCGCCCGCCGGCTCCACGGGCGGCTCGAGGCGATGAGACGGGGCGCGTTGCGCGGCCGCCCGGATACCACCGCGATGAAAGACGCGGCGGTAGAACGCTCGCCCCGATGAGCCCGACAAGGGCGAAGAGGCCGAACCGCGACGCGGAGTCATCCACGTTCAGGCGTCCCAATTGACCCCCGGGAGCGCGACCCGCGGCTCGATCATCTACCTCGAGGACGTGACGGTGGACTACGACGGCTTCAAGGCGCTCCGGGACCTGAACTTCTACATGGACTACCGCGAGCTGCGGGTGGTCATCGGCCCCAACGGGGCGGGGAAGACCACGCTCCTCGACGTCATCTCGGGCAAGGTGATGCCGACATCCGGCCGGGTGATCTTCGGCAAGCACACCGACCTGGTGGGCCGGCGAGAGAACGAGATCGCCGCGCTGGGCGTCGGACGGAAGTTCCAGACGCCTTCGGTGTTCGCGAACCTGACCGTCCGCGAGAACCTGGAGCTGTCGCTGGCCCGGAAGAGCAAGGGCGTGCTCGCCACGCTCTCCGCCCGGCTCGACGCCTCCCAGCGTGAGCGGATCGAGCGGGCGCTCTCGACCATCGGGCTCGTCCCCCGGGCGGAGGAGCGGGCCGGCGGGCTCTCCCACGGCGAGAAGCAGTGGCTGGAGATCGGCATGGTCATGGTCCAGGACGCGGAGCTCCTGCTCGTGGACGAGCCGGTCGCGGGCATGACCGACGAGGAGACGGAGCGCACGGGGGCGCTCCTGCAGGCGATCGCCCAGGACCGCGCGGTGCTGGTGATCGAGCACGACATGGAGTTCGTCCGGAGCATCGCTCGCACCGTGACCGTGCTGCACGAGGGCTCGGTCCTTTGCGAGGGGCCCGTGGACCAGGTCCAGCGGGATGAGCGGGTGATGGAGGTCTATCTCGGACGGAGCCGCGACGCCCATGCTTGAGATCCGGGATCTCTCTGTCGCCTACGGCGAGAGCCAGGTGCTGTGGGACGTGTCCCTCGACGTGCCCGACGGCGGCGTGGTGTGCCTCATGGGGCGCAACGGTGTGGGGAAGACCACGCTGCTCAAGGCGGTCATGGGGCTCCTGCCGGCCCGGTCGGGACGCATCGCCTTCGACGGTGTGGAGTTCCGCGGCCGGCACCCCGAGGAGCGGGTGGCGCGCGGCATCGGCTACGTGCCGCAGGGGCGGGAGATCTTCCCCAATCTCACGGTCGCCGAGAACCTGCGCGTCGGCCACATGGGGAGGCGGCGCGGCGGGCCTGGCGAGCGCGGCGCCGCCGCGGAGCGCGAGCTCGAGCAGGCGTTCGAGCTCTTCCCGAAGCTCAAGTCCCTCCTCGGACGGAAGGGCGGGGTGCTCTCGGGCGGCGAGCAGCAGCAGCTCGCCATCGCCCGCGTCCTGCTGGCCTCGCCCCGGCTCCTGCTCCTGGATGAGCCCACGGAGGGGATACAGCCCTCCGTCATCCTGCAGATCGAGGAGGCGATCCAGCGGATCAAGGAGCGCGGGATCGCGGTGCTGCTGGTGGAGCAGTATCTCGAGTTCGCCTGGCGCGTGGCCGACTCGTACGCCATCATGCGCAAGGGAACGATCGTGTCGCGCGGGGCCACGGCCGACCTGCGCCACGAGGCCGTCCGAGAGCACCTGACGGTCTAGACGGGCCGGAACGCCCCCGAGCGAGGGACCATGCACCTGACGCCACGCGAACAGGACAAGCTTCTCGTCTTCGTCGCCGCCGAGGTGGCCCGCCGACGCCGCCAGCGGGGGTTGCGCCTGAATTACCCGGAGGCGCTGGCCCTCATCACCGCCGAGGTCCTCGAAGGCATCCGCGACGGGCGCACGGTGTCGGACCTCATGGCCCAGGGCCTGAGCATCCTGTCGCGCGAAGACGTCATGGAGGGGGTTCCGGAGATGCTGGAACAGGTCCAGGTCGAGGGGACATTCCCCGACGGCACCAAGCTCGTGACCATCCATCATCCGATCCGATGATACCCGGGGAGTACGTGCTCGGCGAGGGCGACATCGAGGCCAATGCGGGCCGGCGCGTGGTCCAGCTCACCGTGGCGAATACCGGCGACCGGCCCATCCAGGTGGGTTCGCACTTCCACTTCTTCGAGGCCAACCGGGCGCTCCGCTTTGACCGGGCCCGCGCCTTCGGGATGCGGCTCAATATTCCCGCAGGGACGGCCATCCGGTTCGAGCCCGGCGACGAGAAGCACGTGACCGTGGTGGAGATCGCCGGCGCGCGGGAGGTCTATGGGCTCAACGCGCTGACTGAAGGGCCGGTGGGCGAGGGCGAGCGGAGCGCCGCGGTCCGGCGCGCGGCGGAGGCCGGCTTCCAGGGAGCCCAGCCATGACGCTCAGGATCCCGCGGCGGCAGTATGCCGATCTCTACGGGCCCACCGTTGGGGACCGGGTGCGCCTGGCGGACACGGAGCTGTTCATCGAGGTGGAGCGGGACTTCACCGTCTACGGCGACGAGGTGAAGTTCGGAGGCGGCAAGGTCATCCGCGACGGCATGGGCCAGTCCGCGCGCGCCACCTCCCGCGACGGGGCGCTCGACCTCGTCATCACGAACGCCCTCATCCTCGACCACTGGGGGATCGTCAAGGCCGATATCGGGATCCGCGGCGGCCGCATCGTCGGCATCGGCAAGGCCGGCAACCCGGACATCATGGCGGGCGTGACGCCGAGGCTCGTGATCGGCGCCGCCACCGAGGTCATCGCGGGCGAGGGGCGGATCGTCACGGCGGGCGGCATCGACAGCCACATCCACTTCATCTGCCCGCAGCTCGTTGACGAGGCGCTGGCCGCCGGGCTCACCACCCTGATCGGCGGCGGCACCGGGCCCGCCGCGGGCACCACGGCCACCACGTGCTCCCCCGGGGCGTGGAGCATCCACCGCATGCTGCAGGCCGCCGAGGGCCTGCCGATCAACCTCGGGTTCCTCGGCAAGGGCAACGCTTCGCGCCCCGAGCCGCTGCGCGAGCAGATCGAGGCGGGCGCCATCGGGCTCAAGCTGCACGAGGACTGGGGCACCACGCCGGCCGCCATCGACACCTGCCTCGGGGTCGCCGAGGAGACGGACACGCAGGTCGCCATCCACACCGACACGCTCAACGAGGCCGGGTTCGTCGAGCAGTCCATCCGCGCGTTCCGCGGCCGGACGATCCACACCTACCACACCGAGGGGGCCGGAGGCGGGCATGCCCCCGACATCCTGCGGGTCTGCGGCGAGATCAACTGCCTGCCCTCCTCGACCAACCCCACGATGCCCTTCACGGTGAACACCATGGACGAGCACCTCGACATGCTCATGGTGTGCCACCACCTCAACCCGAAGATCCCCGAGGACCTGGCCTTCGCGGAGTCGCGCATCCGGGCCGAGACCATCGCCGCCGAGGACGTGCTCCACGACCTCGGCGCCATCAGCATGCTCTCCTCGGACTCCCAGGCCATGGGCCGCATCGGCGAGGTGATCGTGCGCACGTGGCAGACGGCGGACAAGATGAAGCGCCAGCGCGGCGCGCTGCCGGGGGATGGGCGCGCCGACAATGCGCGGGCCAGGCGCTACGTGGCCAAGTACACGATCAACCCCGCCCTCTCCCACGGGATCGCCCACGAGGTGGGCTCGGTGGAGGCGGGGAAGCTCGCGGACCTGGTCATCTGGAAGCCGGCGTTCTTCGGCGTGAAGCCCGAGGTGGTGCTCAAGGGCGGGCTCATCGTCACGGCGGCCATGGGCGATCCCAACGCCTCGATCCCGACGCCTCAGCCCGTTCGGTACCGGCCCATGTTCGCCGCCATGGGCGCGGCGCTGCACGCGACCTCCATGACCTTCCTCTCGCAGGCCGCGCTGGCCGAGGGGGTGGTGGCGCGCCTCGGCCTGCGAAGGCTCGTGAGCGCCGTCCGGGGCTGCCGCGGCGTCACCAAGGCCTCGATGATCCACAACGACTACTGCCCGCGCATGGAGGTGGATCCCGAGACCTACGAGGTGCGGGCCGACGGCCGGCTGCTGACCTGCGAGCCCTCGAGCGTGCTGCCCATGGCCCAGCGCTACTTCCTCTTCTGACCATGATCGTCATTACCGAGCCGCACCTGCACGTGTCCCCGGAAGCGCTCGCGGGGAAGGAGCGCGACACGCTCCATCTGAGCTGGGAGGAGCGGCGCTGGACGCGCAAGCGCGTGCGCACCACGCGGGGCCGCGAGGTGGCCCTGGCCCTGCCCACCGGGAGCGTGCTCCGTCCGGGAGACGTCGTCACGGTGGAGGCGGACTGGTACCTTGCCGTCGAGGGACGGCCCGAGCCGGTGCTCGCCATCTTTCCGCGGAACCGGGAGGGGGCGATCCGCATCGCCTTCGACGTGGGGAATCGCCACTTTCCGCTGGCGCTCCAGGGCGAGACGCTGCTGGTTCCCGATGACACGGCCATGGAGCAGCTGCTGGCGCGGCTCGGGGTGCCGTGGGAGCGGCGGCAAGAGGTGTTCGACCCCATCGTCGGCGGCGGCCACCGGCACGAGGCCGGGAAGAGCCCGGTGGACGGCCATGCCCACGAGCAGGCCTCACACGCGCATGAGTAGCGCCCGGCTTCTCTCGCTGCTCCACGTCGCCGACAGCGCGTTCCCCACGGGGGGCTACGCCCACTCCTTCGGCCTCGAGGCGGTGTGTCAGTCGGGAGCCGTGGCGGATGCGGCCGGCGTGGAACAGTTCCTCACGAGCCTCCTCGAAGGATCGGCCGGTCCATGCGATGCGACGGCAGCGGCGTCCGCCCTGCGTGCCCTGGCCAGGGGGGACCTCGCCGCATGCTGGAGGCTCGACGACGCGCTCGAGGCGATGAAGAGCGTCCGTGAGTTCCGCGAGGGAAGCCGCCAGATGGGCCGCCAGACGCTGCGGGTGGCCGCCGCGCTCACTGCCGATCCCACCCTCGGCGGCTACCGCGCCGAGGTGGATGCCGGACGCGCCCCCGGCCATCACGCTGTCGCCTTCGGCATGGTCGCCGCCATCCTCGGCTGGGAGCCGGAGGAAACGGCCGCCGCGTTCCTTTACTCGACGACGTCGCTCCTGGTCGGCGCAGCGCTCCGGCTCCTGCCCATGGGCCAGACGGAGGGCCAGCGCCTTCTGTGGAGGCTCCATCCCGTGATCGAGCGGCTGGCACGCCAGGCGGCCGAGCGCGATCCGTCAGAGATGTGGAGCTTCGCCCCCGGGATCGAGCTGGCGGGCATCCGCCACGAGGGGCTCGAGATGAGGCTCTTCCGCTCATGAGCGGCGCTCCCGCGATCCCGCGCCCCCTCAAGATCGGCATCGGCGGCCCGGTGGGCTCGGGGAAGACCGCGCTGGTCGAGATGCTCGCGCGCCGCCTCCAGGGTAGCTACGACCTCGCCGTCATCACCAACGACATCTACACGCAGGAGGACGCCCAGTTCCTCATCCGGCGCGGCGTGCTGCCGCCGGAGCGCGTGGTGGGGGTCGAGACGGGCGGCTGCCCGCACACGGCGATCCGCGAGGACGCCTCCGTGAACCTGGAGGCGATCCACCGGCTGCTGAGCCGCTTCCCCGGCCTCGAGCTGCTCTTCGTGGAGAGCGGCGGGGACAATCTCGCGGCCACCTTCAGCCCGGAGCTGGTGGACGCCACGATCTATGTCATCGACGTCGCCCAGGGGGACAAGATTCCGCGCAAGGGTGGACCGGGGATCACCCGCTCGGACCTGCTGGTCATCAACAAGATCGATCTCGCCCCGTACGTGGGCGCCGACCTCGCGGTGATGGAGCGCGACGCCAAGCGCATGAGAGGAGACCGCCCGTTTGTCTTCACTAATCTCCGCGACGGCACCGGCGCCGCGGCCGTGGTGGACTGGATCCGCCGCGACCTGCTTTTCGAGGGCTGATCCCGACTCGCTCGGCGCCTGTCCGCCGGGGCGCGTGGGCCGGGACGGCCGCCTGTGTCTCGGCTTCGAGCGGCGCGGTCCGACGACGGTGCTGACGGAGCGCCGGTTCACGCTGCCGCTCCAGGCCCTCGAGCCGGTGGACCTGGACGGTGCCGGTGTCGCCACGCTGATGCTGCTCAACCCCACGGGCGGCTTGCTTGGCGGCGACCGGCTTGACACGGTCGTCACCGTCGGCGCGGGGGGGCGCGTCTGCCTCACGACTCCGGCGGCGACGCGTGTCTACCGCTCGGCAAGGGCGCCGGCGATCCAGCGGTTCACGGCCACGGTCGGGCCCGGCGCCGCGCTCGAGTACGTGCCGGACCACCTGATCCCGTCCCCCGGCGCACGCCTCGAGCAGACGACCGAGATCATCCTGGCGGGGGACGCGACGGCCATCGTGCTCGATGCCTGGGCCGTGGGCCGCGCGGCGCGCGGAGAGGCGTGGCGCTTCGATGCGCTCGACAGCGCCACGGTGGTGAGCGACGGCAGCGGGCCGCTCCTGATCGAGCGGGCCCGTCTCGATGCCGACGCGCTACTGCGCGGCTGGCCCGGAGGCCTGGGCGCCGCCGAGGGCATGGCCTACGTGGCGACGCTCGCGGCGCTGGCACCCGCCCGGGCGGACTGGGAGGCTGTGGTCCAGGAGGCGCGGGCCGCGCTGGAGGAGACGGCGACCGGCGGACGCCACGGCGTGACGGCACTCGCCCGCGGCGGGCTTCTCGCGAGGCTCCTGGCGCCGACCGCTCCCGCGCTCCACGCTTGCGTCGAGCGGCTCTGGGCGCTTTGCCGCCGGCGGCTGCTCGGGCTTCCACCCCTCGATCTGCGCAAGCTCTAGGCAGCTCTGCTCACGTCTTCGGGAGCCGATACCGCGCAGGGGGACGCTCCCGCCGGGAAGGTTCCGATTTGCTTGCGATCGATCCTCGGCACATCGTTTGCTCCGCGGTCTGCCATGGAGGGACGCCGTCTCGAGGATGAGCTCGAGCGCCTCGTTTCGAGCGCGCTGCCGTGTCTCGTGGAGGAAGAGGGGACGAAGTCGCGGGGGCGCCTCTACCGTGCCGTGATGGCGCGAATGGAGCTGCCGCTTCTCCGCCACGTGCTTGCGCTCTGCGGCGGGAACCAGCTGAAGGCCGCGCGTCTGCTGGGCATCAACCGCAACGCGCTGCGGAAGCGGCTGAGGCTGCTGGGGCTCTTGCCGGAGCATCACGGCCACGGCCCGCGGTCCGGCGAGGGCGGGGTGTCCTCTGGCGCCGCCCGCTGACCGCCGCCATCGTGCCTGTGCTCCCGGAGCTCTGCCCGCGTCCGGCTGGCGGGCTCGCGAGGCGCGGGGTACACTCCGATCTCGTGCGCCGCCTCGTGCTCGCGTTCTTGGCTCTTGGTGCTGTCGGCCTCGTGTCGGCATGCGCCGGCGTGGGCAGGGAGCCCCTCCCGGGTCGCCCGGCCCACCACGTCGAGGGCGGCTTCCGCAATCCGGACCCCACGTTCACGCGCCCCGGCGGCTGGACCCGGTGGAGCTTCTTCGTCCGGCGCGTCTGGGGCACCACATTCGCGGCGCGCAGCTACGAGGCGCCGCGCGTGGCCAACGACGGCGGGGCGCTGCGAGACGGGACGGTCAACCCGAGCGTGACCTGGATCGGGCACTCGACGCTTCTGATCCAGGTTGACGGCGTCAACGTGCTCACCGATCCGCACTGGGGCGAGCGGGCGAGCCCCGTCTCCTGGGGCGGGCCGCGGCGCCTCAGCCCGCCCGGGCTGGCCTTCGAGGACCTCCCCCGCATCCACGCCGTCGTCATCTCCCACGACCACTACGACCATCTCGATCTCCCTACGGTGAAACGCCTGGCGGCGGAGCACGATCCGCTCTTCCTGGTGCCCCTGGGGCTCAGGCCCTGGCTCGAGGAGCAGGGGATCACGCGGGTGGAGGAGCTGGACTGGTGGCAGTCCCGGACGCACCGGGGCGTGACCTTTCACAGCGTTCCCGCCCAGCATTTCGGCGGCCGCACCCCGGCCGACACCAACCGGCGGCTCTGGGCCTCGTGGGTCGTCGCCGGCCGCGACCGGCGCCTCTACTTCGGTGGCGACAGCGGGTACTTCGACGGCTTCAAGGCCGCCGCCGAGCGGCTCGGCCC
>JACPCX010000183.1:0-35277 GCA_016184305.1 Candidatus Rokuibacteriota bacterium | reverse complement strand
GCGCGGGTATGGCCAGCGGGATCCGCTGACGGAGTACAAGAGGGAAGCCTTCGAGATGTTCCAGGAGATGGTCGCCCACCTGAAGGAAGTGGTCGTGGAACAGTTCTTCAAGGTGCGGATGGTGCGTGACGAGGCGGCCCCCGTGCGGGTGGCCCCGGCAGCGCCGGCGCGCTGGCAGGAGAGCCGGGGGGGTGAGCCGGGGGCCGCCTCGCGCCCGGCCAGCCGGGCGGAGCCCCGAACGGCGGCCGGGGGCAAGGTCGGCCGGAACGACCCCTGCCCCTGCGGGTCAGGCAAGAAGTACAAGAAGTGCTGCCTCCTGAAGGGCGGTTAGGAGGCCCCCCCGGGCCACATCTGGTAGCCTCCAGGCCCCGCGCCCCCAGGCGTGGGGTTTTTTTCTTTGTCCCAGACGATCGCTGTGGTATCTGTAAGGCGCCCCGGCGGGGCGAACAATGCGGCTCCAACAGATCGTCCTCCATGGCTTCAAGTCCTTCGCGGAGAAGACGGAAATCCGGGTGCTCCCCGGGATCACCTGCATTGTCGGCCCGAACGGCTGCGGCAAGTCCAATGTCGCGGACGCCATCCGCTGGGCCCTCGGCGAGCAGAGTCCGAAGACGCTTCGCGGCCACCGGATGGAGGACGTGATCTTCCACGGGTCGGCCTCCCGGAAGTCCATCGGGATGTCCGAGGTCAACCTCATCTTCGACAACGACGGCACGCTCAGCGTCCCGTGGAGCGAGGTGAGCGTGGCCCGCCGCCTCTACCGCACGGGCGACAGCGAGTACCTCCTCAACAAGAACGTCTGCCGCCTGCGAGACATCCAGGACCTCTTCGCCGGCACGGGGGTGAATCCGAAAGCCTACGCGCTGATGGACCAGGACCGGCTCAATCACGTGCTGACCGCCCAGCCGTGGGAGCGGCGATCATTCATCGAGGAGGCCGCGGGGGTCGCGCGGTACAAGCAGCAACGTGCGGACGCGCAGGGCAAGCTGGAGGCCACGCGGCAGAACCTGCAGCGAGTGCGCGACGTCATGGACACGGAGCGGCGCCAGCTTGCCTCGCTCGAGCGGCAGGCGCGCAAGGCCCAGCAGTACAAGGCCCTCCACCAGGAGCGGCAGGCCCTGGCGCTCGTGATGGTGGCGGCGGACTTCGCGGCGCTGACGAGCCGGCACGAGGTTGTGGCGCAGGAGCTCTCGCGACTCCGGGCGGCAATGGAGGAGCGCCAGACGCTCATCGCCGCGCTCACCGCGCGCGAGACGCTCCAGCGGCACAGCGTGCAGGAGGTGGAGTACCAGCTCGCCGACCTCAGGCAGTCCGTGCAGAAGATGCAGCTCGACGCCGCGGCCCTGATCGAGCGACGGGATCACATCGGGACGCAGATCCGGGAGCTCGACGCCGAGGACATCCGGCTGGCCGAGGACATCCGGACGATCGGCGAGCGCCGGCTCGGCTTCGGTGTCGAGCGCGAGGAGAAGGCGCGGGGGCTGGCGGAGGCGCGGCAGCGTCACGCGGAGCACGGACGGCGCTTGGGCGAGCTGGAGGTCCTGGTCCAGGGGAGCCGAGGCCGCCTCGACGAGCTGCGTCGCCGCCTCGAGCGCCTCCGTCTCGATCAGGTCCGGACCGCCGGGCGGCGGGCCGAGCTCACCCGGGAAGCGGGAGAGCTCCGCGAGCGGTCGGTCAACTTCCAGCGGAGGCTCGAGCGCCTCGAGGCCGAGGTCCGCCAGGCAGAGGCCGAGGCGAGGAGTCTCGCCGCCGCGCGCGGCAGCCTGGAGGAGCGCCACCACCGGACGGGGGCGCAGCTGTCCCTGCTCGAAGGCGAGCGACAGCAGGTCGAGGCCGACCTCGGCGAGCGGGAGCGACTGCGGGCGCACATGCAGGCGACCGTGGCCGACCTCCGGCTCGCCCTGGCTGGTCGCCAGTCGCAGCTCGACGCCCTGACCGTCCTCGAGCGTGAGCGCGAGGGCTATGGCGCCGGTGTCCGCGCGATCTTCGCAGGAGGGCGGGTGTCCCTGCGGGGTGTGGTCGGCACTGTCGCCGATCTCCTCGAGGTGCCGCGCGGTCTGGAAACCGCCGTGGAGGGAGTTCTGGGCGATCGTCTGCAGTGGGTGGTCGTCGAGCGCTTCGAGCACGCGCGGGCCGCGCTGGGCTATCTGGAGCGTGAAGGGGCGGGCTCGGCGACCTTCCTCCCGCTCGAAACCTTGCCGGCCGGCGAGGCCCCGCTCGATGACTCGGAGGAAGTCCGCTGGGCAACGCGCCTCGTGGGCGGTCCCCATCCCGCGCTGCTGCGATACCTGCTGGGCCGGGTGGGTGTCGTGGCGCATCTCGATCAGGCCGAGACTCTCTGGCGACGGAACGGCGTCGTCGCGACCTATGTGACGCCGGCGGGGGAGGTTCTCTCCCCCACGGGGCGGCTCACCGGCGGCCGACGCAACGGCGACAGCGGCGACCACGACCACTCGATCCTCAGGCGGAAGCGCTCCATCCGGCAGATGCGTGACGAGGTCGAGGCCATCGAGCGCGACGCGGCGCTGCAGCGCGGCTTGCTGGAGGCCATGGATGCCGAGATCGTGGCGCTGCGCTCGCGGGAAGTGGGGCTCCGGTCGTCGCTGCAGGCGCAGGAGGCGCTCCGCCTGGCCGGAAGCAAGGACCTGGAGGCAGCGGCCCGGGAAGAGGAGCGGACCCGACGGCACCTCGAAACTCTCGAGGCCGAGCGGGGTCATCTCGACGGGGAGCGCGCGGAAACCACGGCGCGGTTCGAGGATGTGGAGGCCGCCCTGCTGGGCATCCGGGAGGCGGAGGCCGCCGTCGAGCGCGAGATGGAATCCGTTCGGGAGAGCGTGGACGCGGGACAGCGGGAGGAGGGGACGCTGGCCGGCGAGCTCACCGCCTGTCGCGTCGAGCTGGCCGCGGTGGCCGAGCGGGCGGAGGGGTTCGCGCGAGACCTGGAGCGGCTCGAGGAGCTCGACATCGAGGCGGGCGCCCGCCTGGACCAGTCGACGGTGCGGCGCGCGCAGACGGTGGAGCGGCGGGCCGAGCTCGCTCAGGAAGCCGAGCGGGCCGATGCGAGGGCTCGCGAGGTTGTCGTGGAGCGGGACCGACTCGAGGCCGAGGTCCGCGTGGCGGCGGAGGAGCGCGACCGCCGGGCTGCTGACTGCCAGACCCTCGAGACGGAGCTGCGAGCTGCCGACCAGGAACGCCAGCGTTTGGTCGGCCGCACCCATGAGCTCGAGATCGACGAGGCCGAAGGGCGGGTGCACCGCGAGGAGCTGCTCCAGGAGGCTCGACGTAACCATGGGGTCGACGGCCGGGACGCGCTGCTGGCGGCTCACGACCCGTCGGCCGACCTCGCTCAGGTCAAGGCTCGCCACGAGGAGATGGCGGCCAAGCTGGAGGCCATGGGCGCGGTCAACCTGGTGGCGGACGAGGAATACCGGGAGCTCGAGGAGCGGATCAACTTCCTCCGCACCCAGCACGACGACCTCGTGGCCTCCATGAAGGACCTCGAGAAGGCGATCCGGCGGATGACGGGGACGGCGCAGGAGCGCTTCCGGGAGGCGTTCGAGCAGATCAACCGCCACTTCGCCGATATCTTCGCGCGCCTGTTCGAAGGGGGGCGCGCGGAGCTGCGGATGGTGGAGCCCGAAGAAGCGGAGGACGATCCGCTGGAGCTCGGGGTGGAGCTCATGGCCCAGCCGCGGGGCAAGCGGCTGCAGGCGGTGAGCCTCATGTCCGGCGGGGAGAAGGCGCTGACCGGCTTGGCCCTCCTCTTCGCCATCTTCTACTACCACCCCAGCCCGTTCTGCGTGCTGGACGAGGTCGACGCCCCGCTGGACGACGCCAACATCCACCGCTTCCTCCGGGTATTGCGTGAGCTGTGCTCCCACACCCAGTTCGTGGTGATCACCCACAACCGGAAGACCATGGAAGCCGCCGATGTGCTGTACGGCGTGACCATGGAAGAGCCTGGGCTCTCCCGCCTCGTATCGGTAAGGCTGACTGAAGCGTAACTTCGCTCGTTGGTTGACTGTTCCGCTCGCGCAAGTTTACACTCCCCCTGGATGATCCATCATGGGAACGCTGGGGGGATACCTACGTGAGCTGCGAGAAGCCGGGGGGGCCTCCCTGGACGAGATGGCGCGCGCGACGCGGGTCGGCAAGCGCCATCTCGAGGCGCTCGAGGCCGAGGAGCTGATCGAGCTGCCGGCGCCCGTGTTCGTCAAGGGCTTCATTCGAGCCTATTGCGGGTTCCTTCAGGTTTCGCCCGACCAGGCCCTGTCGCGCTACCAGGCCCTGCTGGGCGAGGCCCACCCTGCGCAGTGGACGGCGACTGCGCGGGCGGGCGCGCCGGTACGGCGCCGCGGAGCCCTCGTCGTCAGCTTCGTCCTGCTGGTTCTGCTGGCCGGGACGCTGCTGGCCGTCAATGTCGGACTCCGCGGATCCCCCGAGAAGGTGGCGAGCAGGCCCGAGCTCAACGCGGTGAGGATGGAGCCCGTCGCAAACGTGCCGCCTGCCCCGCAATTCGCCGGGTCCGGGATTCCGCCGACGCAGTCCCCGGCCGCGGCTCCGTCGGCGACCTCGCCGGGGGGCTCGGCGGCTCCGCCCCCGCGAGGAAGCCAGCGCCTCGTGGTTCGAGCCCTCGAACCGACGTGGATCAAGGTCGAGATGGACGGCCGAGGGTCCGTCCAGGAGCTCTTGCCCGCGGGAGCCACGCGAGAGTGGAGCGCGGAGAAACGCTTCGTCCTCACGGTGGGCAATGCCGGAGGACTGCAGCTCGAGCTGAACGGACGCGCGCTCCCGCCCTTGGGCGCGCGCGGCGCCGTGATTCGCGAGCTGGTGCTGCCTCAGGGCGGGGCGGCCGGCGGCTCGTGAGCCTCGTCGGCGCGCTTGCCGGCCGCGTCCGCGACGGTCTCCGGCGCTCGCGACAGCTTCTCGGTGACGGGCTGGATGCCCTCCTCTCGGTGGGCCGCCCCGTGGACGACGCCCTCCTCGAGGAACTCGAGGAAATGCTGGTGGCTGCCGACCTCGGCGCTGCCACGGCCTCCACCTTCGTGCACCGGCTCCGCGACGAGGCCAAGCGCGGACGGGCCGTCACCGCCGCGGACGTGCGGACCCTCCTCCGGGGCTTCCTCGAGGAGACGCTCGAGGGCGCCGCCGCCCCGCTCCACCTCGACAGCAAGCCGGCCGTGATCCTGATGCTGGGCGTGAACGGCGCCGGCAAGACCACGACGATTGGCAAGCTGGCCGCCGCGCTCGTGGGCGCCGGAAAAAGCGTGACCCTGGCGGCGGCGGACACGTTCCGCGCGGCCGCCATCGAACAGCTCGAGGAGTGGAGCCGCCGCGCCGGAGCGGAGATGGTCCGGCAGGGAGCAGGCGCCGATCCGGCCGCCGTCGTGTTCGACGCGGTGAAGGCGGCGACGGCGCGCCAGGTAGACGTGCTGCTGGTGGACACCGCCGGACGCCTGCACACCAAGTCCACCCTCATGGACGAGCTCGTCAAGCTGAAGCGTGTACTCTCGCGGCAGCTCCCCGGAGCGCCCCACGAGTGCCTCATGGTGCTCGAGGCGCCCACCGGACAGAACGGCCTGGCGCAGGCCAGGCTCTTCCACGAGGCGGTGGGGCTCACGGGGCTCGTGCTCACCAAGCTCGACGGAACCGCGAAAGGCGGCATCGTCATCCGCATCTACCAGGAGCTGCGGCTGCCCATCAAGCTCGTGGGGCTGGGGGAGCGGGTGGAAGACCTCCAGCCCTTCGACGCGAAGACCTTCGTCGCGGGCCTGCTCCCCGAGCCATGACGTCGCCGCCGGCGCCGCCGCCCCCCACCACGGCCGAGGACCGGCGGTGGATGCCCCGGGCCCTGGAGATCGCTGCCCTGGCCCGGGGCCTGACCTCGCCCAATCCCATGGTGGGGGCGGTGGTCGTGCGCGATGGCCGCGTCGTGGGCGAGGGCTACCACGCCCGGGCTGGGGCCGCTCACGCCGAGGTCGTGGCGCTGTCCGAAGCTGGGCCAGCAGCCCGCGGCGCGACCCTCTATGTCACGCTCGAGCCGTGCGCCCACCACGGCAAGACGCCGCCATGCGCGGCAGCCATCGCCGGAGCGGGCCTGGCCCGCGTGGTGGCCGCCGTCAGCGACCCGAATCCCCGCGCTGGCGGCGGTGCGGACGCCCTTCGTGCGGCCGGCCTCACCGTGGAGGTTGGGTGCCTCGAAGAGGAGGCACGGGCGCTGAACCGGGTCTTCTTCACCGTGATGCGCGAGCGGCGGCCGCACGTGACGCTCAAGTGCGCCATGACGCTGGACGGCAAGATCGCCGCCTTCGACCATTCCTCACGCTGGATCACCGGGGAGCAGTCGCGCGCCGAAGCGCACCGGCTCAGAAGCGAGGTCGATGCAATCGTCGTCGGGATCGGGACCGCAACGGCTGACGATCCGGCGCTCACCGTTCGCCTCGGCCGCCCGTGGCCCCGGGAGCCCTGGCGCGTGGTCGTGGACAGCCGTGCGCGGCTGCCCTTGACCGCCAGGATGATCAACTCCGGCACGCCTGCGCGGGCGCTGGTCGCGGTGACGGAGGAGGCGCCGCCCGAGCGCCTCGCGGCCCTCAAGGCCTGCGGCGCCACCGTGCTCAGCTGCAAGGGGGACGGCGGCAAGGTGGACGTGGCCGATCTCTGCTCCCGGCTCCTCGGACTCGACGTCCTCGCCGTGCTGCTCGAAGGGGGAGGGGAACTCGCGGCAGCATGTCTCGAGGCCTCGCTCGTGGACCGCGTGGCGTTTTTCGTGGCGCCCATGCTCATCGGGGGCCGGACCGCTCCCACGCCGATCGGCGGGCATGGGCGTCCGCTCCACGAGGCGGTGCGCCTGCGCTCGCTGCAGGTGCGGCCCGTGGGAGAGGACTGGCTGATCGAGGGTGACATCGCCCCGCGGGAGGGGGGGGACTGAGATGTTCACGGGAATCATCGAGGAGCTCGGGCGGGTCGCGAGCCGCGACGGGTCGCGGCTCGCCATCGAGGCCCGGCGCGTCCTGGCGGGCAGCGACATCGGTGCCAGTGTGGCCGTCAACGGCGCCTGCCTGACCGTCGTGGCGCGGGGCGCGGGACGGCTGGCCTTCGATCTCGGCCCCGAGACGCTGGCCGTGACCGCGCTCGACGACCTTCGGCCCGGAGACGCGGTGAACCTGGAGCGGCCGCTGGCGCTGGGAGGTTTCGTCGGCGGTCATCTGGTGCTGGGACACGTGGACGGCATCGGCCTCGTGACGGACAGCCATCGGACGGGCGAGTCGGCCCGGGTCAGGATAGAATGGCAGGACGAGGGCCTGGCCCCGCTCGTGATTCCGAAGGGGTCGGTGGCTGTGGACGGGGTGAGCCTGACGGTGGCGGCGTTGCTGGACCGCGCCTTCGAGGTGATGCTGATCCCGCACACGCTCGCGCACACGACGCTCGGCACCGTGAAGCCCGGCAGCCGCGTCAACCTGGAGGCAGACATGATCGGCAAGTACGTGGTGCGCTCGCTGAGCCTGAGAGGGGGCACCCCGTGACCGAGAAGAGCACGGGCGAGTTCTCGAGCATCGACGAGGCGATCGACGAAATCCGCGCGGGGCGGATCCTCATCGTCGTGGACGACGAGGACCGGGAGAACGAGGGCGATCTTCTCATGGCCGCCGACACGGCCACACCCGAGGCGGTCAACTTCATGGCGAAGCACGGCCGCGGGCTCATCTGCGTGCCGATGCTGGGCGACCGGCTCGACGATCTCGGGATCTCCATGATGGTCCGCGACAACACGGCGCCGCTGGGGACGGCCTTCACCACCACGGTGGACGCCCGGCGGGGTGTCACGACGGGGACCTCCGCCTACGACCGCGCCATCACCATCAGGACCCTCGTGGACCCGGCGACCCGCCCGGACGACCTGACGAAGCCCGGCCACATCTTTCCGCTGCGCGCGCTCGAGGGCGGCGTGCTGAGACGCGCCGGACACACCGAGGCGGCCGTGGACCTGGCGCGCATGGCCGGCTGCGCGCCGGCCGGCGTGATCTGCGAGGTCCTGGACGAGGACGGGGGCATGGCCCGCGTGCCGGGCCTCATGAAGCTCGCCCGCGCTCACGGGCTCAAGTGCATCACGATCAAGGATCTCATCGAGTACCGGATGCAGAAGGAGAAGCTGGTGCGGCGTGCGGCCACGACCCGCCTGCCCACCGAGTACGGCCAGTTCGAGGTGATCGCATACGAGACCACGGTGGACGACCGGGTGCCGCTGGCGATGGTCATGGGCGATGTCGGAGGCGACGCGCCCGTGCTCATGCGCGTGCACTCCGAGTGCCTCACGGGTGATGTCTTCGGCTCCCAGCGGTGCGACTGCGGGTCGCAGCTGCACAAGGCGCTGACGATCATCTCCCGCGAGGGGCGCGGCGTCCTCGTCTACATGCGCCAGGAGGGGCGGGGCATCGGGCTGATCAACAAGCTGCGCGCCTACGAGCTCCAAGACCAGGGCAAGGACACGGTGGAGGCGAACCACGCGCTCGGTTTCGGCGCCGACTTGCGCCACTACGGGATCGGGGCGCAGATCCTCGTGGACCTGGGTCTCAAGCGCCTCCGCTACCTGACCAACAACCCGAAGAAGATCGTCGGGATCGAGGGCTACGGCCTCCATGTGGTCGAGCGGGTTCCGCTGGAGATCCCGCCCACCGAGGCCAATCGCCGCTATCTCGTCACCAAGCGCGAGAAGATGGGGCACCTCTTCTCCTCGCTGCCGGACTGAGATGGCCGGGCCCGCTCCCAGGGCTCCGGATCGGGTCGGTGCCCGCGCCGGGCGGCGCCGGACGCGCTTCGCCGTGGTGGCTGCGCGCTTTCACGAGGCGATCTCGAAAAAGCTGGTGGACGGGGCGGTGGCGGCTCTGGACGCGCGGGGCGTGCGAGGAGATCGCGTGGAGGTCCACTGGGTTCCGGGCTCCTTCGAGCTTCCTCAGGCCGCGCTGACGCTGGCGCGGAGCCGCCGGTACGCAGGCATCGCCTGCGTCGGCGTCGTGATCCGCGGCGGCACGCCACACTTCGAGCACATCTCGCGGGAGACGGCCGCCGGCATCCGGCAGGTTGCGCTCGAGACCGGCGTGCCCGTGACCTTCGGCGTGATCACGGCGCTCACCGAGGAGCAGGCGTGGGAGCGGGCCGGGGGAGCCGTCGGTCACCGGGGCGAGGAAGCGGCCCTGGCGGCGCTGGAGATGGCCGAGTGGCTGGCCCGGGTCCGGCGCGGGGCGCGGCGCAGGTAGGAGCCCATGGGCAAGCGGCGGAAGTCGCGGGAGCTGGCGCTGCAGCTGCTGTACCAGCTCGACCTTCAAGACGAGGGGAGCCCCGAGCCGTACCTCGACGAGTTCTGGGGGCGCCACCCAGTGGACACGGAGGTGCGCGCGTTCGTCGAGTCCCTCGTCCGGGGCACCAAGCTCCACCAGCAGAAGATCGACGAGATGATCGCGCAGTACGCGGAGAACTGGGATCTCGATCGCATGGCGGTGGTGGACCGGAACATCCTGCGCGAGGGCATTTTCGAGCTGCTCTGGATGGTCGAGATCCCGCCCAAGGTGGCCATCAACGAGGCCCTCGAGGTGGCGAAGAAGTTCAGCACGCGGGAATCGAGCCGGTTCATCAATGGCGTGCTGGACCGAGTCCGCAAGGAGCTGCGCGCCACCGAGTAGGGGGTCTCGCATCCGCTACGCCGTCGTGTCGGATATCCACGGGAACCACGAGGCGCTCTCCGCCGTGCTGGCCGACGCGGATCGCGCGGGCGCGCGCGCGCTGCTGTGCCTCGGCGACATGGTCGGCTACGGAGCCGATCCCGTGGCGTGCGCGGAGGCGGTGGGGGAGCGGGCCGTGGCGGTGGTGGCGGGCAACCACGAGCACGCGGCGCTGGGCCTCATGAGCCTGCGCTGGTTCAATCCTGTGGCCCGGGCGGCGGCGCTCTGGACCCGGGAGCGACTCTCCGACGGGCTCAGGGGCTACCTGTCGGCGCTGCCCCTCACCGCGACGGTCGAGGACGCCACGCTGGTCCATGCCAGCCCCCGCAGCCCCGAGGAGTGGGAGTACCTGATGTCGCCAGACGACGGCTTCGAGGTGTTCGCGGATTTCGTGACGCGCCTGTGCTTCGTCGGCCACTCCCACCGGCCCGGCGTCTGGTCCCTGGGGTCGAGCGGTCGCGAGCACGCCGCGTGGTTCCGCGCCTGGCCCGTGCAGGTGCGGCTCGAGGTGGGCCGGCGCTACGTCATCAACGTGGGGAGTGTCGGACAGCCGCGCGACCGCGACCCGCGCGCCGCCTACGCGGTGTGGGACCTCGAGGAGCGCCTCGTGAGCCTCAGGAGAGTCGAGTACGACCACCGAGGGGCCGCCGCACGCATTCTCGCGGCCGGCCTGCCCAGGGCGCTTGCCGATCGTCTCGGCAGTGGATTCTGATCGCCTGGCCCTCCTCTCCCGGGCGGGACTGCGGCTCCCGCTGCTCCTGACCGCAGGCGTCGTGGGCGCGCTGGCGTTTCCCACGGCGGGCTGGTGGCTCCTCGGGTGGGTGTGGGTGACGCCCGCCCTGGCCTGCGCGCTGTGGCGCTCACCGCGCGGCGCCCTGGCTGACGGGTGGCTCCAGGGCACGGTGTTCTTCCTGGTGCTGCTCCGCTGGCTCGACCACACCTTCCGCCACTACAGCGCCATCCCATGGCCCCTGACCTGGCTTCCGATCGTCGCGCTCGCGGCCTACTGCGGCCTGTACCTGGGACTGACATGCGCGGCCGTGGCCGGGCTACGCTCGCGCGTCGGCGCTGGATGGGCCCTGGCGGCGACGCCCCCGCTCTGGGTGGGCGGCGAGTGGATCCGCGGCCATCTCATGGACGGCTTCCCCTGGGGGCTCGCCGGGTACTCGCAGCACGCCGTGCTTCCGGTGATCCAGATCGCCGAGGTGACGGGTATCTACGGGGTATCCTTCCTGCTCCTCGCGGTGAATGCAGCCCTCGCGGCGATGGCCGGGCTCGGCTGGCGGCGTGCCCGTCGCGGGGCCTTGACCGCGGGGTTGCTCCTCGTGGCGTCGCTGGGTTTCGGGTGGAGTGCGCTGCGGGCGGATGGGGACACCGAGGCACGCGCGTCCCGTTGGCTGCCGGTGGCCCTGATCCAGCCCTCCATCGAGCAGACCATGAAGTGGGACCCCGTTCGCCACGAGGAGATCATGCGGGTGTACGAGCGCCTCACGCGGGAGGCCGCCCGGCCGGTGACTGTCGACGGTGGGTCCGTCCGGCCCGCCGTCGTCCTGTGGCCCGAGACGGCGGCGACCATCTTTCTTCGTGGCGACCCGGCGCTCCTCGGGCGGCTCACGGCGCTCTCGGCGGAGGTGGAGACGCCCCTCCTGGTGGGCTCCATCGATAGGCGGGACGGGCCCAGGGGGAGGCTCCTGAACAGCGCGTTTTTCCTGAACGGAGACGGCATCACGGCCAAATATGATAAGATTCACCTCGTTCCGTTCGGCGAGTACGTGCCGCTGTCGGGACTGATCGGGTTCGTGCGGAGCTGGGCCGAGTTCATTTCCGACTTCGGAGCCGGGCAGCAGAGGACGGTGTTCCAGTTGCCCGGCGCGCCGTTCGGGGTGGTGATCTGCTACGAGGTGATATTCCCGGAGCTGTTCCGGGACTTCGTGGCGGGGGGCGCCGCCTTCATGGTGAACATCACGAACGACGCGTGGTTCGGAGAGACGAGCGGCCCCTGGCAACACCTGGGGATGCTGCCGCTCAGGGCCGTGGAGAACCGGGTGGCGATCGCCAGGGCGGCGAACACCGGGGTGTCGGCCTTCGTCGCGCCGTCGGGTCGGATCACGAGGATGCTGCCGCTGTTCGAGCGCGGGATCCTCGCGGATCGGGTCCCGCTTCGCCATACCGCCACGGTCTACGCTCGGTTCGGGGACTGGTTCGCATATGCCTGCCTGGCGCTGTCGGCAGGGGCGGTTGGCTATGCACTCTTCGGGAGGTCAACGGCGCGATGCTGAGCGAGCTGAAGCGGGACCTGGTCGACATGGACAGGCGCCTGGAAGACCTCCGAGGTCATCTTTGACCTGGCTGCCAAGGAAGCGCGCCTGGCGCTGATCGACGCCGACATGTCCACGGCGACCTTCTGGGACGACAGCCGGAAGGCCCAGGCCCTGGTCCAGGAGCGCGCCGAGCTGTCGCGGACCGTGACACGATTCCAGGAGCTGTCCACCCAGGGTGGTGAGGTCCGCCTGCTCTGGGAGATGGCGACCGAGGCCGGGGACGAGAGCCTCGCGCCGGAGATCTCCCAGGACATCGCCCGCGTCAGCCGAGATCTCGAGGCCTTCGAGCTCCGGATCGTCCTCTCCGGCCCCCAGGACAAGAAGAACGCCATCCTGTCCATCCATCCCGGCGCCGGCGGCACCGAGTCGCAGGACTGGGCGCAGATGCTCATGCGCATGTACCTGCGCTGGACGGAGCGCGCCGGCCTCAGGGCCGAGGTCGTGGACGTGCTGCCGGGCGAGGAGGCGGGCATCAAGTCGGCCACCATCACGGTGCACGGCGAGTACGCCTACGGCTACCTGAAGGGGGAGATCGGCGTGCACCGCCTCATCCGGATCTCGCCCTTCGATGCCTCCAAGCGGCGGCACACCTCGTTTGCGTCCGTGGCGGCCATTCCCGAGGTGGAAGATGTGGAGGTCGTCATCAAGGACGAGGAGCTCCGCGTGGACGTCTACCGCTCCTCCGGTCCGGGCGGCCAGGGCGTGAACACGGCGGACTCGGCCGTGCGGATCACCCACCTGCCGAGCGGGCTCGTCGTGGCCTGCCAGAACGAGCGCTCCCAGCTCAGAAACCGCGACACGGCGCTCCGAATTCTCAAGTCGAGGCTCTTCCAGATCTACGAGAAGCGGCAGAAGGAGGAGCTGGCCGAGCTGGCCGGAGAGAAGAAGGACAGCGCCTTCGGCAGCCAGATCCGCACCTACACCTTCCACCCGTACCAGATCATCAAGGATCACCGGACGGGGATCGAGGTGGGCAACGTGGAGGCCGTCATGGATGGCGATCTCGACCCGTTCATCCGCGCCTTTCTTGCGCTCGGCAAGTCGGCGTAGGCGCCGATGACCGCCACCCCGCCCCCACGCGATCCCGGAATCCCCGGCGACGCCAACGATCTCTTCCGGCGACGCCTCGCCAAGCTCGACACGCTGCGCGCGCATGGCGTGGACCCCTTCGGCGGGCGCTTTCCCGTGACGCACTGGGCCGGCGACATCCTCGCCCGGCTCGAGGCCGCCGCCGAGGACGAGCTCAAGAGCGCTGGCGCGGTGAGTCTCGCGGGCCGGATCGTCGCTCTCCGGCACCATGGCAAGACGTGCTTCGCCCATCTCCGCGACCAGTCCGGGGCCATCCAGCTCTACAGCCGCGCCGACGGACTGGGCGACCGCTACACGCTCTTCACGGATCTCGACGTCGGCGATTTCATCGGCGTCACCGGCGAGCTGTTCCGGACGCGGACCGGGGAGCTCACGGTGGCCGTGAAGGGGTTCGAGTTCCTGTCCAAGGCCCTGCGCCCGCTGCCGGAGAAGTGGCATGGCCTCAAGGATGTCGAGACCCGGTACCGGCAGCGGTACGTGGACCTGGTGGTCAACCCGCGCGTGCGCGAGGCGTTCATCCTGAAGACGCGGCTCATCCAGGCGCTGCGGGCCTTCCTCGACGCGCGCGGCTTCCTCGAGGTCGAGACGCCGATGATGCAGCCGATTCCCGGGGGCGCCGCGGCGAAGCCGTTCCAGACCCACCACAACGCCCTCGACATGCCGCTGTTTCTGCGCATCGCGCCCGAGCTGTACCTCAAGCGGCTGGTGGTGGGCGGCCTCGAGCGCGTGTACGAGGTCAACCGGAGCTTCCGGAACGAGGGGATCTCGACCCAGCACAACCCCGAGTTCACCATGCTGGAGTTCTACCAGGCCTACGCCGACTACAACGACCTGATGGACCTCACCGAGGAAATGCTCCTGCACCTGGCGCAGAGCCTCCTGGGACGCACCGAGATCGTGTACCAGGGGGACACCGTGAGCCTGGCGCCGCCCTGGCGGAGAGTGCCGTTCTTCCAGGCGCTGTCCCAGGCGCTCGACGCCCCCATCGAGCCCGCGACGCCGGCGTCCGCGCTCCGCGCCGCGGCCCAGGCGGCCGGCGTGCCGGTGAGCAAGCCGGAGGACGCGGTGGCGCTGTGGAAGGACGTGTTCGACACGCTCGTGGAGCCCACGCTCGTCCAGCCGACCTTCGTCACGGACTTCCCCATCGAGCTGTCGCCCCTGTCGCGGCGGAAGCGCGACAACCCGCGGCTGGTCGACCGCTTCGAGCTCTTCATCTGCCGGCGCGAGATCGCCAACGCCTACTCCGAGCTCAACGACCCCATCGACCAGCGGCGCCGCTTCGAGGAACAGGCCCGGGAGCGGGAGCGGGGGGACGAGGAGGCTCACTGGCTGGACGAGGACTTTCTGCGGGCGCTCGAGTACGGCATGCCGCCCACGGCCGGGGAGGGGATCGGGATCGACCGGCTGGCCATGCTCCTGACGGACTCGCCTTCCATCCGCGACGTGATCTTCTTTCCGCACCTGAGACCGGAGCACCGGGACCCGCCCCCGGGCGAGGCGGGCGAGGGCCAGGAGGCCCCGTGACGGCCGGGCGCGGGCTGCCCTTCGAGATCTTCCTGGCGCTCAAGTACCTCCGCGCCCGCGGACAGCTCCGCGGGCTGTCCCTCTTCGTCTGGATCGGCATCGGCGGGGTCTTCCTCGGTGTGAGCGCCCTCATCGTGGTGCTCGCGACCATGACGGGGTTCCAGGACGGGATCCGCGAGAAGATCATCTCCGCAAACCCGCATATCCTCATCGTCGAGGGGGGCGGACGCGGGCTCGGCGATGGGGATGCTGTGGCCAAGCGCGCCCGAGCCGTCGCGGGCGTGAGGGCCGCCACGCCGTTCGTCCTGCAGCAGGCGCTCTACACGGCGCAGGGTGGCGGGGCCACGGGAGGGCTGCTGCGCGGCCTGGACCTCGGCGCAGCATCGGTGCGCGAGACCCTCGCCGCTCAACTCAGGCTCGGCAGCATGGAGCCCCTCCTGTCGGGAGGAGAGCCGGCGCTGCTGCTCGGGCGGGAGCTGGCGCGAACTCTCGGCGTCGTCCCCGGGGATCACGTCACCGCGATCTCGCCCCAGGGGGCCATGACGGCCGTCGGGCTCGTACCCAAGATGCGGCGCTTCCTCGTCGCCGGCGCCATCGAGGTGGGCATGTACGAGTACGACTCGTCGCTCGCCTACACGACCCTCGCCGCGGCCCAGGAGTTCGCCGGCCTCGGGGACCGCGTCACCGGCGTCGAGGTCAAGCTCGACGACCCGTGGGACGCGAAGGCCGTGGGGCGACGCATCGCGCAGACGGCGGGATCGCCGCTCTGGATCCGCGACTGGATGGAGATGAACCGCAACCTCTTCGCCGCGCTCCAGCTCGAGAAGCTCGCGCTGTTCGTCATCGTGACCATCATCGTGCTGGTGGCGGGCTTCGCCATCATCGGCCACCTGGTGCTCCTGGTCGCGGAGAAGCGCAAGGAGATCGGCATCCTCAAGGCCATGGGCGCCACCTCCGGCAGCATCGCGGCGGTGTTCCTGGCGGCCGGCATGCTCATCGGTACCGTGGGCACCGTGGCGGGCAGCGCCTTCGGGCTCCTGCTCATCTGGGTACAGAACAGCTACAAGATCATCCGCTTCGCCGGCGACGTCTACCAGATCGACCACCTGCCCATGAAGCTCACCGGGATGGACTTCGCGCTGGTCGTCGGCGCCACACTCCTGATCTCCTTCCTGGCGACGCTGTCGCCTGCGCGGCGGGCGGCCGGGCTGCACCCGGTGGACGTGCTGAGATATGAGTGAGCCGCTCCTCGTCGCCCAGGATCTGGAGAAGGAATACCGGATGGGCCCGGAGGTCGTCCGCGTGCTGCGCGGCGTGAGCCTCACCGTGAACCCGGGAGAGAGCGTGGTGGTGATCGGCGCCTCCGGCGTCGGCAAGTCCACGCTGCTGCACCTGCTCGGCGCGCTGGACCGCCCCTCCGGGGGTCGCGTGCTGTTTGCGGGCGAGGACATGTACTCACGCTCGGAGACGGCACTGGCCCGGCTGCGGCGGACGGAGGTCGGCTACGTCTTCCAGTTCTACAACCTCCTGGGGGAGATGACGGCGCTGGAGAACGCCATGATGCCCGCGCTGCTGCAGCGGGCGCCATGGAACGAGGCGCGCGAGCGGGCCGCGGCGGCCCTCGGCGAGGTCGGCCTGTCCGACCGTCTGGGGCACCGGCCGGGGGAGCTCTCCGGGGGGGAGCAGCAGCGCGTGGCCATTGCCCGCGCGCTGGTCGTGGCGCCGCGCGTGATCCTGGCCGACGAACCAACAGGGAACCTGGACCCCAAGACGAGCGAGGTGATCTGGGAGCTCTTCCTGCGCCTCCAGGCCGAGCGCGGGCTCAGCTTCGTCATCGCGACCCACAACCACGAGCTGGCGCGCAAGGCGGACCGAGGGTATCGGCTCCTGGAGGGGCGGGCAGTGACCTGGCCGTGAGGGCCGAGGCGGCCTGCCTGAGCTGCTGCACGGTGGCGGAAGAAGAAAAGCCTATGAGGAGATTGGGCAGAGCGTTATACTTCGGGCAGGTTTAAGTGGCAGTGACCGAGCGCTAACCGACTCTGGAAGCGAGGGCCCAAGTGTTCGAAAGGTTTACCGAGCGCGCGCGGCGAGTCATCATCCTGGCGAGGGAGGAGGCGGGCCGTTTTCGGCACGACTTCGTGGGGACCGAGCACATCCTGCTCGGCCTGATCCGCGACGGGGAGGGGATCGCCACGGCCGTGCTTCAGCGCCTCGGGCTCAAGCTCGAGACCGTGAAGGCGGAGGTCGAGCGGGCTCTGGCCGGATTCCCGAAGACCCTCACGTTCGGCGAGGTGCCCTTCACCCCACAGGCCAAGCGCGTCCTCGAGCTGTCCATCGAGGAGGCCCGTCAGCTCGGCCACAACTACATCGGCACCGAACACCTGCTCCTCGGCCTCATGAAGGAGGGGCAGTCCATCGCCGCCAAGATCCTGGAATCCCTGGGCGCCCGCCTCGACGAGGTGCGTCAGGAGACGCTGTCGCTTCTGGGGGATCAGTACTACCCGCGCCCGAAGAAACGCTCCCAGACGCCGGTGCTCGACGAGTTCGCGCGTGACCTCACCCAGCTCGCCCGGGAGAACAAGCTCGACCCGGTGATCGGGCGCGAGACGGAAATCGAGCGGGTCATCCAGATCCTGGCGCGCAGGACCAAGAACAACCCCGTGCTGATCGGGGAGCCGGGCGTGGGCAAGACGGCCATCGTGGAGGGCCTCGCCCAGCGGATCGTCGGCCACGAGGTGCCCGACGTCCTGGCGCAGAAGCGGCTCCTCCAGCTGGACCTGGGGGCTCTCGTCGCCGGGACGAAGTACCGCGGCCAGTTCGAGGAGCGGCTCAAGGCGGTGATGAAGGAGATCCGGCAGTCGGAGAACGTGGTGCTGTTCCTCGACGAGCTGCACACGCTCATCGGCGCCGGCGCCGCCGAAGGGGCCATCGACGCGTCGAACATGCTGAAGCCCGCGCTGTCCCGGGGTGAGATCCAGACCATCGGGGCCACGACGCTCGACGAGTACCGCAAGTACATCGAGAAGGACGGCGCGCTGGAGCGGCGTTTCCAGCCCGTCATCGTGCGGGCCCCCTCCGTGGCGGAGTCCGTGGAGATCATCAAGGGGCTGCGGCACAAGTACGAGGCCCATCACCACGTGAAGATCACGGACGACGCCATCGATGCGGCCGTGAAGCTCGCGGACCGCTACATCACGGACCGCCAGCTCCCGGACAAGGCCATCGACGTGATCGACGAGGCCTCCTCGCGGACGCGGCTCATGGCGCTCACGCCCCCCCCGGAGATCAAGGAGCTGGGGCGGGAGGTGGAGCGCGTCGTCCGTGAGAAGGACATGTACCTCGAGGCGCAGGAATTCGAGAAGGCCGCCTCGCTGCGCGAGAAGGAGAAGCTGCTGCGCGGGCGCGACGAGGAGCTCAAGCGCGACTGGGACAAGCGCAAGGGCAAGGGACCGCAGGTGGTGGGTGAGGAAGACGTGGAGTACATCGTCTCCCGCTGGACCGGCATCCCGCTGTCCAAGCTCGAGGAGAAGGAGTCGGCCAAGCTCGCCCGCATGGAGGAGGCCCTCCACGGCCGCATCATCGGGCAGGGCGACGCGGTGGCGGCGGTCTCACGGGCCATCCGGCGGTCGCGCGCCGGCCTCAAGGACAGCAAGCGGCCCGTGGGGTCGTTCATCTTCCTGGGGCCCACGGGTGTCGGCAAGACGGAGCTGGCCCGGGCGCTCGCCGAGTACCTGTTCGGCGACGAGAACGCCTTGATTCGCGTCGACATGTCGGAGTACATGGAGAAGTTCTCGATCTCCCGGCTCCTTGGCGCCCCTCCCGGCTACGTCGGCTACGAGGAAGGCGGCTTCCTGACCGAGAAGGTGAGGCGACGGCCGTACTGCGTGGTGCTGTTCGACGAGATCGAGAAGGCCCATCCGGACGTCTTCAACATGCTGCTGCAGGTGCTGGACGACGGCCGCCTGTCTGACTCGGTGGGCCACGTCGTGGACTTCAAGAACGCGATTCTCATCATGACCTCGAACCTGGGCACGAGCTTCATCGGGAAGCGGAGCTCGCCAGGGTTCCTGCCCGAGGGCGAAGACTCCTCGCATGACAGGATGAAGGAGCGCGTGCTCGAGGAGCTGAAGCGGGCATTCCGTCCGGAATTCCTCAACCGCATCGACGACACCATCGTGTTCCACGCGCTGAGCCGCGAGAACATCAACGGGATCGTCCGTCTGATGATGGGTCGGATCAATGCCCAGCTGGCCGACAAGGGGATCGCCATCGAGCCCACCCTGGCGGCGCTGGACCTGCTGGTGGAGAAGGGGTTCGACGCCACGTACGGGGCCCGCCAGCTTCGCCGGACGATCCAGAAGCACGTGGAGGACCCGCTGGCGGAAGCCATTGTGCGGGGCCAGGTCTCGGTCGGAGCTCGGCTGGAGCTCGACGTGGAGGGGACCAATTTCGTCTTCCGGGAAGCCCAGGTCGCGGAATCGCGGCTCGCGCTCGCGGAGCACTGAGCGGCCGGACGCCGCCTCCCCACACGACAGGACGATCGCCTCTATGACCGCCCTGGGGAGAGTGTTCCTCTCCATTTTTTTTGCCTGTGTGGTCCTGAGTCCCAGCCTGGCGCCGGCCCAGAAGGCGGCGCCGTCCCCCGAGCGGCCGATCCTCGTGAAGGAGATCGCCATTCAGGGGAGCCGCCGCGTCCAGGAGGCGGTCATCCTCGGCCGCGTCACCACCAAGGTCGGCGGTCAGTTCGCCCCGGCCAGACTGGCCGGCGACATCCGCGCGGTGTTCGCCCTCGGCTTCTTCGACGACGTCCAGCTGAAGGTCGAGGACTTCGAGGGGGGCGTCAAGGTGACGTTCCTCGTGGTCGAGCGTCCCTTTGTCCGGGACATCCAGTTCGTGGGCAACAAGAAGGTGGATACCGCCGCCCTGCAGGAGAAGATCGACCTGAAGCTGGGCAGCGTCTACAACCCCGTGGAGGTCAACCGGTCGGCCGAGCGAGTGAAGGACCACTACGAGGAAGAAGGGTACTTCGAGGTCGCCGTCACGCCAGATGCCCGGCAGCTCCCCGACGGTGACGTGACGGTGGTCTTCCAGGTGGCCGAGGGGCGGAAGATCAGCATCGAGGAGATCGTGATCGAGGGCGCCCAGGGGGTGAAGCCGAAGGAGATCAAGGCGATCATGGCGACCCAGGAGCGGCAGTTCTACGTCCTCCGGGGGACCGTCCAGCGACAGAAGCTGGATGACGACGTCGAGCGGATCGTCGCCCTCTACAACGACCACGGCTACACGCAGGCCAGAGTCGAGTCGGCGGATATCCAGGTGGATCGGACAAAGGCCCGCGCCACCGTCCGCGTCGTCGTCGTCGAAGGGCCGCAGTTCAAGGTCGGCGGGGTGGACGTGACGGGCAACAACATCCTGCCCGCCGAGGAGATCCGCCGGCGCATCAAGCTCAAGACGGACGACGTGTTTTCGCGCTCCAAGCTCAGGGAGAGCATGAAGGGGATCCAGGACCTGTACGGCGTCGTCGGGCGCGCCTCGGCCGACGTGAACCCGACCGCGACGCAAGACGCCGCGACGCGGCGGGTGCACATCGCCTTCGAGATCGCCGAGGGCCCGGAGGTCTTCGTGGAGCGGATCAACATCTCCGGAAACGCCCGGAGCCAGGAGAAGATCCTCAGGCGCGAGATCCCCATGCACGAGGGGGACCTCTTCACGACCAAGGATCTCGAGCGCGCCCGGCAGAAGCTCAGCAACCTTGGGTACTTCGAGCAGGTGAGGGCCACGACCGCACCGGGCTCGGCCAAGGACAAGATCGTGGTCAACATCGAGGTGACGGAGAAGCCCACGGGCCTCTTCTCCATCGGCGGCGGCTACAGCTCCCAGGATAGCTTCATCGGGACGGTGGACCTGTCCCAGCGCAACTTTCTCGGGCGCGGCTGGGAGGTATTCCTCAGGCTGCGCGCGGGGGGAAGCACCCAGCAGGGCACCATCGGGTTCACCGAGCCGTGGCTCTTCGACCGGCCCCTGGCTGCCGGGTTCGACCTCTTCAACAACCGCCGTGTCTTCACCGAGTACACGATCAACTCCCTGGGCGGAGACATCCGGCTCGGCCACCCGCTGGGCGACTACTCGCGCTGGAACCTGATCTACCGCGTGACCGAGGACGAGATCTCCGACGTGCCCAGCAACGCAAGCTCGAACCTGCTGAGCGAGGAGGGGAAGCGCCTCACGTCGCTCGTCGGTGGCAGCCTGTCGCGGGACACTCGGGATAGCGTCTTCGAGCCGACCCGCGGAAGCGCCTCGAGCGCCGGCGTGGACTTTGCCGGGGTGGGGTTCGGCGACAGCAAGTTCGTCCGCGCCGCCGTCAGCACCGCGTATTTCCAGCCAGTCTGGCTTGACCACATTCTCAGCGGGCGCGTCCAGGGGGGCTACGCCTTCGGCTGGGCGGAGGAGCCGCTGCCGCTCTTCGAGCGTTTCTACCTCGGCGGACCCAACTCCATCCGCAGCCGCAAGAGCCGGGCGGTCTCACCGACGGACCAGAGCGGGACCCGGATCGGGGGCAACAGCCAGATCCTCGGCAACGTCGAGTACCTGATCCCGCTCCCCTTCGGCGTCCGGGCGGCGCTCTTCTACGACGTGGGCAATGTCTATGGCCCCGACATCGAAGGCGGCGACACGTTCGACCCGTTGAACCTGCGGCACGCCGCGGGCGTCGGCGTCCGCTGGGCGTCACCCTTCGGTCCGCTCCGTGTCGACTACGGGGTAAACCTGGACCGGCGAACTGGAGAGAAGTTCGGGCAATTCCATTTCTCGGTCGGCTCCCCGTTCTGAGCGAGGAGGAGACGCAGATGCGTATGACGCCGAGGGGTCTCTTGCCGTTGCTGGCCGCGGCGGCGGTCTGGCTGATCGCAGTCCCGTGGTCCGCCCAACCCGTGCACGCGCAGTCCGCGCCCGGTGCCCGGGTGGCGTTCGTGGACGTGCAGCGCGTGCTGGCGCGGGCCTCGGCCGGTGTCGCCGCGCGGGAGCAGCTCGAGCGAGAGAAGGCCGCCATGCAGAAGCAGGTCGACGGGCACCGCGGTGAGCTCGAGAAGCTTCGCGACGAGCTGGAGAAGAAGGGACAGCTCCTCTCGGCCGACGTCCGCCGGGAGAAGCAGGAGACCCTCGAGCGGAAAGTCCGGGACGTGCGCCGGCTGGTAGACGATCTCCAGAAAGAGCTCCAGAAGAAGGAACAGGAGCTGCTGGCGAAGGTCCTCCAGGAGGTCACGGGGGTGGTGCAGCGGTTCGGGAAGGAGAAGGGGTACGCCATCATCGTCGAGAAGCGAGGGGCCTCCGTGGTCTACGGCGCGCCCGAGGTGGACATCACGGAAGAGATCATCCGCGTCTTCGACGAAGACTCCAAGAAGGCCAAGAAGTAGGTGGCTCAGCGCGGCCCCTTCACGCTCGGTGAACTCGCCAAGGCGCTCGACGCCACCCTGGAGGGCGATCCGGCGAGGCCGGTGGAAGGGGTGGCTCCGCTCGAGAGTGCGGGCCCCAAGGAGGTGTCCTTCCTGCTGAGCCGGCGCTACCAGCGGCTCGCCGAGCAGACCCGCGCCGGCGCGGTGGTCGCGGCCGCGGATGCCACCGGGCTCCCCGGCGCCGTGCTGAGAGTCGCCTCCCCGCAGGCGGCGCTCATCACGCTCCTGCGTCTCTTTCACCCGGATCCGCCTCATGCGCCCGGCATTCACCCGCTGGCGCTGGTCGCCGAGGGCGCGCGCGTGGACGCAACCGCGGCGGTGGGCCCCTTCGCCGTGATCGAAATGGGGGCCACGGTGGGCCGCCGGACGAGGATCGGTGCGCTCACGTTCGTGGGGACGGGATCGAGCGTCGGAGACGACACGCTCCTGTACCCACGAGTGGTCATCCGCGACGGCGTGCAGGTCGGCAGCAGGGTGATCATCCACCCAGGCGCCGTCGTCGGCGCCGACGGCTTCGGCTACGCGTTCGACGGGACCGCCCACCGGAAGATCCCCCAGGTGGGCGGCGTGCGCATCGAGGACGACGTGGAGATCGGCGCCAACACCACGGTGGACCGGGGCACCCTCGGCGACACGGTCATCGGGCGGGGGAGCAAGGTCGACAACCTCGTCCAGGTCGGGCACAACTGTGACGTCGGGGAGGACGCGATTCTGGTGGCGCAGGTGGGCATCTCGGGGTCGTGCCGCATCGGCAGCCGCGCGATCCTGGCCGGGCAGGTCGGCGTGGCCGACCACGTGACGATCGGAGAGCGCGCGATCCTGGTGGCGCAGGCTGGCGTGCCCAGCGACATTCCGGCGGGCGAGGTGTGGGGCGGAACGCCGAGCCGGCCGATGGCCGAGGCGCGCCGCATCTGGGCCGCGGAGCGTCTGCTGCCCGAGCTCGTGAGGCGGGTCCGGACCCTCGAGAAGCGGCTCGACGAGCTCGAGCGGGGGCGCGCGTGATCCATCCCGCAGCCCACGTGGATCCACGAGCACGCCTCGGCCCCGAGGTGGAGGTGGGGCCCGGCACGGTCATCGGTCCGGATGTCGAGATCGGTGAGGACACGGAGATCGGCGCCCACGCGGTGCTGGAAGGGCGGGTCCGCGTCGGCGCCCGCTGCCGGATCGGCCACGGGGCCGTCCTCGGCGCGCCGCCGCAGGATCTCAAGTTCCGTCCCGGGATCCCGGTGGGAGTGGTGATCGGCGACGACACCGTGATCCGGGAGTACGTCACGATCCACCGCGCCACCCACGAGGGGCACAACACGCGTATCGGCTCGCACTGCCTGCTGATGGCAACGGCGCACGTGGCCCACGACTGCCTCATCGGCGATCACGTCATCATCATCAACGGGGCCGGCATCACCGGCCACGTGACGGTCGAGGATCGGGCCACGGTCGGCGGGCTCAGCGGGATCCATCCCTTCACGCGGGTGGGGACCTTCGCCTATATCGGGGGGTGCTCCAAGGTGATCCAGGACGTTCCGCCCTTCGTGATGGTGGACGGCATCCCGGCCACTGCGCGGGCGGTCAACGTCGTGGGGATGCGTCGGGGCGGGCTCGACGCCGCGGCGCGCCGGCAGGCGCAGGAAGCCTTCCGGGTGCTCTACAGATCAGGCCTCGCCCCGGGGGCTGCGGCCGCGCGTCTCAAGGCGGAGCTGGGGGATTACCCTCTGGTGGCCCGGCTGCTGGAGTTCATCGAGCAATCGCGGCGGGGTATCGTGCCGGGGGCTGTCCGGAGCGGGGCACATGGAGACGCCGGCGAGCAGGAGGAGGGGCTGTGAAGCTTGCAGTGGAGCCGAAGATCCGGGCTGGCGTGGTGGGCGCCGGGCACATGGGGCAGTACCATATCCTCGCGTTCATGGAGCTCTGGGACGTGGAGCTGGTGGGGATCGTGGACCGGGACTTCGAGCGCGCGCAGCAGCTCGCCGCGAGCTACGGAACCCGCGCGTTCGCCGATCACGACGATCTCCGCGGCCTGGTGGACGTGGTGACGGTGGCGGTCCCCACGGACCGGCACTTCGCCGTTGCGCGGGACCTCCTCGAGGCGGGGATCCACGTGCTGGTCGAAAAACCCATGACGACGACCCTCGAGGAGGCGAAGGATCTCTTCCGGATCGCCCGGCACCGCGGGAGTGTCCTGCACGTGGGGCACGTGGAGCGATTCAACGGCGCCGTGCAGGAGCTCCGGAAAATCGTCGAGCGGCCCATCCTCATCGAGTCGCGGCGCCTCGGCCCCTTCGTTCCCCGGGTGCAGAACGATTCGGTGGTCATGGACCTCATGATCCACGACATCGACATCGTCCTGGGACTGGTGGACGGGGAGCCTCGGAGGGTGACGGCGGTGGGTTCCTCGGTGAGCTCGGGCCTCGCCGACGTGGCGAACGTGCAGGTGGTGTTCGACTCTGGCGCCATGGCCACCATCACCGCGAGCCGCGCCACCGAGGAGAAGATCCGGACCCTGGCCATCACCCAGCCCGACGCCTACATCACGCTCGACTACCTCGACCAGGACATCCAGATCCACCGACGCGCAGCGCAGGAGTACTCGGTGAACCGCGAGGCGATTCGCTATCGCCAGGCGTCCTTCGTCGAGCACCTCTTCGTCCACAAGGACAACCCCTTGAAGCTGGAGCTCCGCCACCTGATCTCGGCGGCCCGCGCCGCCCAGACCACGGGTCGGGTGGAGCTGGCCGAGGCGGAGGACTTGCGCTCCCTGGCGGTGGCGCTGGAGATCGAGCGGATGATCCGCGAGGGTCGGGGAGAGACCGCCTGGCCGGAGGATCTTCCGTGGAGCGTTGCCTCGGCCTGATGTCGGGGGCCGGGGCGCTCCCCGGCCGCGCGGCTGCCGAGGCCCGCCGGCAGGGATGGCGGGTCGTGGCCTTCGCGTTCGATGACGCGCCCGGGCTCTCCGAGAGCGCGGATCTGGTCGTTCCCTCCAGGCTCACCGATATCCAGTCGGTTCTGGGGAGCATCGAAGGGAAGCGTGTCGAGGCGGCCCTGTTCGTCGGGAAGTTCTGGAAGCAGGAAGCTCTCGCTCAGGTGCATGCCGCCGACGACGCCGGACGTCGCCTCGCCCGGCGCGGGCTCTCCGACGCGGCCCTGTCCGCGGTAATCCTGGAAACGCTGGGGGCCCTGGGGGTCCGGGTCCTCGACCAGCGTCTCTTTCTCGGCCCCTGGCTGTTCGACGCGCCGTCGCTCACCCCACGCGCTCCCTCGGAGGCTGAATGGCAAGAGATCCGAGCCGGCTGGGGGCTTTGCCGGAGCCTCGCGGCACACGGGATCGGGCAGACCATCGTCCGGTCCCACGGCGTGACGGTGGCCGTCGAGGCGGCCGAAGGGACGGATGAGACAATCCGGCGCGGCACGGCCCTGGCAGGACCGGGCGCCGTCGTGGTGAAAGCGGTGGCCGCGGACCACGACTACCGCTTCGACATCCCCACCATCGGGCCCACGACGCTCGAGGTCATGGCCGCGGGAGGCGCCGCTGTGCTCGTTGTCCCGAGGCGGAAGGTGCTGCTGGTCGAGCGCGAGGTGGTGGTGGGTGTCGCCGAGCGGGCCGGCATCGCGCTCGTCGGAATCGACGAGGGACGCGATGGCGGGCTCTGAGTGCGGGGCGATCATGCTCTCGGCGGGCGAAGCCTCCGGGGAGTTGCACGGGGCCACGCTGTGCCTGGCCCTGATCGATGTGCTCCAGGTCACCCGCGCGTGATGAGAGTCCCGGCGTCGCTGTCGCTCGCGGTGGGACCCGCGCTTGGTGCCGTGGCGATCAGGCTCCTGGCACGTACCATCACCGTCCGCCGGGAGGAGGGCGCGGTGGCCGCCATCTGGGCGGGCGGCGCCCCGCTGATCTTCACGGTCTGGCACTCCCGCATCCTCCTCCTGCCGTATCTGTACCGGGGACATCGCCTCCGGGTCCTCGCGAGCCGCTCGCGCGACGGCGAGATCATCGCTCGCCTGATGGCGCGCTTCGGGCTCGAGACGGTCAGGGGCTCGTCGAGTCGGGGCGGCGCCGCGGCGCTCAGAGAGCTCCTGCGCTCCCTGCGCGCCGGCTGGGGCGTCGTCGTCGTTCCGGACGGACCGAGGGGACCGCGCGAGGTCGTGAAGCCGGGCATCGTCACGCTCGCCGCGCTCAGCGGGGCCGCCGTCGTCCCGCTGGCCGTCGCCGCTTCCTCCGACTGGCGCATGCCCTCGTGGGACGAGCTCCGCATCCCACGGCCATTCTCTCGTTGCGTGGTGCGCTTCGGAGAGCCGATCCGGATCGCCCGCCGTTGCGGCCGGGACGCGCAGGAAGGCGCGCGCAAGGAGATCGAGGCTGCCCTGCGCGCCGTGACCTGGCAGGCCGACGACGAGGCCGCGGCATGATCCAGTGGCTGTACTCGCTGGTGCTGCTGGCGGGACTGCTCGGCTATGCACCGGTGCTGTTGCTTCGCCGGCTCAGGGGCAGGGGTCACCCGGCGCATATCCGGGAGCGCCTGGGAGGACTCGGCCGCGAGCTGCCCCCCGAGCCCCGCTGCTGGCTCCACGCGGTCTCGGTGGGGGAGTCCGTGACGGCCATCCCGCTCGTCGACGGCATCCGGCTGCGCTGGCCGGAGCTGTCCGTCGTGCTCACCACGGTGACCCCCACCGGCGCCACGATCGTGGAGGATCGGCTGGCGGGGCGGGCCACCCACCGGTATTTCCCGCTGGACCTGCCCGGGCCCGTGGGCCGGGCGCTCCGCAGCGTTCGTCCGCGCTTCTTCATCGGGATGGAGACGGAGCTCTGGCCGAACTTCTTCCGAGCGCTGCGGCGCCGGGGCATCCCGAGCATGATCGCCAACGGGAGGATCTCCGACCGGTCCTTCCGGCGGTACCGGCGGATTCGCTCTCTGATGGGGCCGCTCCTCCGGGAGATCTCCGTCTTCGCCATGCAATCGCAGGAGGACGCGCGCCGGATCATCACGCTCGGGGCGCCGCCCGAGCGAGTGGTGGTCACGGGAAGCCTGAAGGCGGACCAGGAGCCGGAAGATCCCGGCGCGCGCGAGCTGTGGGACCGCTTGCTCGGGCTCGGGCCCGAGGAGCGCGTGTGGATCGCCGGCAGCACCCATCGAGGAGAAGAGGAGGTCGTGGTGGAGGCGTTCCAGCGGCTGTCGGCCGCCTTCCCCGAGCTCACGCTGATCCTCGCTCCCCGCCATCCGGAGCGCGTGCCCGAGGTGGAGCGTATCCTGGAGTCGAGGGGGCTGCCGGCTCTCCGCCGCAGCCAGCTCCCCCGGGAGCGACACCGGCGCGCCGTCATCGTGCTCGACACGGTCGGCGAGCTGGCGCAATTCTATCGCGTGGCCGAGCTGGTCTTCGTGGGAGGGAGCCTGGTTCCCGCCGGAGGGCACAACATGCTTGAGCCGGCGCTCCGGATGAAACCCGTCCTTTTCGGGCCGCATACCAGCAACTTCCGGGAGAGCGCGGAGCTCCTCGCCGCGGCGGGAGGAGCTCTCGTGGTCCAAGACGGGCCCGAGCTCGAGCATGCCGTGCGCAGGCTCCTGGACGATCCGACGCTGGCGAAGGCCATGGGCGCTGCCGGCTTTCAGGCCGTCGTCGGGCGGCAGGGGGCGGCGGAGAGAACCCTGGACCTCGTCGCGCGCTACCTCTACCCCGGGGGGGGACGGAAGGAAACCGGCCCCGCATGAGCGGGACGGCCGTTCGTCGCAGCGATCCCGAGAGCTGGCTCCTGCGCGCGTGGGAAGAAGGCACTCATCCGCTGCTCGCCGCCGGTCTGTCGGCTTTCGCGGTGGCGTACCGCGCTGCGTTCGTCGCCCGCGGCCGGCTCTACGGTCTCGGCCTGCTCAGGAGCGGACGGCTGCCATGCGCGGTGGTCTCCATCGGCAACCTGACCGTGGGAGGCAGCGGCAAGACGCCCCTGGTCGAGCTGGCGGCCCTGACGCTCTTGGAGCTGGGGGCGGTGCCCGCCATCGTCAGTCGTGGATACCGGCGGGCGACGCGAGGAACGCAGGTGGTGGCCGACCGGCACGGGGTTCGGCTGGGCCCGAGAGCGGCGGGAGACGAGCCGGTGCTCCTGGCGGAGCGCCTTCCGGGAACGCCCGTGGTGGTCGGCGAGAACCGCTACGAGGCCGGGCGCATCGCCGTCGAACGCCTCGGCGCTTCGGCCATCGTCCTCGACGACGGCTTCCAGAACCGCACCATCGCCAAGGACGTCGAGGTGCTCGCGGTGAGCGGTCGGTCGCCGTGGGGGAACGGGCGTCTGTTTCCAGCGGGTCCGCTTCGCGAGCCGCTCGGGGAGCTCAGGCGCGCCCATCTGATCGTCGTGACGAACGGGGGGCAGGGTGCCGGTGGCACCGAGGTCGCGCGCACCCTCGAGCGCCAGGAATGCACCGCTCCTGTCCTCACCGCGAGCTATCGCGTCCTCGGCGTCCTGGACGCCCAGGGGGGGGAGCGCCTCGAGCCGGGGGCGCTCGCGGGGCGGCGGCTCGTTGGCTTCGCCGGTCTGGCCTCTCCGCGGGGATTCCGCGAGACCCTCGCCGCCATGGGGGTGACGCTGGCGGACTTCGTCGAGTTCCCCGATCACCACTGGTATATGCCGGAGGACCTCGACGCGCTGACCCGGCAGGCCCAACGCGCCCGCGCCGAGGGTCTGATCACCACGGAAAAGGACGCGGTTCGGCTGAGAGACCTCACGCTCCCGCGGCTCCCGCTCTGGGTCGTGAGCGTGAGGATGACCCTCGAGTCGGGTCAGGCGGAGTGGCGCGAGGTGCTCAAGCGGGCCCTGGGCGCCTCGCTCGCGCAGAAGTAGAAGCGGCAGCTGTGGCGCTGATCGTCGTGGTACGCGCTCCGAACTGGCTCGGCGACACCGTCATGGCGCTGCCGGCTCTCCACGCGCTCAGAGCCGGGCAGCCCCAGGCGCGCATCATGGTGGTCGGGAGGTGGGCGCCGCTGCTCGCAGGTCAAGGGACAGCCGATCTCCTCCTGGCATACCCTGCCGGGTGGGTGGCGCGGCGGCGCTTCGCGCAAGCACTGGCGGACGAGCCCGCCGACCTCGCGCTGCTGCTGCCCGGTTCCTTCGAGTCGGCGCTGGCCGCTCGTCTCTGGCGGGCCCGCCGCAGAGTCGGCTTCGCAAGCGATGGGCGGCGCCTCCTGCTCACCGATCCCCTGCCGGTACCGGCACCGCGGCTCCACCAGGTGGACGAGTATCTCCTCCTCGCGAGAGCCGCGGGTGTGGAGGTCGCGGACCGGCAGCCGCTGTGGCGGGTGACCCCGAATCCATCGGCGGAGGCGGAGGTCGATGGCCTCTTGCAGGAGGCGGGCGCCTCTCCGGGCGACAAGCTCGTGGGGCTCCACCTCGGCGCAGCCGGAGGGCCCGCGAAGCGGTGGCGGGCGTACTCCTTCGCGATGCTCTCGGATGCGCTGGCGGAGGCGGGGCTCGCGCCCTTGCTCCTCGGCTCCGCAGCCGACGGGCCCGGGGCAGACGAGGTCCGCGCGGCGTCTCGATCCTCGCCGCGCTCACTCGTCGGACGCGATCGGCCGGCGCTCCTTCCCCCGCTGCTGAGGCGCCTGTCCTGCCTCGTGAGTGGCGACACAGGGGTGGCGCATCTTGCGGCGGCCCTGTCCGTCCCGACCGTGACGCTTTTCGGGCCCACGGACCCGAGGCTGACGGCGCCCCGGTCGCCACGGGCCCTGGCTGTCCGCGGGGGGGCTCCATGTGCCCCATGCTTCCGCGGCAGCTGTCCCATCGATCATGGCTGCATGCGCGGGATCACGGTGGAGGAGATCGAGAAGCGCGTGCGGGAGGCGATCGCGTCATGAGGACGATGCTGCACACGGAGTCCTCCCTCGGGCTCGGCGGTCAGGAGATCCGCACCCTCGACGAGGCCGTGGCCGTCGCGGCCCGCGGCTGGCGTGTGCTCATCGCCTGCCAGCCCCGGAGCCGCCTCCACGAGCACGCCCGGGCCCGGGGCCTCGAGCCTCGCGCGCTGAGGATGCGCGGGCCCTGGGACGCCGGGGCGGTGCTCCGCATCGCAGGGCTGATCCGGCGGGAGCGAGTCGATGTGGTCCACACCCACAGCTCCATCGACGGGTGGGTGGGGGGCATGGGGGGGCGGCTCTGCGGCGTGCCCGTCGTGCGAACGCGCCATGTGTCGATTCCCATCCGCCGGGGGCTGAACCCCGTGTACCGCTGGCTCGCGGACCGCGTCATCACCAGCGGGGAGGCCATCCGGGCCCTGGTGATCGCCGCCGGCGTTCCGCCGGATCGCGTGATCCCCATGCCGGCCGGGGTGAGACTCGAGGAGTTCAAGGCCCTGACGGGCGGAGACGAGATGGCCCGCTCGCTCGGCCTCTCGCGCCCCGTGATCGGCTCCGTCGCGATGTTCCGGGGATCCAAGGGGCACCACGTCCTGCTGGAGGCCTTCTCTCTGGTGCGGCAGCGTCATCCTACCGCGCGCCTGCTCCTGGTCGGCGACGGAGGGCGGCGGGCCTGGGTGGAGTCCCTCGCGAAGGAGCGCGGGCTCGCCGCTGCCGTGCTGTTCACCGGCTTTCGGCCCGACGTTCCCGCGCTCCTCTCCGCCATGGACTGCTTCGTGCTCGCCTCCACGCGCACCGAAGGCGTGCCGCAGTCCCTGCTTCAGGCATTCGCCGCCGGAGTCCCCGTGGTCGCGAGCGCCGTGGGGGGCATCCCCGAGGTCGTCCAGGACGGGGTCACGGGCCTGCTCGTCCCTCCGGGAGCGCTTCTCCCAGGAGGCGTCCATCTCGAGGCTCCTCGCCCTGTACGGCGAGCTGCTCCCAGGGTAAATGCCGCGGCATCTGACGGTGCTCCAGGTGTGCGCGAACCGGTGGTGGACCGGCAGCGCCGATCCCGTGATCCGTCTCGTGAAGGGAATCGAGGCGCGCGGCCATCGCGCTCTGCTGGCCCTGATCCTGGGCGACCGCTTCGAGGCCAAGGCCCGCGAGGCCGGAATCGAGCCTGTGGCAGGTCTGTCGCTGGAGGTGAAGTTCCATCCTGCCGCCGTGGTCCGGGACGTGATCAGACTCAGGCGGCTTGTGCGGAACGAGGGCGTCGACATCGTCCACGTCCACCACTCGCACGATCACTGGCTCGGCATGCTGAGCCGCGGTCCCGCGGCGCTCGTCAGGACCTTCCACAACCAGCGGGCCGTGAGGGCGGCGTGGCCGGAACCGTGGCTCCACCGCCACACGGACGGCGTCATCGCGGTGAGCCGCCAGATCGAGGAGCGCTGCCGGCTCCTGGGCATCGCGGCCGCGCGCGTCTTCCGCGTCGGCGGCGTCGTGGACATCACGCGCTTCGCCGCAGGCTCGAACGGGGAGCCGATCCGCGCGGAGCTTGGCGTCGGTCCCGGGCAATTGATCGGCTCGGTGGCGCGGCTCGCACCCCACCGAGGACACGAGCTGCTGATCGCGGCCTTCGAGCGTCTCCTGCCTGACTATCCCGGTTTGCGGCTCCTGCTCATCGGCAAGGGGGAGGCGCGGCCGACGCTCGAGGCGCGGGTGCGAGAGCGCGGTCTCGGCGCGCACGTGCTCTTCGCCGGCTATCGCGATGCCGATCTCCCCGAGGTGCTCCAGGCGCTCGATGCCTTCGTGCTCATGGGACCGGGGTCGGACGAGTCGTGCCGGGCGGCCCTCGAGGCGATGGCGGCGGCCCGCCCGGTGGTCGCGCGGCGACTGGGGGCCCTGCCGGACGCCATCGTTCACGGCAGCACCGGGCTCCTCGTGGACGGCGAGGAGCCCGAGGCGGTGGAGGCAGCGCTCCGTGCGCTTCTCGCGAACCCTGGTCTGGCCAAGGCCATGGGCCAGGCCGGGCGGCGGCGGGCCGAGGAGTGTTTCAGCCCCGAGCGTCACGCCGCCGACGTGGAAGCGATTTACCTCAGCGTGCTGGCCCGGCGGGAGTCGGCGCGGTGAGGGTGCTCCAGCTCATGTCCTGCCGCGGGTGGTCGTCCGACGCCTACTGGGCGGCGCGGATCACCGCGGAGCTGGAGCGCGCGGGGCACAGCGTGACCCTCGTGTGTCGCCGCGGAACCGAGGAGCGGGTGATCGAGCGCGCGCGGCAGGTGGGGGTGCAGCACATCGAGACGCTGGCCTTCGCGGGGGGCGTGAGCCCGGCGACCGACGTGAGTGACCTGCGGGGGTTGCTCGCCCGGCTCGGCGGCGCCGACGTCGTTCACGTGCATCGCGGGAAGGAGCACTGGCTCGCGGCCGTCGCCAACCGGCTCTCGGCCACGCCGCGGCCCCTCGTGAGGACCCGGCACATCGTCCAGCCCATCCGCCCCCATGCGCTCAACCGCTGGCTCTACCGCGAGGCGACGGACTTGGTGGTGACGGTGACCGAGGCCATCCGGCGGCAGTACATCGCCGCAGGGCTCGCGGCTGCGGGACAGGTGGTCACACTTCCCGGCGGCGTGGACGTCGAGCGCTTTCGCCCCGGACTCGACGGAAGTCAGCTCCGTCGCTCGCTCGGGGTCGGCGCCGAGGTGCCGCTGATCGGACTCTTCGGGGGCTTCCGCGTCATGAAGGGGCACGCAGTGGCCGTCGGCGCCGCCACGCGGCTGTGCGCGGAAGGCCGGCGCTTTCACCTGGCCTTCGTGGGGCAGGGCGGGATGGAGCCCGCGATCCGCCGGTGGGTGGCGGAGGCGGGGCTCGGGGAGCGCGTGTCGGTGAGCGGCACCGCAGCCAGCGCCGAGAGCGTCATGGCGGCCTTCGACGCAGCGCTGTACGTCCCGCTCGAGTCGGATGGCATGTCGCGAGTGCTTTTCGAGTACCTGGCCCTGGGGAAGCCCGTGGTGGCGAGCCGGGTCGGCGTGGTCCCCGAGGTGCTGGCCGATGACGACAGCGCGCTCCTCGTTCCCGCCGGGGAGTCCGGGCCCCTGGCGCGGGCAGTGGCCAGGATCCTCGACGATGCCCCGCTGCGGCGCCGGCTCGGCGAGGCGGCCCGCCGGCTGGTGGAGTCCCGGCTGTCCGGCGCCAGGCTCGCGCGCGATCTGGCCTCCCTCTACGCCAAGATGGCAAGCGCCGGGGGGGAGCGGCGCCACCGGTGAAGGTGTCCGTCCTCTGCTTCGACGTCTCGAGCAACGCCGCTGGCCGCGCCCATCTGCTGGCGCGGCTCCTCTCCCCACGGTATGAGGTCCAGGTGGTCGGGTTGCGGGGCGGGGTCGGGGTCTGGCCGCCCGTCGCCGAGGACGGCGTCCAGTACGCGAGCCTGCCCGCGTGGAAGCTCCCAGGGTTCCTCGCGTCCATCCCAGCGCTGCTGAGACTCGCTGACGGCGACATCCTGTACGCCTCGAAGCCGAGACTGCCGAGCGCGGGCATCGGGTACCTGAAGCGGCTGACGGCGCGGAGACCGCTGCTCCTCGACATCGACGACTGGGAGCTGGGGTTCTTCCTTCGCGGCGGTCCATGGGGAACGCTGGGCCGGGCCCTCAACATCGCCAACCCCACGGGGCTCCCGTGGACCTGGCTGATGGAGCGTCTGACCGGCCTGGCGGATGGCATTACCGTGGCCTCGCGCTTCCTCCAGCAGCGCTTCGGCGGCGCGCTCTTGCCCCATGTCAGGGACACCGAGGCGTGGCGCCCTGGTGCCGCCGATCCGCGTCCCGTGCGCCAGCGCCTCGGGATCGATCGCGAGCGGCTCGTGATGTTCCTCGGGACCATTCGCGGATACAAGGGGGTGGAGGATCTCTGCGAAGCGGTGGTTCGCCTGAAGCGTCCGGATATCGTCCTGGCCCTCGTCGGGACGGATCCGGCGAGCCCCGGCGGCCAGCGACTCCGAGAGCGCTATCCGGCCATCAGGCTGATGGGTGCCATTGCATTTCACGAGGTGCCCGTGTACCTCGGCGCCGCCGACATCGTCGCCGTCCCCCAGCGGCAGAGCAGCGACACGCGCGGGCAGGTACCGGCCAAGATCTTCGACGCGATGGCCCTCGGGCGCGCCGTGATCTCGACGCCGGTCTCCATGATCCCCGAGATCCTCGATGGCTGCGGGATGCTCGTGCCTCCTGGGGACGTTGCGGCACTCGCCGGGGCGATCGCCCGGCTGGCCGATCATCCCGATGAAGCAGCCGCCCTGGGGCGGCGCGCGAGAGAGCGCTGCGTCAAGCGCTACAGCTTCGACGCGGCTCGCCGCGTCCTGTTCCCGCTCGTGGAGCGGGTGGCAGCCGCGCGATGAGGATCGCCCTCATCTGCCGCCCCTTCGTCTTCCACGGCGGCGTGGAGACCGCGACCGCGGGTCTCATCGGGGAGCTCGTCCGTCAGGGGCACTCGATCGACCTGATCACCACCCGGGGACAGCCGGAGGTGCCCGGCGTCAACGTGCGAGGCCTCGGCATCCCGCGCCATCCGTCACTGGTGAGGCTCCTTGCCTTTGCCGTGGCCGCGAGACGGACGACCCGGAGTCGTCCCTACGATCTGGTCCAGAGCCACGAGCGCTGCCTCGCTCAGGACATCTACCGCGCCGGCGAGGGCACTCACCGAGGCTACCTGGCGGCCATGGGCCGCCGATGGGCGAGAGTTGATCCTTACCATCGAATGGTCATGTGGCTGGAACACCGCATCTTTTCTCTGAACGCCGCGAGGGAGGTCGTGGCTATCTCCCGCCTGGGCAAGGCCGAGATCGAGCGTCTGTTCGGAACTCCGCCGGAGCGGGTGACGGTTGTCCACAACGGCGTGGACCTCGAGCGCTTCCACCCCGACAGCCGGGAGAAGTTCGGCGGGCAGACACGGCAGGAGCTCGGGCTCGGCGGGGAGGCGTGGACGGTGCTCTTCGTGGGATCGGGTTTCGAGCGAAAGGGGCTGGGACCCCTCCTGGAGGGGTTCGCGCTGGCCCGAGACCGCGGGGCCCGGCTCATCGTGGCGGGCAAGGGGAGGATCGAGGCCTACCGGCTCGTGGCAGAGCGGTTCGGCATCGCCGAGCGGGTCGTCTGGGCTGGACCCCGCCCCGATGTGGAGCGGCTTTACGGCGTGGCCGACGTGGTCGCGCTCCCGGCGCGCTACGAGCCATTTGGCAATGTCCACCTGGAGGCGCTGGCCTCAGGGGTGCCGGTTCTCTCGAGCGCCGCCGCCGGGGGAGCCGAGCTCATCTCGGCTGGGCAGAACGGAGAGGTGGTCCAGGAGGTCACGGGTAGGGCCATCGCTCGGGCCCTC
>JACPCX010000090.1:0-11014 GCA_016184305.1 Candidatus Rokuibacteriota bacterium | reverse complement strand
AGGAGCTCGGCCAGCGCGAGGAGGGCGAGCTGCCGGACGGGGTGAGGGGCGGCGAGGGCGCTCACGATTGCGGCGCATCGTACCCTGCGCCGGGGGGCCCTGTCGCCCGCTGATGCTGCCATGCTACACGGGGGCCCCGTGGATGGCCCGGTGGTCGAATGGATTGTCCAGTTTTCCGCCGGGCACCGGCAAGTGGAACACGATCGAGTACACGCTCTTCTCGTTCATCACCCAGACCTGGCGCGGCAAGCGGCTCATCAGCCACGTTGCGTATTCCGTGACAGGCCCTAAGTGAACACTCTCGCCAGTCCGGTACGGCACACCGCGGCGATCTCCTCTGGAGTGACCGGCCGCCCGGCGGCCGTAGCGACCCGGCTGGCCGCTCGTGCCGGGTCGGTGGTCTGCGAGAAGAGGGCGCCCGGAGAACCTCGCAGCATACGAGCGGCGTTCCGGTGAATTCCCGGCGCGACGCGGTCAATCCAAAGCCGCTCGAGGTCGGCCAAGGAGCGGCCAAACGTAAGCAGCGTGTCGTGAATATAGAGAATGTCCTTCGCGCGGTCATCCGGATTGCGCCTGTCCAGGACCAATAGCTTCTGGGCAAGGTACCCTGTCGCGTTCGCGATTCGAACTTCAATCGGCGTCGAGCCGAGTGGATACGCTGGGGGGCTGAGCGAAATCGACCATGGCTCGATCATCAGGATGGCGAGATGGCGAAGATGCTGGACCGCGACACCGGCAACGCTGCTGGTACTCGTCTTGGGGGGCCCGACAAGGGGCGTGAGGAACTCGACGTAGAAGGTCGCATCGTCGCCGAGCTGATAGTGCGTGACAGGCGGGTGGTCCTCGCCAAAGAAGCGCTCCGTAAATCCGGCCGTACGCAGGAGCGTGCGGAGACCTTCCGCTCGGGGACTCAGCTTCTTCGGAATGGCCACATCGACGTCCTGGGTGAGAAGGGGCGGGAATTCGGCCGGCTGCGCCCACGGGTGCAGCCGGAAGAGCCGCTGTGCCCAGCCCCCTATGAGCACCAGGTCGCCCAGGTAGGGCCGCAGCGCCAGCACCAGGCGCGCGAACGCGGCAGACTCGTCGGCGGCCTTCATCCTGGTGCCCGCTTCCACGCGGCGTCCAGCACCCGTCGGAGCTCCTTGGCCTGACTCGCGCCCCGTGATGGATGATCAGCGACATCCAGCCACACCTGAATGACGTCACAGACTGGGATTCCATCCCGCTGAACTGCGGCACGAAATATCGATTCCCGAAAGGCCGGGATACGGATGAACACGTCAATGCGTTGACCTGGACGGGCGGGGGCGAGGCCAAGCCGCTCCAGGGCAAGCGGATCGGGCCGCTCGAGATAGAGGTGAGGGGCGACACCCTGGACGAAACCGAATCCGAGCGCGTCAGCTGCAGCGAAGAGCCCGAGGCAAACACGGGGCAGCGGGCGCCCTGCCTGCCGGCTCCGAACGGGTGACCGGGCTGATTCCCAGTTCATCGAGTACGCAAGAACGGCCTCCGAGAGCTGACTGCTCCGGTTACCAGGGATGATCCAGTGCATCGGCAGTTCGGGGACTGGCTTGAGGCTTTCGGCTCGCCAGCGGTCCAGGAGGGCCTCGACCCGTGCAAGCCGCAACATGGGCGATGGCTCATCCATGAACCCCGCGTCCTTCAGCAGCCTGACGCAGCGGAAGGCGCTCATCGGGGAAACGCCCGCGACCCGTGCCAGTTCCGACACATTCGCCAGTCTCTCGCGCGGAGCGTTCAGCAGGGGCTCGGGGATTGCCGGGGCGAGTACAACCTTCAGCATCCACCGGTTCAGGTCCGAGAACAAATGGAGCTGCGGAGCAAGAGGCGGGAGCCAGATGCCGCTTGGTAGGCGGACAGCGGACGAGTTCAGTTCCTCCAGGTCTGGCCCGAGGAAGTGCCGGGATCCGTCGAGGTCGATGATGCCAATGGACACGTCCGGAGCGACTCGGGCAGCAAAAGATCGAAGGGCGCCGACAAGCGAGCCCGACAGTCCTCGGGCGCCAACAATCGCAAGGGGCTGAGGACGCGGCGAAACATCGGCGTTCGAGGCGCCCGCTCTCGCCTCCAGAATGGCCTGGGCGAGAAGCGGGACCAGGCGATCGCGGCGTGGCGCCGAGGAGCTCTTGATTGCCACGGCGTACTGGCGATCACCGCGGCGGACGAGCAGGTCGGGGCGCAACTCCTCGATGCGTGGCCGCGAAACGACCTTCCACCTGGCGTGACGGAACGCGTCGCCGACCGCCTGCTCGAGCAGCTCCTGATGGAGGGAGGGCTTAGGCTGCATGCGCGCCATGAGCTTGCATCCTCTCCATCATGGACATGAGAAATATCATGATCATGATTATTACCATGTACATGTTTACTATCACGGACATGGTAGCACGCTCGCCTCTTCACGGATGCGCGATTGTCTATCACGTAACAGATTGATAATACGATCTCGTAGAGCCGGCGCGACGGCTGCGCGCCATCGCGCAGGCCCGGGACGCCGTCCGCGACCTGGTGAACGCCCTCACGCCGGCCGCCTGAAAGCCGAGCGCTCCGGGCTCTGCTGTGCGGGCGCCACCCGGCGCACCGCGTCAGCCCGGAGGCCGGTGGTCGTGTCGCGCGGCTCGAAGATCACCGTGTCGCCCACCCGCGGCGCGGACCCGGGGGCGCGGGTGCCGCGGACGACATAGACGCGGCCGTCCTCCCCGAGGATCACGCCCCAGGCCGTGGGCTCGTCGTAGAACTCGATGCGGCCCGTCATGGCTGGCTCCCTCCACGTGATCGCGGATCGCCGATCGCGATTCCGCGTGGAGCGAGCCTACCCACGGCGGCAGCGCCGCGGGAATGTCCAAAGTTTCAGACAGGGCTCAGGGGGGGTCGTGGCAGATGCGTTACAGCTCGCCCTTGCGGATCTTCCCGGTGGCGGTCTTGGGCAGGCTCGCCAGGAACTTCACGACGCGCGGGACCTTGTAGGCGGCGAGGGACTCGCGGCAGAACTGCTTGATCTCCGCCTCGGTGGCGTGCGCGCCCTCGCGGAGCACGATGCAGGCCTTGGGGATCTCGCCCTTGTCCTCGTCCGGGACGCCGACCACCGCGCACTCGAGCACCGCCGGGTGGTCGTGGAGCACGTTCTCGATCTCCTTGGGGTAGATGTTGTAGCCGCCACAGATGATCATGTGCTTGAGGCGGTCCACCATGTAGACGTGGCCGTCGGCGTTCTTGCGCATGAGGTCGCCGGTGTGGAGCCACCCGTCCACGATGGTCCGGGTCGTGGCCTCGGCCATCTCGAAGTAGCCCTTCATCACGTTGGGGCCGCGCACCAGCATCTCGCCCAGCTCCCCGGGCGGGACCTCCTGCCCCGTGGCGTCCACCACCTTCGTCTCCATCCCCGGCAGCGTGAGCCCGCAGGCGCCCTCGCGGCGCGGGAGCCCGGGGCGCTCGATCGTCACCACGGGTGAGGCCTCGGTGAGGCCGTAGCTCTCGAGCAGCACCATGCCGATGTCGCGCTCGTACTCGGTCTTGAGCGCCGTGGGCACCGGACCCCCGCCCGTGTCGCCGATGCGCAGCGAGGAGAGATCGTGTCGCTGCCGGTCGGGGTGGCGGAGGATGTAGATGAACATGGTGGGCACGCCGACCAGGACCGTGGCGCGGTGGCGCTCGATGAGGCGGAGCGCCCCCCCCGCGTCGAAGCGCTCGACGATGACGCTGGAGGCTCCCACCGTCATCATCTGGAGATAGTCGAACGCGATGGCGAACACGTGGAAGAGGGGCAGGATGCAGAGCGAGCGGTCGGCGTCACGGAAGCCCACCGCCTCGACCACGGCGGCGGCGTTGTCGAGGAGCCCGGCGTGGGTGAGCATGGCGCCTTTGGGGTGGCCCGTGGTGCCCGAGGTGTAGGCGATCATCGCCACGTCGTCGCCGTCCACGGGGGCGGTGACCTCGAGGGGCGCCGCGCTCGCCACCTGAGAGTAGGGGAGCGTGCCGGCCACGGCCTCGCCCGCCACCACCACGTGGGCGAGGGACGGCAGCCGGTCGCGAATCGCCTGCACCCGCTCCGCATCGCGCGGGGAGGCCATCATGACCTTCGCCCGCGAGTTGTTGACGACGTACTCGATCTCCCGCGGCGTGAACATGGGATTGAGCGGCACCGAGGCCGCCCCGACCTTCGCCGCCCCCATGTAGGCCTCGAGGATGGGGAGCCCATTGGGGAGGAGCACGGCCATCCGGTCTCCCCGGCGCAGGCCCAGCCGGGCGAGACCGCCGGCCAGGCGGTCGGTGCGCTCGTCATAGCCGCGGTAACTGACGACCTCATCGCCGGAGAAGAACAGCGGCGTGTCGCCGAAGCGGCGGGCCTGCTGCCGCGCGAATCCTCCCAGGCTCGTCATCCGCTCGCCTCCTTCGCCGCCACCCAGTCGCGGATGAAGCCCACCACCTGCTCCACCGGCGTGCCCGTCACGAAGACGCCGCCGGCGCCGCCCTCGAGGAGGTGCGGGATATCCTGGCGCGGGATGACCCCGCCCACGAGCAAGAGCACATCCGTGAGGCCACGGCTCCGGAGCGCTGCGGCGAAGCGGCGGGTGTGGGGCAGATGCTCCCCGGACAGGAACGACAGGCCCACCACCTGGGCGTTCTCCTGGATGGCGGCCTCGATCAGCGCCTCGTGCGGGAGGAACTTGCCGAGGTACACGACTTCCATTCCCGCATCCCGCAGCAGCCGCGCCAGCACGCGCACGCCCCGGTCGTGGCCGTCCATGCTGACCTTGCCGAGCACCACCTTGATGGCGGCCACGGGCTCAGAGGACGGAGCGGATCTGGCCGGCCGGGTCATAGGCATGTCCATAGGCCTCGCGCATCACCCCCACCGCCTCGCCGAGCGTCGCGCCGGCGCCGACGACGTCCATGAGGCAGGGGATGAGGTTGTGGCGCTCGCCTTGCCCCGCCTCGTCCCGCAAACGCCGGAGCCCGGCCATGACGGCGCCCGCGTCCCGGAGATCGCGGAAGCGCTTCAGCTGGTCCAGGCGCGCGCGGACCTGCGTGGCCGACGGCCGCGGGTGGGCGGGCACCTCGTGGTCCTGCTCGGGCGGGACGATGAAGGCGTTGGATCCCACGATGAGGCGCTCGCGGCGCTCCACCTCCTGCTGGTAGCGGTAGGCGGCGTTCTCGAGCTCCTGGTCCACCCAGCCGGTCTCGATGGCCCGGAACATCCCGCCCTGCTCGGCGATGCGCGAGAGGATGGCGCGCGCCTCCGTCTCGAGGCGGTCGGTGAGCGCCTCGATGAAGTAGGAGCCGCCCAGCGGGTCGGCGGTGTTCCCCGCGCCCGTCTCGTAGGCCAGGATCTGCTGGGTGCGGATCGCGATCTGGTGGGCCTGCTCGGTGGGGAGCGAGATGGGCTCGTCGTAGGAGCAGCAGTGCAGCGACTGGGCGCCGCCCAGGACGGCGGCGAGCGCCTCGTAGGCGACGCGGACGATATTGTTGAGCGGCTGCTGCGGGACGAGGGAGACGCCCGCCGTGTGGACGCCGAACCTGAACTGCCACGAGCGCGGATCGCGGGCGCCGTACTCGTCGCGGAGCATCCGGGCCCACATGCGCCGCATGGCGCGGAACTTCGCCACCTCCTCGAGGAGGTCGATGTGGGCCGAGCAGTAGAAGACCATCCGCGGAGCCAGTTCGTCGATGGCGAGCCCGCGCTCGAGGGCGCGGTCGATGTAGGTGCGGGCCATGGCGAAGGAGAAGCCGATCTCCTCCGCCGCCCCCAGCCCCTCCTCGCGCAGGTCGTAGGCGTTGACGTTGATCGGGTACCAGTGCGGCATCTGCCGGGCGCAGAACTCGAGGCAGTCCACCGCCGTCTTGAGCCCCAGGTTGAGCGGCGAGTAGGCGGGCGGATAGCCGCAGAAGCGGTGGTGGAGCGGATCGTTCTGGATCGTGCCGCGCAGCCGGTCGAGGGGGAGCCCCCGCCGGCGGGCCACCGCCAGGTACATCGCGAGGACCACGGGCGCCGCATGGGAGGTCACGACGATGGACATGCTGATGCCGTCCAGCGGCAGGCCCTCCATGAGGGCCTCCATGTCCTCCACCGTGGAGAGCGAGGTGCCCTGGACGCCCACCTCTTCCTCCACCATCGGGTGATCGGCGTCCATCCCCGTCATGGTCGGGATGTCGAAGATGACGTTGAGCCCCGAGGCGCCCTGGGCCAGCAGGAACTTCATCCGCTGGTTCGTCTCCTCCGGGCCGCCGTACCCGCACACCTCGCGCCGCGTCCAGTACTTGCCCCGGTACATGTCGGCGTGGATGCCGCGCGCGTAGGGGAAGTGCCCGGGGTCGCCCAGGCGCTCCTGGTAGGCGCCGGTGACGTCCTCGGGCCGATACACGGGCTTGACCTCGAGGCCCGACCAGGTCCTGAGCCGCGCGGGCTTCTCGAAGTAGGCGTCGAGATGGCCCTTGCGGGGGAGGTCGGGGGGGCGCGGGGCGTCAGGCGGCGGTGTCATGGGGGACTCCACGCTCCGCCGCCGCGGCGGTCCGCCGGGGCGCGGGCAGATCGGGCGACGGCTGCTTCGTCAGGCCGCGGACGAGATAGGCGGCGAAGGCCTCGGCGATCTCCGGCGCCCGGCTCGGGCCGGCCGGATTGTACCACTTCGGAATCCAGTGTACCGCGCCCAGGATGGCGAAGCCCACGAGCTTGGGATCGCAGGGCACGAAGACGCCGGCCGCGATGCCGCCGGCGATCAGCGTGCGGAGCGCCTGCTCGTACTCGTCCCGCCCGCGGACGATCTGCCGGTGATGGCGTGGCGACAGCGCCCCCTGCTCGAGCAGGACCACCGTGCCCGTGAGCTGGTCGGCCATGCCCTCGATGTAATGGCTCAGCGCCATGCGGAGCTGCTCGTCGGGCGGCGCCGGCTGGGCCAAGGCGCGGTGGAAGCCCTCCATGCCGATGTCCAGCGCGAGCTGGTGGCACTGGAAGAGCAGCTCCTCCTTGTTCTTGACGTGGTAGTAGAGCGCCGCCTTGGTGACGGAGAGGGCCCGGGCGATGTCGTCGAGCGTGGTGCCGTGGTAGCCGCGGCGGTTGAACACGCGGGCGCTCACCGCGAGGATCCGCTCGCGCGTGAGGTGAGCCCCGGCCCTCGCCGCAGTCTTCCGCTTGCGCATGGCGCCCTCATCGGCGAACCTACTAATCGTTCAGTAACCCGCGCAATCGAGTCGAGGCTTCATTGTAGAGGGTCGAATGCGCTAACATCAAGGCGCTCGCCGGAGGGGCCCAGGGAAATGAGGCAGACGCCCCATGGATTGTCACTAACCAGTCAGTCAATTGTGTTGGGCGCGGGAGGCACATCCACATGACGGAGACGAAGGCGTGACCTCTGGGGAGGCGCTGTCGCTGGCGGGGCGCGTGGCGCTGGTGACCGGGGCGAGCCGCGGGCTCGGCCGGGCCCTCGCGCTGGCCTTCGGCGCGGCCGGCGCGACGGTGGCATGCGCCGCGCGCTCGGGGGACCAGGTGGAGGACACGGCGGCGCGCGTCCGCGAGGCAGGCGGGCAGGCGCGCGCGTTTCCCCTCGACGTCACGCGCGGCGAGCAGATCGTCACGGCCGTGGCCGCCGTGACGCAGGCGCTCGGGCCCATCGACATCCTCGTGAACAACGCGGGGATTGTCATCGAGAAGAAGACAGTCGAGATGACCGACGACGAGTGGGAGGGGATGCTCTCCACCAACCTCACGTCCATGTTCCGCTGCTGCCGCGCCGTCGCCCCCTCGATGATCGCGCGGGGGCGGGGGAAGATCGTCAATATCGGCTCCATGTGGGGCCGCCTCGGCGTGTCGCGCCACACCGCCTACTGCGTGAGCAAGGCCGGTGTGGATGCCCTCACCCGCTGCCTGGCCGTCGAGTGGGCGCGCCACAATATCCAGGTCAACTGCCTGGCGCCGGGCTATCTCGCCACCGACTTCTCCCGCGCGGAGCCGCGCATCCGCGACCTCATCCTCTCCAAGATCCCGGCGCGGCGCCTGGCCGAGCCCGACGAGATGGGGCCGCTGGCGGTGTACCTGGCCTCGCCGGCCTCGGACTTCATGACGGGCCAGACCGTCTACATCGACGGCGGCGAGACCGTCACCTGGTAGGAACGACGGCATGGAAGACTTCGGGCTGGAGCGGGAGCACCGGGAGTTCAGGGACCAGTTCAGGCGGTTCGTGACGGCGAAGATCGCCCCGCTGGCCGAGGCGGGGGAGCGCGAGCACCGCTTCCCGCGAGAGGTCTACCCGGTTCTCCGCGACGGCGGCTTCCTCGCGGTGAATTTCCCCGAGGCGGTGGGCGGCAGTGGGGGCGACCTCCTCATCGGGTGCATCTTCTACGAGGAATTGACGCGCGCCTCGGCCGGCGTCTCCGCCGGCGTCTTCGCCCATCAGCACCTGGCTGCCGGCCCCGTCTTTCGCATCGGGACGGAGGAGCAGCAGGGCGAGTTCCTCCTGCCCGCGCTCCGGGGCGAACGGATCGGCGCCTTCGGTCTCACCGAGCCGGACGCCGGCAGCGATATCCGCGGGATCAAGACGACGGCGCGCCGCAGCGGCGGCGACTGGGTGCTCAACGGGAGCAAGCTCTACATCACCAACGGCGCGATCGCCGACTTCATGGTGGTGGCCGCCCGCACGGGCGAGGGACGGTCGGGGGATGCGCTCTCGCTCTTCCTCGTCGAGACCGACGATCCCGGCGTGAGCGCGCGCGACCTCGTCAAGGTCGGCAACCACTCGTCCTCGACGGCCTTCGTGAGTCTCGAAGACGTGCGCGTCCCCGGCCGCCGCCTGCTCGGCCAGGTGGGGCAGGGGCTCGGCCAGCTCAAGGCGACGCTCACCGAGGGGCGCATCCTCGTGGCCAACCGCGGCCTCGGGCTGGCCCAGGAGGCCCACGAGCTGATCCTGCGCTACGCGGGAGAGCGGCAGGCCTTCGGCAAGAGCATCGGCAGCTTCCAGGCGGTGGCCTTCAAGATCGCCGACCAGGCGGCGCGCGTCGACGCCGTCCGGCTGATGATCTACCGCGCGGCCCGGCTTCACATGGGGGGGCGTGAGTGCATCCGCGAGGCCTCCATGGCCAAGTTACTGGCAAGCGAGACCGCGGTGCGCGTCACCGGCGAGGCCCTCCTGCTCCACGGCGGCGCCGGCTACATGGAGGAGATGAAGGTGGCGCGTCTCTACCGCGACGCCCCCGAGGCCTGGATCGGGGAAGGCACCAACGAGATCCAGCTGAGCGTCATCGCCCGGTCCCTCGGGCTTCTCTGAGGGAGCGGGAGCGAGCAGGGAGACCGAGCCAAGACAGCGGCTGAGATCGGCTGCAGAAAATCGAGCAGCGCGAGAAACCGGCGGGCACGGGCGGGCGACAGCCCGGGTGCCCGCCCCAGGTGAAGGAGCAATCCATGGACCTGACGCCCACTGCGAGAGCCACGACCCTCTCGAAGCAGATCACCGAGTTCATGGAGCGCTGGGTCTCCCCGAGCGAGCGCGCCTACTACGAGGCCATCGAGGGCTCGGGTGACCGCCACCACCGCCCCGCGATCCTCGAGGAGCTGAAAGCGGTGGCCCGGGGCGCCGGGCTCTGGAACCTCTTCCTGCCCGATCGCGCCCATGGCCCCGGGCTCAGCAACCTCGAGTACGCGCCGCTGGCGGCCATCATGGGGCGTGTCCTCTGGGCCTCCGAGGTCTTCAACTGCTCGGCGCCGGACACCGGCAACATGGAGATCCTGGCGCAGTACGGCAACCCCGAGCAGAAGGCGCAGTGGCTCGAGCCGCTGCTCGAGGGCAAGATCCGCAGCGGCTTCTCCATGACCGAGCCCATGACGCCGGGCTCAGACCCCACCCAGCTGAAGACGCGCGCCGTCCGGGACGGAGGCGACTACGTCATCAGCGGGCGGAAGTGGTTCACCACGGGCGCCATGCACGCGCGCGTGCTCCTCGTCATGGCCGTGACCGATCCGGCGGCCTCCCGCCACAAGCGGGTGAGCCTCCTCGTGGTGCCGATGGACAACCCGGGGCTCACGGTGGTGCGGGCGATGCCGGTATTCGGCCACGTGAGCGGCCCCGGCGAGTGCGAGGTCGCCTTCGAGGGGGTGCGGGTCCCACGGAGCGCCTTGCTCGGCGGGGAGGGCGAGGGCTTCGCCGTGGCGCAGGCGCGGCTCGGGCCCGGCCGCATCCACCACTGCATGCGGGCCGTGGGCATGGCCGATCGCGCGGTGGAGATGATGGCCCGCCGGGCGCGGACGCGCATGGTGGTGGGCGGGGCGCTGGCCGAGAAGCAGATGGTCCAGGACATGATCGCCACCTCCAGGATCGAGGTGAATGCCGCGCGCCTCATGATGCTCCAGGCCTCCTGGGCCATGGACACCATGGGGAAGAAGGAGGCGTGGCCGCACATCTCCATGGCCAAGGTGATCTGCGCCCAGACCGCCTGCCGCGTGGTGGACCGCGCCATCCAGATCCACGGGGCGCTGGGCGTCACCGACGACGTCCCGCTGGCGGCCATGTGGCGGTACGCCCGCATCCTGCGACTGGGCGACGGCGCGGACGAGGTCCACAAGGCCAAGATCGCCGAGCACGAGATCCGCCGTTGGCCGTGAGCAGGAGCCGCGCGGCGACGCGGGCGCCGCGGTGAGCTCGGAGGCGTCCGCCGCCACGCCGGTGGAGTCGCTCCACGCGGGACTCGAGGTCTTCATCGCCGGCGAAACCGGGCATGCCGCGACGATCCGCACACTCTCGCGGCTTCCCGGCGGCACCATGCGGGAAGCCTGGGCGCTCGACGTGGAGATCGCGGGAGGCGTCTGGGCGGGACTCCACCGCCTCGTCCTCCTCGCGGACTGCGGCGCCGAGATCCTCTACTCGCGCGTCCCCCGCGACGACGAGCTGCGCGTGATCGCGGCGATGCACGCGGCCGGCGTCCCCGCGCCCCGGGCCTACTGGTGCATCCCCGAGGGCGCGCCCCACGGGCTCAAGCCCGGCATCCTCATGGAGCGTGTGGAGGGGGAGACCGT
>JACPCX010000089.1:0-9291 GCA_016184305.1 Candidatus Rokuibacteriota bacterium | reverse complement strand
GCCTCGACTTCGTGGTGCCACGGAAGCACAACCTCATGATGCCCTTCTTCCCGGTGGGGAGCGCCGCCCTCGACGTGCCGCCGAACATCATCGGGCGCGGCACCGGGGTGTGCGTCTCGGCCTACACCCACACCGAGGAGGGCTACGACATCGAGGAGATGGAGGCACAGTGGGCGCAGACCTTCCGCCTCGTGAACAAGATCCGCTTCCACCGCGCCGAACTCACCCGCTACGAGACGGTGGGGATGGAGGACGCGGAGGTGGTCGCGGTGGCCTACGGCGCCACTGCGCGGACGGTGAAGACCGCCGTGCTCGAGGCGCGCCGGCGGGGCGTGCGGGCCGGGTTCGTCCGCCCCATCACCCTCTGGCCCTTCCTCGACGAGCTGTTCGAGCGGGACTGTCACTACGTGGTCTGCGAGCTCAACTACGACGGCCAGCTGGTGCGGGAGGTCATGCGCGCGGCGCCCGACAAGAGAAAGGTCCACTTCATGGGCAAGAGCGCGGAGCTGCACACGGTGGCCGAGGTCTCGACGGCGTTACAGGGTGTCAGCGGATCGGGCCGCATCCCCGAGCTGCCGTATATATGGACGGAGGTCCGGTGATGAACAAGCTCGCGCAGAAGTACCTGCGTCCCAGCCAGATCCCCACCAAGGCCTGTCACGGCTGCGGGATCGGCATGATCGAGAACTGGCTGCTGCAGGCCATCGACGAGCTGGGCCTCAAGCAGGACGACGTGGTCTTCGGCACCGGCATCGGCTGCGTGGGGCGCCAGACCTTCGCCACCTGGGGCGGCGACAACTTCGGCGCCACCCACGGGCGGGCCGTGGCCGTGGCCACCGGCCTCAAGCTCGCCCAGCCCGATAAGAAGTTCCTCATCGTGGTGGGCGATGGTGACGCGGCTTCCATCGGCACGTCGCATCTCATCCACGCCGCGCGCCGCAACCTGGGCGTGACCGTCATCTGCGAGGACAACATGGGCTACGAGTCCACCGGCGGGCAATTCTCGCCCACGACGCCGGCCGGCTACGTCACCAACTCGAGCCCCTACGGCATGGTGGAGCCCCCGTTCGACCCCTGCGACGTCGTTCAGGCCGCGGGCGCCACGTTCGTCGCCGAGACGACCGCGACGCAGTGGCACCAGACCGTGAAGATCGTCAAGAAGGCGCTGCAGAACGACGGCTTCTCGTTCGTCCACGTCCGCTTCCCCTGCAACGAGAACTTCGGCGCCTATGCCCTCGGCACCCGGGACACCCTCAAGAACCTCGAGTGGATCTACGAGCACACCCAGGGCCGCAAGGCCGACGGCAGCGAGACCGACTTCACCTGGCAGACCGGCATCAAGCACGACGCCTCCAACAGCCGGCCGGAGTTCAGCCGCCTCCTGCGCGATCTCGGCGAGCGGGTGCGCGCGCGGATGGCCGCCGGCGACGGGCACGGGGCCCACTGATGGCAACGGCCACGGAGACCAGGACCCGCACCGAGATCCTCATCTCCGGCTTCGGGGGGCAGGGCGTCATCCGCATGGGGCAGATCCTCGGGCTCTGCGCCATCAAGCAGGGCCAGCGCGTGACGATGCTCAAGAGCCACGGCACGGAGACCCGCGGCGGCTACGTGCGGGCCCAGCTCGTGATCGCCCCTGAGTACGTGGACAGCCCCGTGGTGGAGCACGCCGACGTCTTCGTCGCCTTCTCCGCCCCCGCCTACAAAAAGTTCCACACCTGCTGCAGCGGCAAGATCCTCTACGACCCGGAGATGGTCGCGGAGATCCGGCCCGGCGCGCGCGCGGGGCACGTGGCCGTGCCGGCCACAGCGCTCTCGAAGGAGCGCTTCAACAACGTCCTCTTCGCCAACATGATCATGCTGGGCGCGCTCACCCGGCTCGCGGGCATGGACTACGAGGCGATGAAGCAGACGATGGTGGAGGTGATCCCGCGCTTCCACGAGCAGAACCTGGCGGCCATGGAGCTGGGCTACACCCTTCCCGCGGTGATCGGCACCGCCTGACGTGACGGGCCCCGCTCCGGCCCGCCCCTGGCATCGCTTCTGGCCGGCGCATGTGCCGCGCTCGCTCGACTACCCGCCCGCCCCCGCGTGGTGGCTGCTCGAGCGCAATCTCCCGCGCTTCGCCGGCCGCCTCGCCGTCCTGGAGCTGGACCCTGCGACGCTCGAGGAGGGGCGGCGCCTGACCTACGACGAGCTCTGGCGCGCCGCGCGCGGCGTGGCCACTGGTCTCGCCAGACGCGGGGTGACGGCCGGCACGCGCATCGCCCTCTGCCTCCCCAACAGCGCCGAGCTGATCATCGGCTACTACGCCACCTGGTGCGCGGGGGGCGTCGCCGTCCCCGCCAACCCGGCGGGCCGCGAAAGCGAGATCGCCGAGCAGCTCGGCGATGCCGGCGTCGCCCTGGTGGTGGGCGTGGCGGGCGGCGGTGCCGAGCAGGCAGCCACGCAGCTCGCGGTGCCTTTCGTGGAGCTCGGCGCCTTCCGCGCCATGGAGGCCCTGCCTCCGGCCACCCCGCGGGCCCCGGCCTCCCCGTCGGAGGTGGCGGTGCTCCTCTACACGGGCGGAACGACGGGACTCCCCAAGGGCGCCATGCTCACCCATCGCAACCTGGTCGCCAACACGGTGCAGTTCGCCGAGTGGTACGCCTTCGCGCCCGGCGACGAGGTGGCGGTCTCGGTGATCCCGCTCTACCACTCGGGCGGGATGTCGGGCGCCATGAACGTGCCGCTCTCCACGGGGGCGACGCTCCTGGTCATGCGCCGCTTCTCGCCTTCCACGGTGGCCCGCGCCGTGGGGCAGTACCGGGCGACGCGGCTCTTCGGCGTGCCCACCATGTTCATCGCGCTCCTCAACGACGAGGCAGGGGGCAAGGGCGACTACTCCGCGCTCCGCGCCTGTCGCACCAACGCCGCGCCCCTGCCTCCGAGCGTGAAGGCCGCCTTCGACGCGCTCGTGGGGCGCGAGGTTCTGATCGAGGGCTACGGCCTCACGGAAACGAGCCCGCTCACCCACGCCAACCCCATCGGCCGTGCCAAGCCCGGCTCCATCGGCATCCCGCTTCCCGACACGGATGCCCGCATCGTGGACCTCGAGACGGGCGCCGATGTGCCGCCCGGCGCCAGCGGCGAGCTGCTGATCCGCGGCCCCCAGGTGATGCGCGGCTACTGGAAGCGCCCCGAGGAGACGGCGCGCGCGCTGCGCGACGGCTGGTTCGCCACGGGGGATGTGGCGGTGATGGACGCCGACGGCTACTTCGCCATCGTGGACCGCAAGAAGGACATGATCAACACGGCCGGCTTCAAGGTCTGGCCGCGCGAGGTGGAGGAGACGATTTACGCCCACGAGGCCGTGCGGCTGGCGGTGGTCGTCGGGATGCCCGACGACTACCGCGGCGAGGCCGTGAAGGCCTTCGTCGTCCTCAAGGAGAACTGGCGCGGGCGCTGCGGTGAGCGCGACCTCGTGGAGTTCTGCCGCGCGCGCCTCACGGCCTACAAGGTGCCGCGCGCCGTCGAGTTCCGCGCCGAGCTCCCGGTGACCGCCACCGGCAAGGTGCTGAGGCGCATGCTGCGCGACGGGCCCGCGGGGGCCTGAGAGGGGGCTGTCCGATGCTGACGATCACGAAGCGCTCGCTGCTCTTGCCCCTCCTCACGCTGGCTGCGCTCGCCGGCCTCGCGGGGAGCCCCGCCCGGGTCTCGGCCCAGGAGAAGTTCCCGTCGCGCCCCATCGACTTCATCTGCACCTGGGGCACGGGCGGTGGGGCGGATGCCATGGCGCGACAGATCGGCTCGCTGGCGCAGCCGCTCCTCGGCGCCGCGCTGCCCGTCTCCAATGTCCCGGGCGCCTCGGGGAACACGGGGCTGGCCCAGATCCTCACGGGCAAGACCGACGGCTATGCCGTCGCCACCTACATCCAGGACACGCTCATGACCATCCCCATGGCTTGGCGCGCCACAAGGTGGGGGACCTCGAGTGGATCACGCGCACCCAGGTGGCCGACTCGTTCCTCTTCGTGAAGTCGGACGCCCCGTTCAAGACGATCCAGGAGCTGTTCGCCCACGCCAAGGCCAATCCGGGCAAGCTCCGCGTGGCGACCACGGGCTTCGGATCGGTGGACGATGTCACGGTGCGCTACCTCGAGAAGAAGGGCTACAAGATGATCACGGTGCCGTACCCGAAGCCCGGCGAGCGCTACGCCGCGGCGCTCGGCGGCCACGCGGAAGTTCTCTACGAGCAGGCGGGCGACGTGCTCCAGTACCTCAAGGCCGGCCAGCTCCGCCCGCTCATCATCTTCGCCGAGAAGCGCCACCCGGCCTTCGCGGAGGTGCCCACCTCCAGGGAGCTCGGCATAGACATCACGCTGCCGCAGTTCCGGGGCATCGTGGCCCGCAAGGGAACGCCGCCCGAGCGCGTCCAGGTCCTGGCCGAAGTCTTCCGGAAGGCGATGGAGACGCCGCAGTGGAAGAAGTTCGCCGAGGAGTGGTACTTCGCGCCGGACAGCTACATGGGTCACGACCGCTTCGGCAAGTGGGTGGCGGACGAGGTGGACACCCTCGACCGGCTCGTCAAGGAGTTCGGGCTGCGCAAGTAGCATGCTCCCGCGTCGCGTCCTGGCCCCGCTGGCGGGAGTGGTGCTGGCGCTCGCGCTCCTGCCGTGGAGCCGGGGCCTCGACAGTCTCGCCCGTGAAGGCCAGCTCGGTCCCGGCTTCTGGCCCCGGCTGGCGCTCTCCGGCCTCGCGCTGGCCTGCCTTGCCAAGGCGCGGGAGGAGTGGCGCCTGGCCCGGGGCCAGGCCCGGGAGACCGTCCGCGCGCGGCCGGAGATCTCGCGGCCTGCGCTCCTCGGCGGCATCGCCCTCGTCATCGGCTACGTGCTCCTCGCCTCGCCGCTGGGCTTCGCCCTGACCACCGGCCTGTTCATCGCGGCCTTCATGGCGCTCAGCGGCTCGCGGGCGCCGGTCACCATCGGGCTGTCGGCGGCGCTCGGCACCGCCGGGCTCCTCTACGTGTTCGTCAAGGCGGTGTACCTCCCCCTCCCGAAGGGCGACGGCCCCTTCGAGGCGCTCACCCTGGCGCTCTACCGCGCGCTCGGCCTCTTCTGAGGAGCGCCTCCGGGTGACCGAGATCCTCCCGCATCTCGCGGTCGGCTTCGTCAATGCCGTGCAGCCGCTGAACCTGGCGATGATCCTCCTCGGGCTCACCATCGGCATCGTGGCGGGGGCGCTGCCCGGCATCACCATGCTCAACTCCATCGTGCTGGTGCTCCCCTTCACCTACGCGATGGGCATCGTGCCGGCGCTGCTCCTGATGATCGGCGTCTACTGCGGCGGCGTCTTCGGCGGGTCCATCACGGGCATCCTCTTCAACATCCCCGGGGACCCCATGAACGTGCCTACCACCTGGGAAGGCTGCCGGATGAGCCGGAAGGGGCAGACCCGGTACGCCCTCGGCCTGGCCATCATGAGCTCGGCCTTCGGCGGGCTCGTGAGCGCCCTCTTTCTCGCGTTCTTCGCCCCGCCCTTCGCGAAGTTCGCGCTGGGCTTCTCCACGGTCGAGTTCTTCGCGGTGGTGGTCTTCGGCCTGGCAAGCGTGGCCGTGCTCGGCCAGTCCTCCATGCCCGCCGCCCTCATCTCGCTCTTCGCGGGCGTCTTCCTCGGCACCATCGGCACGGAGGCGCAGTACGGCGTCGAGCGCTTCACCTTCGGCGTGCCGTTTCTCAAGACGGGCGTGGACTTCGTCACGGTGCTGATCGGCCTCTTCGCCATCGGGGAGGTGCTGGAGCAGATCGTGAGCCGCGAGCGGCAGCCTGTGGCCGAGCACCCGGGCGCCCATGCCGTCCCGCGCCTGCCGCTCCGCGACCTCTGGCCGCTCCGCTGGCCGCTGCTCCGCGGCACGGCGGTGGGCATCACAGTCGGCGGGCTGGCCGGGGCCGGCGCCACGGTGTCCTCCTTCGTCTCCTACGGGTTCGAGAAGCAGATCTCGCGGGAGCCGGAGCGCTTCGGCACGGGGCACGCGGCGGGCCTCGTGGCTTCCGAGAGCTCGGTCAACGGCTCCACCGGCGGCGCCATGATCCACCTGCTCACGCTCGGCATCCCGGGCAGCGCCGCCACCGCCGTCATGATGGGCGCCTTCCTCATCCACGGCATCCAGCCCGGCCCGCTGCTCTTCACCAAGCAGCCGGAGCAGGTCTACACCATCATCGCGGGGATGATCCTCGCCAACCTGGCGATGATCGCGCTGGGGTACCTGGCGGCCATGTCCTTCGCCCTGCTGATGCGGGTGCCGGCACCGATTCTCAACACCTTCATCGTCGTCTTCTGCTTCCTCGGCGGTTACGCGCTCCGCAACGACCTCGCGGACGTGTGGCTCACCATGCTTTTCGGCGTGCTGGGCTTCTTCATGCGCCGCCACGACCTGCCCATCCCGCCCTTCGTCATGGGCATCATCCTCGGCCCCATGGCCGAGCAGTACTTCCTCACCAGCATGGTGTCCCACCAGAACGACCTCACGGTGTTCGTCACCCGCCCCGTGAGCGCCGTCGTGCTCCTGCTGGCGCTCCTGCTGGTGGCCTGGCCCGCCGTTCGAAACCTGCGCGCTCGCCTGCGCGCCCGGACCCCGGCGTGACAGCGATGGCCCGCGCCGACATCGTCTGCACCCTCACCCGTACCTGGTCGGACCGCAATCAGACGCCCCGGCCGCGGCGCGCCAGGTGTAGAATCGCCGGGGTCACGAAAGCGGGGCCGGACATCGTCCCGATCCCCGGCACCAAGCATGCCAGCCGGCTGGAGGAGAACGTGGGAGCCGTGGACGTGGCACTGGACCCCGACGATGTCCGCCGCATCGCCGAGGCGGTACCCGCCGGGGCTGCGGCGGGGACACGCTACCCCGAGGCCATGATGAGGGCTCTGTACCTCTGACGCCTGGCCGGAGCCAGCCGCCATGATTGGAGAGCGACCGTGACCCGCAAGACCACGCCCCGCAAGACCACGCCCCCCAGGAAGACCACCCGGCGGCCCCGGCGCCGCGCGCGGCCGGTCGCCGCAGCGCGCAGAGCGCTCCCGACCGTCGCGCCCGACTCGCAGGCATCCGGGGCAGAGGGGCCCCAACCGGAAACCGCGGTCGCGCCCGTTGCCGCGGGCATCGCAGTCAGCCCCGCGGGGGACCCGTCATCCGAGACCTCCGCGCTCCCGGCCGATGTCGCCTTCGCCTCGCCCGAGCCCGGTTACGTTGCCCGCGTGACACCCCCGGAGCCGGAGCGCCCGGTGCCTGTCGGGCGGCGCGCGATCTTCTTCGACGTCGAGAACACCAGCCACAGCCCGCACATCGAGCGGGTCCTCCAGCACCTGGCCATCGACAGACTGGAGAGCCGGACGGAGTTCGTGGCGGTGGGAAACTGGCGGGTGATCGGCCACGACATCGCCCGCCTGCTGGCCCACCGCGGGGCCCAGCTCGTCCACAGCGCGCCGGCGCCGGGCGTGCGGGATTGGAGCGACCTGCGGATCGCGGTGAGCGCGGGCGTCTGGCTGGCCGCCGCCCGTCCCGGCGACCGCATCGAGATCGTGTCGGACGATCGGGCCTTCGACGCGGTCGGCGACGTGGCAGCCACGCTGGGGATCGAGTTCCGCCGGCTCTCCTATCGCGCCCTGACCGGCGCGCCAGCCGCCAGGGAGCCCTCGGAGCGCGCGCCCGCGCCCCGGGGCCGCGGCCGAGGTCGCCCGAGCGGGCATCTCGCCCGCGTCGAGGCGGCGCCGCCCCACCGCGCCGCCGGCCCGCGCGCGCCCGCCGAGCGCCGGCCCCACGCACCGGTCCAGGCGGCTGCGCCTGCAACGGTCCCCGGGCCCGTGGACGGGCATGCGGCCGGAGAGCCCCACACTGCGCCCCACGACGAGATCATTCACGTGATCCGCGAGCTGATCCACCGCGGACACGGCCGGCCGGTGCTCATCGACGCCCTCGCTCGCACGCCGGGCTCCCCTCGCCTGGTCACCCGCCTGCGCCGTCTCAAGGAGCTGTCGGTGAGCCCGACCGGCATGATCTCGCTGGCGGATGGGGCCGGCGCCGCCGAGCCTCATGTTCGGCCCGCGCCGTCGGTGCCGGGAGCCAGGCCAGTGGACGCCGAGCGCGAGGAAGAGCCGGTCGCGGCCGGCGATCAGCCGCCACCCGCCGCTGCGTCGCCCGAGCCCTCGCCGCCCGGGCGCCGCCGCACTCGGCGTGGGGGTCGCCAGCATCGTCGGGGCCCCCGCCGAGACACAAACTGACCGCGGGCCCTGCCACCAGCCTCGCCGGGACCCGCGGGTCCTGAGCCCGCTCGGCAAGGAGCCGGCCGCGCCGTCGATCTAGCGGCGGGCGCCGCCGAGCCCCGTGGCGTAGGCGTTGCCGGCGGGCGGGGTGCCGGCCCCGGCGCCGCCCAGCAGGGCCAGCAGCTCGTCGGGCAGCGGCGCCCGGGCGAGCGCCTCTTCCTTCGAGACCTTCCCCGCCCGCACCAGCTCCGCCAGCGACTGGCTCATGGTCTGCATGCCGACCTTCGAGCCGGCCTGGAGCATCGAGTAGATCTGGTGGACCTTCTCCTCGCGGATGAGGTTCCGGATGGCCGGGGTCGGGAGCATGATCTCCAGCGCCATGGCCCGGCCACGCCCGTCGACGGTCGGCAGCAGCGTCTGCGACAGCACACCCTCGATGACCAGGGAGAGCTGGGCACGGATCTGGGACTGCTGCGCCGTCGGAAAGACGTCGATGATGCGGTTGATGGTCTGGGCGCAGGAGTTGGTGTGCAGCGTGCCGAAGGTCAGGTGGCCCGTCTCGGCGATGGTCAACGCGGCCGCGACGGTCTCCAGATCCCGCATCTCACCCAGCAGGACCACGTCGGGATCCTGCCGGAGGATGGACTTCAGCGCGCTCGTGAACGAGTGGGTGTCGGAGGCGATCTCGCGCTGGTGGACCAGCGACTTCTTGTGCTGGTGGACGAACTCGATGGGGTCCTCGATGGTGACGATGTGGACGCGCCGCTCCGAGTTGATCTTGTCGATCACGGCGGCCAGCGTCGTGGACTTCCCCGAGCCCGTGGGGCCCGTCACGAGCACGAGGCCCCTGTGCTTCTCGGCCAGCTTCTCCACGATGGGGGGCAGCTGGAGCTCCGCGAAGGTGCGCACCGTGTAGGGAATCACGCGCATCGCGGCGCACAGGGCCCCCCGCTGCCGGTAGACGTTGCAGCGGAAGCGCGCGAGGCCCTCCACCCCGAAGGACAGGTCCAGCTCATTGTCCTGCTCGAAGCGCCGCTGCTGGTCCTCGGTGAG
>JACPCX010000088.1:0-21346 GCA_016184305.1 Candidatus Rokuibacteriota bacterium | reverse complement strand
CGGCTACGGCATGCTCAACCCGACCACCGCGAAGGCCGTCATCTCGTGGTTCCCGCGCCGCCAGCGCGCCACCGTGGTGGGGCTCAAGCAGGTGGGGCTACCCCTCGGGGGCGCGGTGGGCGCCCTCCTGATGCCGCCGCTGGCGCTCGGGCTGGGCTGGCGGGTTGCCGTGGCGCTGTCCGCTGGGCTGATCGGGCTCTTGGCGGGGCTCACGTGGCTCTGCTACCGGGATCCGCCGCGGAGCGAGCTCGAGACGCCCGCGCAGCAGCAGGGCTCGATGCGCGCCGTCCTGTGGAACCGCGACCTGTGGCTCGTGTCCACCACCACTCTCGTTTTCGCGGGCATGCAAACCGTGTGGATGGCCTTCCTCGTGACCGTGTGGATGGCCTTCCTCGTGCTCTATCTTCAGGAGACCGTCCGCGTGCCGCTCGTGACCGCGGCGGGCTACCTCGTCATGGCGCAGGTGACGGGGATGATCGGGCGCGTGGCCTTCGGCCTCCTCTCCGACCGGCTCTTCGGCGGCCGCCGCCGCATCGTGCTCGTCATCGCGGGCGTCGGCTCCACCGTCTGCTCGCTCCTCATGGCCGCCACCGGGCCCGGCACCAGCGCGTGGGTGCTGGCGCCACTGGCCCTCTGCTTCGGCTTTTTCGGCATCGGCTGGAACGGCGTGCAGCACACGCTCATCGCCGAGCTCGCCGGTCCCCGCGCGGCCGGCACCGCCTTGGGCCTCGGGCTGGCCGTCTCCTCGCTCGGCGTCTCCGTGTGGCCGCCGCTGTTCGGGCTGCTCGTGGAACGGGCGGGGGGCTTCGCAGTGCCATGGACGGTCCTCGGCCTCGCCATGGCCGGGGCCCTCTGCTTGCTCCTTCCCGTGCGTGAAGGGAGAATGGACGTCCCATGACGAGCCCCCCGCCCTACCGCTGGGTGATCCTCGGCGCCGCGTTTCTCATCATCACCATGTCCATCGGCACGCTCTTCACGCTGGCCGTGTTCCTCCAGCCGATGGAGCAGAGCCTCGGCTGGAGCCGGGCGAGCCTCAGCGCCATCGGCTTCTTCAACTGGATCGTGATGGGGGCCGGCGGGTTCGTGGCGGGCTACGTCTCCGACCGCTTCGGCACGCGGATCGTCGTTCTGGTCGGCAGCGTGCTCCTGGGCCTCGGGCTCGTGCTCTCGAGCCAGGTCACGGCCCTCTGGCACTTCTACGTGACCTTCGGCCTCATGGTGGGCGGCGGGGTGAGCGCTTTCTATGTGCCGCTCACTGTCAGCGCGGTGAAGTGGTTCGGCGGGAGCCGGGGGATGGCGGCGGCCGTGGTCTCGGCGGGCAACGGCCTGGGCATCCTCGCGCTGTCGCCGCTGTCGCGCTGGCTCATCAACGAGTACGAGTGGCGGACCGCGTTCGTCGTTCTGGGCGACATGGCCTGGCTTATCGTGATTCCCGCCGCCCTGCTCCTGCGCAATCCCCCCGCGCCCGCCACCGATGACAGCAATTGGGGGAGTGCGGGGGCCATGTCTTGGCCCCCGCAGATGGTAGATGCCGGGGCCCGAAACCTCGCGGCCACGCCTGGCATGGCCGCGCTGGGCCTCTGGCGCTCCTGGCCTTTCTGGGCCATCGCCCTCACCCACTTCGCCTGCTGCACCGCGCACTCCGGCCCGCTCTTCCACATCGTCTCCCACGCCATCGACCTGGGGATCTCGAAGATGGCGGCCGCCGGCATCCTCGGCGCCTCCGGGTTCTCCTCCATCTTCGGCCGGATCGGCCTGGGCATGGTGGCGGACCGGGTCGGCGCCAAGCCGACGCTCCTCGCCGCGCTGGCGCTCCAGGCCGTCATGATCTCGTCGTTCCTGTTCACCACCGATCTCGGCGCCATGTACGGGCTCGCGCTCGTCTTCGGCGTGGCCTATGGCGGCGCCATGCCGCTCTACGCCCTGGTCACGCGGGAGTACTTCGGCGAGCGCGTCATGGGCACGGCCTACGGGGCGGTGTTCTTCATCTCCTGCGTGGGGATGGGGCTGGGCTCCTATGCGGGCGGCGCCATCTACGACGCGCTGGGCTCTTACCGGTGGCTCTTCCTCGGATCCTTCGCCATCGGGACCATGGCGGTGGTGCTGGGGGCGACGCTGCGGCCCCCGGCGCGGGTGCCCGCCGGAGCCGCCTGAGCCGGGCCCGAAAGGGGAAGGTTCGCCGCAGCCGCGTTTGTCGTTGACACGCACTAGGATCTTTGTTAGAGAATGCGCCACGCATACGCAGGCATCTTCATCATCCCCAGACTCTGTGACGGCCTTCACGAGGCGCCACCCTCGCGGTCGGGCTAACCCCTCCGAGAGGCCCGGTCCGGCCAGCCGAGGCCGGGGGGAACGCCCGTCAACCCACGGCAGTTCACTCAGCCAAGGAGGACCAGCCCGATGAACACATCCAAACCAGAAGACACCCCCCTGAGCCAGACCCGGGTCGCCCGCCGGACCTTCCTCAAGACCGCCGGGGTGGCGGCAGCCGCCGCAACCGGGATCGAGGGGATCCTGGCGGCGCGGCGGGCCCCCGCCTTCGCCCAGGGCAGCAAGCTGCACATCGTCCGGTGGAACGACTTCATCCCCGAGGCCGACGTGTGGCTCAAGAAGGAGGGCATGCCCGAGGCCTCCAAGGCCCTCGGCGCCGAGGTGACGCTCGAGACGATCGGCTTCAACGACCTCCAGCCCCGGATCACGGCCGCCGTGCAGTCGGGGGCGGGGGCCGACATCTTCATGCTCTACTACAACTGGCCGCACCTCTACGCCAACTCCCTGATCGACGTCAGCGACGTGGCGAACGAGGTGGCCAAGGCCCAGGGCGGCTTCTACGGTGTGTTCGAGCCGTCCATGAAGGTGGGCGGCAAGTGGCTGGGCATGCCCCACTCCATCGTGGGCAACACCATCGCCTACAGGAAGTCCTGGTTCAAGGAGGTCGGGTTCAGCGAGTTCCCCAAGACCTGGGACGAGCTGCGCAAGGCGACGGCGGCGCTCAAGAAGAAGGGCAAGCCCTATGGCCAGACGCTGGGCCACACCTTCGGGGATGCGCCCACCTGGGCCTACCCGCTCCTGTGGTCCTTCGGCGGGGCCGAGACAGACAAGAGCGGCAAGAAGGTGGCCATCAACTCCAAGGGGGCCATCGACTCCGTCAAGTACATGACGGCGCTGTGGAAGGAAGGCTGCGACGAGGGGGGGCTGGCCTGGGACGACTCCAACAACAACCGGGCCTTCCACGCCGGCGACATCTCCGCCAGCCTCAACGGCGCCTCCATCTACATCGTGGCCAAGCGGCAGAAGGACAAGCTCAAGGACGAGAAGGGCGAGCCGCTCTACCTCGACATCGACCACGGCCTCTTCCCGCTGGCCGGCGGGGTGGGGCAGTTCCCGCTCTACTTCAGCAACGGCCACGGCATCATGAAGTACTCGAAGAACCAGAAGCTCTCCAAGGACCTCCTGCGCTGGATCCACAAGAAGGAGAACTTCGAGAAGTGGTTCCAGGTCTCCGAGGGCTACAGCGTGGCGCCCACGACCGAGTGGGAGAAGCACGCCATGTGGGGCAAGATCGACAAGCCGCTCCAGATGTTCCGGACGGCCGCGCGCAAGACCCGCATCTTCGGCTACGCTGGGCCCTCCACGGCCAAGTCGACCGAGGTCTACTCCAAGTACATCATCGTGGACATGTACGCCAATGCCGCCTCCGGGAAGATGAAGCCCGAGGAGGCCGTGAAGTGGGCCGAGGGCGAGCTCAAGAAGATCTACGAGGCGTAGCCCGACAGGGGGCGCCGAGCATCACGTGACGCGGCCGATCGCGGGAGGCTCGGGGGGCGCCGCCGGAGTCGAGGCGGCGCGCCCCCATCCCGGCACCTCCCGTCCCGCGCGGGTCGAGCGCTTCCTCGAGAACGAGCGGCTCCTCGCCACCATCCTCCTGGCGCCGACGGTCCTCCTCCTCGGCGTCTTCATCGCCTACCCGTTCGTGATGGGGGTGTGGCTGTCGCTCAGCAGCACCAGCGTCGGCAATCCCGGCGAGTTCGTCGGCTTCAAGAACTTCGTCAAGGCCTGGGATGACTCCATCTTCCAGATGGCCTTCCGCAACACGTTCTTCTACACGTTCTGGGCCACCATCTTCAAGCTGGTTCTGGGGATGTGGCTGGCGCTGCTGCTGAACCGGCACTTCCGCGGCCAGCGCATCGTCCGGGCCGCCATGCTCCTGCCGTTCATCGTCCCCACGGTGCTGTCCACCTTCGCGTGGCGCTGGATGTTCGACCCGACCTTCAGCGTGCTCAACTGGATGCTGTTCAAGGGCGGCTTCATCGTGACCAAGCTCCCGTTCCTCTCGGACGGGGCCTGGGCCATGTGGTGCGCCATCGTGATCAATACGTGGCGCGGCATGCCCTTCTTCGCCATCACGCTGCTGGCCGGCCTGCAGACCATCAACCCCGATCTCCACGAGGCGGCCTCCCTCGACGGCGCGAACCGCCGACTTCCAGCTCATCTACGTGCTGACGGGCGGCGGGCCGGCCAACTCGACCCACCTGCTGGCCACCTACGCCTACCAGCTCGGCGTGGCCACCGGCCTCCTCGGCGAGGGGGCGGCGGTGTCGCTGTTCATGTTCCCGGTGCTGTTCGCCGTCGTCTGGATCCAGCTCCGTTACCTCCGCCGCCTCGAGGGCGCCTGAGTGCCGGGCCAACTGACTTCGCCATGGCTCGCTCACGCTCGCCCGATCCCCGTGTCTGCTCGCCTCGCCTCCGGCTGCGGCTCGCCCCGCGACGTTCTCGGTCGGCGCGGGCGCTCAACGTACACCCACGTACGCCTCGCGCCGGCGCGGGCTCGCTCCGCTCGCCCGGGTGTCCGTCTCCGCTCGCCTCGCCTGCGGCTGCGGCTCGCACCGCGGGGCCTCGTCTGGCTCGTCATTTGGCCCGGCACGGTGCGGTCGCGCGCTTCGAGCTGGCGAAACTCGTTCGAGGCGCACTAGGTGGTCATCGAGCGGCGCTGGAAGCGGTGGGTGTACTTCTACGCTCCCCTCACCGGACCACGAGCTGTACCGCTCCTGGCGGGCCGTCACCAACACCCCCTTCTGGACGCTCCAGCCCACGCTCGCGCATTTCCAGGACCTGCTGGCCCGGACGACCTTCCCCCGCTGGCTCTGGAACACCTTCCTCATCGCCTGCGTCTCCACGGGGATCTCGCTCTTCTGCGGGCTCCTGGCCGGCTACGCCCTGGCCCGGCTGCGCTTCCCCATGGCGGGCACGCTCGGCACCGCCATCTTCGTGACCTATCTCGTGCCCCCGACGCTGCTCTTCATCCCCCTGGCCGACATCATCAGGACCTTCCAGCTCGGCAACACGCCCTGGGCGCTCATCCTCACCTACCCGACCTTCCTGATCCCGTTCTGCACCTGGCTCCTCATGGGGTACTTCAAGACCATCCCGAAGGAGCTGGAGGAGTGCGCCCGCATCGACGGCGCCACCCGCTTCGGCGCCATGATCCGCATCATCTTCCCGATCGCCGTCCCGGGCATCCTCTCGGCGGGGATCTTCGCCTTCACGCTGTCCTGGAACGAGTTCATCTACGCGCTGATCTTCATCTCCTCGCCGGAGCGGAAGACCGTCCCCGTGGGCGTGGTCTCGGAGCTGATCCGGGGCGACATCTACTTCTGGGGCCAGCTCATGGCGGGGGCCCTCCTGGGCTCGGTTCCCGTGGCGCTGGTGTACTCGTTCTTCGTGGAGTACTACGTGGCGGGGCTGACCGGCTCGGTGAAGGGGTAGCCGGCCGGCCGAAGTGCGTGCTTGACATGGGATTCTCGCCTCCCTAGAATCCGGCCACACCCGGTTTCCAGCCGCAGGACCCACCCAACCCGTCTCCAGGAGGTGCCGACATGACCAAACGGACATGGCGAGGCTTCGGAACCGCGGTCGCCCTGCTGGCGGCCGCCCTCATCGTGGGCGGCGCGCTTGCCCCACCGCCCGCCGCGGCCCAGAAGACGGTCACGCTCAAGATGCAGGCGACGTGGCCGGCCGGCTGGACGCTCTACGACAACTTCACGCAGTTCGCCGAGCGCGTCAACAAGCTCTCCGGCGGCCGGCTCAAGATCGAGACCCTCCCGGCGGGGGCCATCGTGCCGGCCTTCGAGGTGCTGGACGCCGTCCACAAGAAGGTCCTCGACGGGGGGCACTCCTGGGCGGCCTACTGGGTGGGCAAGAACAAGACCGCGGTCCTCTTCACCGGCGGCCCCGGCGGCACCTTCGGCATGGACTACATCGACGCCATGGGGGCGGCGGGCTCGACCTCTACAACGAGTTCTACCGCGACGTCCTCAAGGTCAACGTGGTGGCCCTCCCCATCCTGCCGGCCGGCCCGCAGGCCTTCGGCTGGTTCAAGCGGCCCATCAAGAACCTGGCCGACTTCAAGGGCATGAAGTGCCGCCAGACGGGCATGGCCGCCGAGGTCTTCACCGCCATGGGGATGCGCACGGTGAACATGCCCGGCGGCGAGATCCTGCCGGCCGCGGAGCGGGGCCTCATCGACTGCGCCGAGTGGGTCGCCGGCATCGAGGACCTCAAGGCGGGCTTCCACAACATCTGGAAGTACCACTACACCCCCGGCATGCACGAGAACGTCACCATCGGCGAGCTGATCATCAACGGCGACGTCTGGAAGAGCCTGGCTCCGGACCTCCAGGAGATCATCAAGTCAGCCGCGACGGAGACCTTCTTCCGCTGGTGGATGAAGTGGCAGCGGCAGAACGCCGACGCCCTGGTCGAGCTCGAGGAGAAGCACAAGGTCCAGATCCTCAAGACGCCCGACGACATCCTCTACGAGTTCCTCAGGACCTGGGACAAGATCGCGAAGGCCGAGAGCGACAAGAACCCCTTCTTCAAGAAGGTGTGGGAGTCGCAGAAGGCGTATGCCTCCAAGGTCGTGCCGGCCAAGCGCTTCATGTTCCCCAACTACGACTTCGCCGCCGACCACTACTGGCCCGTCAAGAAGAAGTAGCTCAGGCCTCGCCCCGACCCCGGCCGCTCTGGAGGAGGGGCTAGCCGTCCAGGCTAGCCCCTCCTCGCGCGATCACCTGGCTTCGACGGAGGAGATCTGACGCATGGAACAGCCTCCTGCCGCTGTCCTGAAGATAGTCGGAACCATCGACACCCTCAGCGAGTGGTCGGGCCGGATCTTCTGCTGGCTCGTCATCCCCCTCGTGCTGGGCCTCACCTACGAGGTCATATCCCGCTACGCCTTCGACGCTCCCACCGCCTGGGCCTATGACGTGGGCTACATGCTCTACGGGGGCCACTTCATGCTGGGGGCGGCCTACACGCTGCTCCACAAGGGCCATATCCGCACCGACTTCTTCTACGAGCACTGGTCGACGCGGCGGCAGGGGTGGGTGGACGCCTGCTGTTACCTGTTCCTCTTCTTCCCGGGCCTGTTCTTCTTCCTCCTGGCGGGCTGGGACAACGCCTGGCACTCCTTCAGCATCGGGGAGACCTCCGAGGCGAGCCCCTGGCGGCCGATCCTCTGGCCCTTCAAGATGGCTATGCCGGCGGCGGCGGTGCTGCTCCTCCTGCAAGGCGTCTCGGAGTTCCTCAAGAGCGCGTGGGCGGCCAAGACGGGCAGGCCGCTATGACGGGCGGCGAGTTCCTCGGCCTGATCCTCCTGGCCTGCCTCCTCGCCGGCATCTTCGTCGGCTTCCCCATCGCCTTCACGCTCCTGATCCTCGCCCTGGTCTTCGGCTACATCGGCTTCGGCGGGATCGTCTTCGACCTCATGGTCTTCCAGGCGCTTGGGATGATGAAGGAGGAGACGCTGGCGGCCGTCCCGCTCTTCATCTTCATGGGCCACGTGCTGGAGCAGGCCGGGCTCATGGAGCGGCTCTTTAAGTCCTTCCAGTTCATCCTGGCGCCGGTCCGGGGCTCGCTCTACCTCGGCGTCCTCATGACCGCGACCATCTTCGCCACGGCCACTGGCATCATCGGCGCCTCGGTCACGGTGATGGGGCTCATGGCGGCGCCGGTCATGATCAAGGCGGGCTACGACACCAAGCTCTCGGCGGGGGCCATCGCCGCCGGGGGAACGCTCGGCATCCTCATCCCGCCCAGCGTCATGCTGGTCGTCATGGGGCCAGTGCTGGGGGTGTCGGTCATCCACCTCTTCGCCGCGGCCATCGTGCCCGGCATTCTCCTCTCGGGCCTCTACATCGGCTACGTCATGGTCAGGAGCTTCATCAACCCGGCGCTCGGCCCGCCGCTGGCCCTGGAGGACCGCGCCACCTCCTACTGGCAGATCATCACGGAGTTCGTGAGCGGCATTATCCCGCTCGGGGCCATCATCTTCGCCGCGCTCGGGAGCATCATCTTCGGCCTGGCCACGCCCACCGAGGCGGCGGCCATGGGCGCCTTCGGCGCCGCCGTCCTCACGGCGTGCTACGGACGGCTCAGCGGGGAGGTCGTGAGGCGGGCGTGCTTCTCGACGCTCCAGACCTCCAGCATGGTGCTCTTCCTCGCCGTGGCCTCGAACGTCTACGGCTCCGTCTTCACCCGGCTCGGCACCGGCACCTGGCTCGCCAACACGATGCTGGGGCTGCCTGTCCCGCCCCTGGGGATGCTCGCCGTCCTGATGGTGGTCATCTTCCTCCTCGGCTGGCCGCTCGAGTGGCCGGCCATCATCCTCATCTTCCTCCCCATCTTCCTGCCGGTGGTCCAGGCCCTCAAGTTCGACCTGGTCTGGTTCGGGACGCTGGTGGCGGTGAACCTGCAGACGGCCTTCCTCTCCCCGCCCGTGGCCATGGCGGCCTACTACCTCAAGTCCGTGGCCCCCAAGTGGGAATTGAGGGACATCTACCGGGGGATGTTCGACTTCATGGTGCTGCAGGTGATCGGGCTGGCCCTCCTGTTCTTCTTCCCCCAGGTGGCCCTCTGGCTGCCCGGGGTGCTCTTCGGCAAGTAGGCCCGCGGCCGGCGCGGAGGTCGTGCTAGTATCCGCTTCGAGAACCGGGTGCTGCGGGGCGCCGCTGGCTGTGGCGCTCCGCTCGGAGCGGCCATGGCGGCAGCCCCCCTCGCTCCTGCGTGCCGAGCATCGCCTCGGCGACGAGGTCCGCAGTGCCGCCACGCGTCATCGGTGACCCTGTCTTCGCGCGCCCGAACCGTTCACCCACGACAGGAGGACTGACATGGAGGCAAGGACTCGACGGGACTTCCTCAAAGCGACGGCAGCCGGAGCGGCCGCCGCATCGGTCATGGGCTTCCCCCACGTCGCGCGGGCCCAGACCAAGCTGACATTCGGGCTGTGGGACCACTGGGTGCCCGGGGCCAACGACGTCCTGAAGGGCATCGTCACTGACTGGGGCAGGGGCAACCGGGTGGACATCACCATCGACTTCATCACGTCCATCGGCAACAAGCTCCAGCTCACCGGGGCCGCCGAGTCCCGGGCCGGGGCGGGCCACGACATCATGGCCTTCTCCACGTGGGACGGCACCTTCTACAAGGATAAGCTCGAGCCCATGAGTGACGTGGCCGAGGCCCTCATCAAGAAGTACGGCCCCTTCAACGAGAACGCCACGTACCTGAGCAAGCAGGACGGGCGGTGGGTGACGCTGCCCTCCCCCATCGGCTCCCACACCTACCCGCACGAGACGCGGATGGACTACTTCAAGCAGCATGCGGGGGTGGACGTCCAGGACATCTTCCCCGCAGACGTCAAGAAGCGGAACAAGAAGAAGGTGGATGGCTGGGACTGGAAGGCCTTCCTCGCCGTCGCCAAGAAGGTCAATGCCGCCGGCTTCCCCGTCGGCGCCTCCATCGCCGAGAACACCGACTCCAACGACTGGCTGGGGCCGCTCTTCGCCTCCCACGGCTCCTTCCCGATGGACGACAAGGGCAACATCACCATCGACTCCCCGGCCACCCTCGAGGTCATCGAGTACCTGCGGGAGCTCACCCAGCACATGCCGAAGGACATCTACGGGTGGGACGACGCCTCCAACAACCGCTGGTTGATCTCAGGCAAGGGCTCGACTATCTTCAACCCGCCCAGCGCCTGGGCGGTGGCCAAGCGCGACCAGCCGGCCGTCGCGGCCCAGGTCTGGCACCACGACGTCCCGCGCGGCCCCAAGGGCCGCTACCGGGGCTCGCTCCCCTTCACGTGGGGCATCTGGAAGTTCAGCAAGGAGAAGAAGGTCGCCAAGGATCTGCTGCTGTTCCTGTCGGACCGGGAGACCCAGTGGAAGCTCATCACGGCCTCCCAGGGCTACGACTTCCCGCAGATCATGTCCTTCCAGGATCACCCCGTCTGGAACGAGATCGGCCCACCCGTGGGCGGCCAGTACAACTACCCGGTCCGTGGCGACGAGAAGCTCATCGTCGCCGGCTGGCCGGCGAAGCCGGAGTTCGGGGCCCAGGTCTACTCCAAGTGGCTGCTGCCCACCATGGTGGGCAAGGTCACGTCCGGCGGCACGAAGCCCAAGGACGCCGTCAAGTGGGCCGCCGGAGAGCTGGAAGGCTACAAGCGGGGGTAGCACGCATTGCGCATGGGCCCCAACGGCACCGCCCTTGACGCCGCCGCGCCTGCGCGCGCTCTCCCCGCGCGGGCGCGGTGGCGCCGCCGCCTCCGTTCTCGGGCGGCCATCGGGATCGTCATGTGCCTGCCCCTGGTCGCCCTGATCGGCGGGCTGGTGGCCTATCCCTTCTTCTACGCGATCTACCTCAGCATGCTGAACAAGCGGGAGACGGCCTTCATCGGCCTGGACAACTTCCGCTTCCTGATGACCCGGGACGTGTTCTGGCAGGTGGTCCAGACCTCGTTCGTCTTCACCGGGCTGGCGGTGTTCTGGAAGGCCGTGCTCGGGTTCACGCTGGCCCTCGTCATCCACACGGTCCCCACCGGCGGCCAGCGCATCTGGCGCGGCCTGTCGCTCATCCCCTGGGTCATGCCGCTGGCGCTGTCGAGCCTCGGGTGGTGGTGGATCTACGAGCCCACCCACAGCGCGCTCAACTGGCTCCTGGTGCTCCTCGGCATCAGCCCCAAGCCGTGGCTCTCGGACCCGTACTGGGCCAAGGTCGCCGTGATCCTGGTCAACGTGTGGTACGGCACCCCCTTCTTCATGATCACCTATCTGGCGGGGCTCAAGTCCATCCCGGCGGAGCTCTTCGAGTCGTCGGCCATCGACGGCGCCAACGGGCTCCAGCGCCTCCGGCACATCACGCTGCCCATGCTCAAGAGCATCATCGCCATCACGATGCTCTTCTCGACCATCGTGACGCTGGCGACCTTCGACATCGTGCGCGTCCTCACCCGGGGCGGCCCGCGGCAGTCGACGCACATGTTCGGCACCTACGCCTTCGAGCTGGGCATCGCCTCGGGCGACGTGCCGCTGGGAGCCGCCGTGTCGCTCTTCATGTTCCCGATCCTGGCCGTCTCGGCCTTCTTCATCCTTCGCGGGATCCGCCGGAGCACCGTGTGATCCGGAACAAGCGCGCCCGGCGGGCCCTGACGCTCCTGGTCTGCTACGGGGTCATCGCGGGCTTCGTGGTCTTCTTCCTGTTCCCGCCCTACTGGATGGCCATCACCTCCTTCAAGACCAACCAGGAGATCGAGAGCCTGGAGGGCATCCCGCTCATCATCCAGCACGGCGCGACCCTCAGGCACTACCGGGACCTGTTCGCCAAGACCGACTTCCTGCTCTACTTCATGAACTCGGTCCTGGTGACGGTCCCCGTGGTCTTCTTCTCGATGGTCATCAGCGTGCTGGCGGCCTACGCGCTGTCCCGGCTGGGGTTCGCCGGGGCCGGCGTGATCGGGACAGGCGTGTTCCTCGTCTACCTCGTGCCCGACTCCCTGCTCTTCATCCCGCTGTTCAAGATCATCGGGGCGCTCGGGCTCCTGAACTCCAAGTGGTCGCTCGTGCTCGTCTACCCGACGCTGATCGTGCCCTTCTGCACCTGGCTCCTGATCGGGTACTTCGCCTCGATCCCCAAGGAGCTCGACGAGGCCGCGCTGGTGGACGGCGCGGGCCACCTGCAGATGCTCGTGCTCATCTTCCTCCCCGTGGCCGTGCCGGGTCTCATCGCCGCCACCATCTTCGCGTTCACGGTGTCGTGGTCCGGCTTCCTCTACCCGCTGGCCTTCATCTTCTCGAGCGGCGAGCAGGTGCTCACGACCGGGACCGTGACGAGCCTGATCAAGGGGGATGTCTACCACTGGGGAGGGCTCATGGCCGGAGCGCTCCTGGCCTGCCTGCCGCCGGTGCTGCTCTACGTGTTCCTGATGGACTACTACATCTCGGGCCTCACCGCCGGCAGCACCAAGGGCTGAGGCCTGCACTTCGACACAGGAGACCGATCCATGGCCCAGGTCGTACTCAAGGATCTCAACAAGAAGTATGACGAGGTCCACGCCGTCAAGGACGTGAACCTCACCATCCGCGACAAGGAGTTCATGGTCTTCGTGGGCCCGTCGGGCTGCGGCAAGACCACGACGCTCCGGATGGTGGCCGGCCTCGAGGAGATCACCGCGGGCGAGATCCAGATCGGCGACCGCATCGTCAACGACCTGCCGCCCAAGGACCGCGACATCGCCATGGTGTTCCAGAACTACGCCCTCTACCCGCACATGAGCGTCTACGACAACATGGCCTTCGGCCTGAAGATGCGGAAGTTCCCCAAGGCGGAGATCGCCAAGCGCGTGCAGGATGCGGCGGAGATCCTCGGCATCCAGGAGCTGCTCAAGCGCAAGCCGCGGCAGCTCTCCGGCGGCCAGCGGCAGCGCGTGGCCGTCGGGCGGGCCATCGTGCGGCACCCGCAGGTGTTCCTGTTCGACGAGCCCCTGTCCAATCTCGACGCCAAGCTCCGCGTGCAGATGCGCGTGGAGCTCAAGCGGCTTCACGAGCGTCTCGAGACGACCGCCATCTACGTCACCCACGACCAGGTGGAGGCCATGACCCTCGGCAGCCGGGTGGTCGTCATGAAGGACGGCTGGGTGCAGCAGGTGGGCGAGCCCATGGAGATCTACAGCAAGCCGCAGACCCGGTTCGTGGCGGGCTTCATCGGCTCCCCCGCCATGAACTTCATCCCGACCACGATCGCCGAGACCGGCGGCGCGCTCTACGCCGAGGCCCCGGGGTTCAAGACCAAGGTGCCACCGGCGCAGGCCGGCAAGCTCGCGGCCTACAAGGGCCAGACCATCACGCTCGGCGTGAGGCCCGAGGACCTGCGCGTCGGGTCGAGCGGCGAGTCCCCCGACTTCGCCTTCGACGCGGTGGTGGACGTGGTGGAGCCGCTGGGGGCCGAGATCCTGCTGAACACCACCGTGGCCGGGCAGTCGGTGGTGGCGCGCGTGGAGCCCATGGTCCGGACCCGCCCGCACGAGAAGGTCCGGCTCGTCTTCGTCCCCGACCGCATCCACTTCTTCGACCCGAAAACCGAAGAAGTCATCCGCTGACGGTCATGGGGCCCCTCGTCGCCGCCCTGGCGCTTCTGGTCGGCCTGGGCGCGGCGGGCGCCTGGCCCGCCCGGGCCGCCGAGCCCCTCGTCATCGGGGAGATCAACCCGCGCACCGGCGCCTTGGCACTCCAGGGGCAGAGCATCCACCAGGGCATCGTCCTCGCTGTCGAGGAGCAGAACGCGCGCGGCGGAATCGGCGGCCGTCCCGTTTCGCTCATCTCCCGCGACGACGAGGGCAAACCCGAGCGGGCGCTGGCGGCCGCCGAGGAGCTCACGGGCCGCCAGCGGGCCGTGGCGCTGATCGGCGGGTACGTGGACAGCCTGGTGGGGCCCATCGGGGAGGTCGCCGATCGGGCCCGCGTCCCCTATCTGGCCACGGCCTCCCTCGACGAGCGGCTCACCCAGCGCGGCAACCGCCACTTCTTCCGCATCTCGAGCCTCAACGCCTATGTCCGGGTGACGACGGGCATCGTCCAGGAGATCTTCAAGGCCGAGCGCGTGGCCATCCTGTACTCGCAGACGCCCGGGGCCTCGCAGCTCGCCCGCCGCCAGAAGGACCTCTTCGAGCGCGCGGGGATCCGGGTCGTGGTCTTCGAGCCGTTCAGCCCCGGCCTCTCGGACTTCACCCCGCTCCTGGCGCGCGTTCGCGACCAGCGGGCCGACGTCCTCCTGTCGGACACGTTCTTCGCCGATCACCTGCTCCTGGTGCGCCAGATGACGCAGGGGGGGATCCGGATCAGGGCCTTCCTGGGAGCCTTCGGCATGGAGTTCCCGAACGTAATCCGCGACCTCGGCCCGGCCAGCGAGGGGCTGTACGGCACGACCTCCTGGCCCGCGACGCCGACTCCCGGGCGTTCATCGACGCCTACGCGAAGCGGTTCGGGAGCCCGCCCGTCCCGCTGAGCATGCACGGCTATGCTGCCGCCCGCGCTCTTCTGGCCGCCCTGGAGGGACTCGCGCGCGCGGGCAGGGCGATCACGGGCGAGAGCCTCCGCGACGCGCTGGCCGCGGTGGATCTCGAGACGCCGCTGGGACGGGTCAAGTTCGACGAGCGCGGCGAGCCGCTGTTCTACGAGCGCGTGATCGTCCAGATCCAGGGGGGCCGTCACGTCGTTGTCTATCCAAGGGAGCGCGCCGCGGCTCCCGCCGTCTACCCCGGGCGCTGAGCGCCCGGGCCGCCGGCGGTCCTACTCGGCGAGGCACGCGACGGCGCGCGTCTCGGAGCCCGTCGTGAGAATGGGCCTGGCGGAGGCGCACCCGTCGAGACTCACGAACACCTTCCCCGAGATGGAGCACGCCAGCACGAGGCCCGCCGCATCCGCCGCCGTGGCCACCGACCAGATCGTGCTGCCGGTGTCCGACAGCATGCCCGACGCGCGCCAGGAGCGTCCCCCGTCGGAGGACAGCGCGATCTCCCCGCGCGTGCCCGGCGGCCCATCGCCGAAGCCGCAGTAGAGCATCCCGGGATTGTCGGGGCGGGTCGCCAGGGCGCGGCAGTAGCGATCCCCGGGCTCGAAGACGCCCTCCATCCAGCGCGCGCTCCGCCACATGGCGACACCGCGAGGAGTGGCCGCCAGCAGGATGCCGCCAGAGGACCAGGCCAGCCCGTGGACGTCCAGCGACGGGATGTCCTCGTTCGCCGCGCTCCAGCTCCGGCCACCGTCGGCGCTGGCGAAGACGCCCCCGACCTCTACCCCCGCCCACACCTCGCCGGCCACCCAGGGGCTCGGCAGCAGCGCGGTGATGCGGGGCGTGTGAGGCTGCGGCTCGCCTGGAGGCAGAGCAAAGGACAGGGACTCCCAGCGGCGTCCGCCGTCGTCAGAGCGGAAGAGCCCCAGCGGCCGCGTGCCGGCGAGGATGACCCCATCCATCGCCGCGAGCGACCACACCTGGGTGTCGGGCGCCGGCAGCGCGAGCTCGGTCCACGCGCGCTCGCCGTAGCGGAAGATGCGTCCCTCGCCGCCCACCAGGAGCTCGCCCGATGCGGCGCAGAGGGAGTAGAGCCGCGCCGTTGGCGCGAGGCCCGGCTCCTTGGTCCAGCTCGATCCGAGGTCGTCGCTCCTGAACAGCCCGTCCCCCACCGTCGCCACGTAGAGTCTCGGCATCAGATCGCCCTGCACTTTCCTTGACCTTCGGTTTTCCGGACGCTACCATCCGGAGGGCTGTTTTCCATTCTACGACACCCGAGGAGCTCCCACCCTGTCGCTGGCCTCGCTCGTCCAGGCCCTCGTCTCCGGCGCCCTGCTGGGATGCTTCTACGCGCTGATGGCTCTCGGCTTCTCGATGATCCTCGGGGTGAGCCGGTCGCTGAACCTGGCCCACGGCGATCTGGTCGTTCTCGGCGGCTACGTCGGCTACTCGCTCTGGGCCGCGGCGGGGCTCTCCCCCGTCCTGCTCCTCCCCGTGGCTGCGCTGGCGCTCGCGCCGGCGGCGCTCATGTGGGAGTGGCTCCTGAAGCGCACCCCGGAGCCGAAGGAGCTCTCGAGCCTGGTGCTCACCTTCGGGCTGTCGCTCCTGCTCCAGACCGTCATGCGCGCCATCTGGCGCGGCGAGTACCGGTTGATCGCCGAGAGCACCCTCGGCGCGAGCCTCCAGCTCGGCACGCTCGCGCTCAATCGCGGCCGGGTCCTGGCCGCGGCAGCGGCGCTCGCGGTGGTGGGGCTCCTCTGGCTCGCGCTCACGCGCAACCGCTGGGGCCAGGCCGTCCGCGCCACGAGCATCGACCCCCAGGCCGCCGCGCTCGTCGGCATCAACGTGGACGGCGCCCGGCGCAGCACCTTTCTCCTGGCGCTCGGGCTCTCGGGGGCCACGGGCGTCCTCTTCGCGACGCTCCACTACGTCCACCCGGCGGCGGGCGTGGAGCTGACCCTCATGGCCATCGTCCTCAGCATCTGGGCCGGCGTCGGACACCTCAGGAGCGTGCTGCTGGCCGGGTTGCTCCTGGGGATGATCGAGGCGCTCACGGTCACGGGGTGGGGACCGGGGTGGCGCGAGCCTGTCGTGGCCCTCATGCTGCTGGGCTCCCTCCTGGCCCGCTCGGGCGGCCTCGCCCGCGGGCACGCGCACTGATGCGCAGCGGGCTCGCGGCGCTCCTCGGCGTGGGCGTGCTCGCCGCCGTGCCCCCGGCCCTTGGATTTCACCCGTACTATCTTTTTCTGCTCTCCACGGCTTTTCTTCTCGCCGCCGTGGCCTCGGCGTGGAACCTGCTGGCCTATGCGGGGCCGATCTCCTTCGGGCACGCCGCGTTCTTCGGACTGGGTGCCTACGGCGCGGCGCTGGCCTCTCTCGGCGGGCTCTCGCCGTGGGCCGCCATCGCCCTCGGCGGGCTCGCGGGCGCCGCGGGCGCCGCGGGGGTCGGGCTCCTCTCCACCAGGCTCCGGGGCGCCTATCTCGCGCTGGGCACTCTGGCCTGCGCCGAGCTCCTGCGCGGGCTCGCGCTCAGTTGGAGCGAGGTGACGGGCGGCGGCGCGGGTCTCGCCGGCATCCCCGCCCTGCCCGTGCTCCCCTGGCTGCCCCGCCCGATCACGGAGGGGCGGGCGGGGGCGTACTATCTCGCGCTGGCGCTGCTGGGCGCGGCACTCGGGCTCTTCGCGCTGATTCGCCAGAGCCGCGTGGGGCTGGCCTTCGCTGCGCTGCGCGAGGAGGAGGAGCGTGCCAGCCTGCTGGGGCTGCGCCCCCTGCCCTGGACGCTGCTCGCGTTCGCGCTCTCGGGTCTGGTCACCGCACTCTGCGGCGGCCTCTACGCCCACGTGGTGCGCGTGGTGGAGCCCGATCTTGTCTTCAGCCGCCACTACTCGATCCTGCCGCTGGTCATGGCCACCTTCGGGGGGCTCCACACGCTCCTGGGCCCCGCCGCCGCCGCCATCGCGCTGTACCTGCTGAGCGAGCTCGTGCTGCACCCGCTCCTGCCCGCCCTGCACCAGGTCGGCTACGCGCTGGCGCTCATCGCCGTCATCCTCTATCTGCCCGGGGGCCTCGCCGGCCTCCGGAGGGGCGGGCGCCGTGCCCATCCTTGAGGGGCGCGGCGTCAGCGTGGCCTTCGGCGGACTCTCCGCGCTCCGCGGTGTGGACGTGGCCATCGAGGAGCGCGAGGTGGTGGGGCTCCTCGGGCCCAACGGCTCGGGGAAGTCCACGCTCTTCAACGTCCTCGGGGGGCTCCTGCGCCCCACCTCGGGGGAGGTGTGGTTCCGCGGGCAGCGCATCACGGGCGGACCGCCGTGGGTGGCCGGACGGCTCGGCATCGGCCGCACCTTCCAGATCCCGCGCCCCTTCGCGGGGCTCAGCGTGCTCGACAGCGTCCTGGTGGGTGTGACCTTCCGGACCCGCCACCGCTATCGGCGGGCGGCCGACCGCCGCGCCGAGGCGGAGCGGTTGCTGGGGCTCGTCGGGCTCGCGGACAAGGCCGGCGCGCGCGCCGCGGCCCTGTCTCTCGGCGAGATGAAGCGGCTCGAGCTGGCCGTGGCGCTCTCGAGCCGGCCGGCGCTGCTCCTGCTGGACGAGCTGGCCTCGGGGCTGTCGCCGAAGGGGCGCGAGGAGGTGGTGCTCTTCTACGCCCGCCTGCGCGAGCGCGGCATGACCATCTTCGCCGTGGAGCACTCCTTCGGCCTGCTCGCGCAGGTGGCCGACCGCATGCTCGTCCTCGATCAGGGCCAGATCGTGGTGGACGGGCCGCCGCCAGCCGTGCTGGCCTCGCCACGGGTCGCCGCCGCCTATCTGGGCGAGGAGGAGCGTTAGGGTGAGCGCCCCGCTCCTGCTGACCGTCCGGGACGTCCACGCGGGCTACGACGATCTGACCGTGCTGCGCGGCCTCTCGCTGGAGGTGCGCGCGGGCGAGTTCGTCGCGCTGGTCGGCCCCAACGGCGCCGGGAAGTCCACGCTGCTGAACGCGCTCGCCGGCCTCCTGCCGGTGACGAGCGGGGAGATCAACCTGGACGGCGAGCGCATCGACGGGCTGCCCCCCTACGCCATCGCCGCCCGGGGCCTCACCCTCATCCCCGAAGGGCGCCGCCTCTTCGGCCCGCTGTCGGTGAGGGAGAACCTGGAACTGGGCGCCTTCCTCCCGGGGCCCCGCGCGCGCCGCGAGGAGACACTGCGCACCATCCTGCGCCTCTTCCCGATCCTGCAGGACAAGCACAGCGCGCCGGCGCGGCTGCTCTCGGGAGGCGAGCAGCAAATGCTGGCGCTGGCGCGCGGCCTCATGGCCCGGCCTCGCCTGCTCTGCCTCGACGATCCCTTCCTCGGGCTCGCGCGCAGCGTCACCGACCGCTTCTGCCAGGCTGTCCACGCCATCACCTCGGAGGGGATCACGATCCTGGCAGCCGGGCAGCACGTCCGCCGGCTCTTGCGGCTCGCCACGCGAGCCTATCTGCTGGAAGCCGGGCAGGTGGCGCTGACCGGCCCGGGCCCGGCGCTCCTCGAGGACGCGCGGCTCAGTCAGACGCTACTCGAGCTGGGCACGGGCGCCCGGCAGCGGCCGGCATGATAGGCTCATCCCGATGAAACGGAAGTGGCTCCTGATCATCGCGGGGCCGGCGGCGCTACTGGCGGCCGGAAGCCTCGCGGCCTCGCTCGTGCTGCCCCACCCGATCCCGAGGACGGCGACGCCCGCCCAGCGCCTGTACCTCACCCACTGCGCCAGCTGCCACGGGGCCAACGGTCAGGGCTCCTGGCGGGCGACGCTCCTGCTGATCCGGCCGGGCAACCTCGCCGACCCGCGCGTCACGAACGGCATGTCCGACGAGTACCTGCACGCGCTGATCAGAAACGGGGGAGCGACGATCGGGATGCCCGGCATGCCGGCCTTCGGGTTCCACCTGTCGGAGGAGCAAGTGCAAGGGCTTGTCCGCCACCTGCGCGCGCTTGGGCGGGGCTGACCGCCGCTTTCCCTGGACAGCGCCGCCGCACTTCTGCTAGAAGGGAAGCCTGATGGGTTATCCAGGCACACAGCGAAGGACAGGAGGGGTCCGCGGTCTGATGCCCTCCGCCTGCCTCGTGGTGGCCCTCGCCGTCGCCGGCCTCGCGCTCGTGGCGGCGCCCGCCCGCGCCCAGCAGTCCGAAGCCGACGTCATCGTGGCGCAGGCCATCCTCGCCTACGAGGACAGACGCTACGACGACGCGCTCGCGAGCCTGCGGGAGGCGCTGGCCCAGGACCCCGACAACCTGGAAGGGCTCTACTACACCGGCCTCGTCCTCATGGCCCAGCAGAAGCCCGAGGCGGCGATCGCGCCCCTCGAGAAGGCACGCGCCAAGGCGCCCGACGACCTCGCCGTGCTGTTCCAGCTTGGGGTCGCCCACTTCGCCGCGAGGCAGTACGACCGGGCGGAGGACCCGCTCACCCGCGTGTTCAACGCGGAGCCGCGCACCGACGGCGTCGGGTACTACGTGGGCTTCATCCGCTACCGGCAGGGCAACTACCAGGGGGCGCTGGAGGCGCTGCGTGCCGGGGCCTCGGCGGATCCCGGGATCCAGCAGCTCGCGCGCTTCTACGCCGGGCTCGCGCTCGCGGGCCTCGGGCGGAGGGCCGAGGCCGCCACCGAGGTGGAGGCCGCCCTCACGGCGCTACCCGCCTCGCCGCTCACCGGGCCCGCCGAGCGCTTCCGCGACACCGTGCTGGCGGCCCGCGAGGGCGAGCGGCGCCTCCGCGCCGAGCTGCGCGCCGGCTTCACCTATGACAGCAATGCGCCCGTGCAGCCGGAGCCGAGCCACGATCCGGACGCGGAGGCGGCGCGGCACCACCGGCGCGACACGGTCGGCGAGATCTTCGGGCTGAGGCTCGAGTACGCCTGGCTCCGGAGCGGGCCGTGGGAGGCCACGGTCTCCTACTCCTTCTTCCAGACCGTGTACAACGACTTGCCGGGCTTCAACGTGCAGGACCACCTGGGCTCTCTCGCCGGCTTCTACCGGGCCGCGGTGGGGCCCATGCCCTACCAGCTGGGGCTTCAGTACGCCTACGACTACCTGACGCTCGACGACGACGAGTTCCTCCAGCGGCACACCGCCACCGCGAACGCCATGCTGGTGGAGGACGCCACCCACCTGACCGCGCTGCAGCTGCGCCTGCAGACCAAGGAGTTCTCCAACGACTCCAACGTCCTGCCGGAAGAGGTCCGCGACGCGAAGAACTGGATGGCGGGCATGCTGCACGTCCTGCGCTTCGCCGGGGACCGACACCTGATACGGCTCGGCTACCAGTTCGATGTGGAGGACGCTGACGGGCGGAACTTCAAGTACCACGGGCACCGGCTCCTCGCCGGCGCTCAGTACACGCTCCCGTGGGGCAAGACGCGGCTCAAGTACGACGTCGACGTGCACTACCGGAACTACGCCCACGCGCACAGCATCCTGCCCCGGGTCAACCCGGGGACGCGGGAGCGGGTGGACACCGAGCAGACCCACGTGGCCCGTGTCGAGCAGCCCCTGCCGGCCAGCTTCACTCTGGCCGTCGAATATCAGGGCATCGTGAGCCGCTCGAACCTGCCGCTCTTCTCGTTCAACCGGAATATCGTCTCGCTGATCCTCTCCTGGCAGTACTGAGGCCCGCCCCTCGCGGCGCGGGGGCCGGCCGGATCAGCAATAGGGCCCCGAGCAGGAGGGGCCACGCGGCTGCACCTGCGGGATGAGCGGGACCTGCTTCTGCAGGCTCTCGCCGCCGCCCAGGATCTGCCGCTCACCCGCCCGATTCCCCCGGAGCTCGGCGACGCCGGCGTCCATCGTGGCCTGCCCCTGCTGCTGGCCCATGAGGGCGCGGCGGGCCGAATCGGGAGTTCCCGTGTGCTGGGGCTTGGGCCGCAGGTTCGCCATGAGCCGGGCGGCATCGGCGGATGTGAGGGCGCGGATCTGGCCGATCGTGTTGCCGATGAGGCTCAGCGCTTCCATGGCGTTCAGGAGGACCGGTGAGGCCCCTGGAATG